>CAUUAM010000027.1:0-16224 GCA_963543165.1 uncultured Streptococcus sp. | reverse complement strand
CTTCGTTGATTTCAACAGTTTTCTCAACGCCATCAACTGTTACAGTTCCACCCTTAAATTCAGGTTTACCTGTTTGAGTAGCACCTTGAATGTCTGTTGTTTCTGCTGGTGTAGCTGTTGGAGTTACTGGAACGATCTCAGGTGTATAAGTTGTATCCACCTTAATACCGTTTGAGCTTTCAGCTTGAACCTTAACTGGTGTAACTGCACCGGTGTATGACTTATCAGTCGGTGTGAAGGTTACTTGGCCAGTTGCTGGATCAATTGTGAAGTTACCGATCACGGTTGTGCCATCAGCCGCATAAGCTGGTGTGCTTGAAACTTCGTTACCATCATTATCCAAGAGTGTATAGCTACTGTCTTTAATCGTGATAGCTTTATCTTCACCATTTACTTGAACAGTAGTTCCTGCAAAGCTTGGTGTTCCTGTTTGAGCGGCACCTTGAACATCTTTAGAAGATGCAGGGCTTGCAGTTGGAACAGCAGCCACCACTGTTGGTGTGTAAGTAGCATCTGAGGTAATGGTTGCAGTATCGCCGTTGGCATTTGTAATCGTTGCGGTTGCTTGAACCGTTACACCCGTAGCAGTCCCAACAAAGTCTTTTTCAGGAGTGAAGGTTACCGCTCCAGTTGTTGGATCGATTGTATAGCTACCTTCACCTGCTACAGTTACTGTCGTTTCATCTGTTGGTTGACCAGTTGCTGGATCCACCAATTTCTTGCTTGTGATTTCAGCAGTCTTATCGTTGCTCAAATCAAAGGTTGGTGTTTGTGTTTGAGGAACATTTTGAATGTCTTCAGAAACTTTATCTGTAGGAGTCACTGTAATTGGTGTGACAGTTGGTGTGTACTTAGCAGTTGCAGTCTTAACGTACTCTGCTTGAACCTTACCATTTTTGTTTCGACCAACTGGCGCTGATAATGTAACTTCCACACCTTTGGCTGTACCAGTAAAGCTTGGTTCTGGAGTGAAGGTCACTTCACCTGTTGTAGGGTTGATCGCGTAAGTTCCTTCTCCTGCTACTGTTACAGAAGTCGCATCAATTGTAAGTCCTGTAGCTGGGTCAACCAACTTAGCAGGATATTCTGAACTTGGAGTAACAGCAATCTTGTCTCCATTTGCGTTAGTTTCAGTTGTATTAAAGGTTGGTGTTCCTGTTTGCGTTGCACCTTGAACATCAGTCGATGTCTTGTCAACCCCTTCAATATCGATCGGTGTGACAGTTGGAACGTATTGACCATCCATGGTGTTCAACTGACCATTAATGTTCGCTTCTTGATCTGGGAATTTTGTTGACCAACCAGTGTCGTAGCCATTGCTATCTACACGACGGATTGTAATCCCATCAGCAGTTCCAAGGAAGTTATCTTCTGGGATAAACTCAACATCTACATCTTTACCATTGGCAGTGATCTTGTATTTACCTTGACCTGGCACTACGTAATAACCTGCTGCATCTAGAGTTGCACGGTTGCCATCTTGATCAACGATGTATGGTTCTACAGTCTCGTCAATGACTGCCTTAGAGTTACGTTCATACTTTTGCTCTCCACGTGCTGTAAAGGCAACAGTTGCTGTTTGTTTCGAACCCTGAGGGCCTGAAGTTTCCTTAAATTCCCCTTTTGGTGGGTGAGTGATTTGAGTCTTAAAGTCTTCTACTTCCCCTGAGAAAGCCATACCAGTTGGTTTTTCAATCTCAGTAGCTTTCTTAGCAATCCGAACACGAGCACCTAGTTCGTTGATGCTAGGATCGATGTAAGTCTTGCTGTTAGCAAAAGTCAACTCGACTGTACCATCTTGGGTCACTTTTGCAAGATCAGAACGTTCATCTTCCTCAAAGGTGCCGTTTTGGTTGAAGTCCACCCAACCGTAGATATAAGCTTCTGAAGCTCCGTCTGTATGAGCTTGAACTGACAACTTGTAGTTGCCTGGTTTGGTACGGTCCATCTTGATCATCTCATTGGTTGTCCCTTTGAGTTCTTCTGGAAGCAATTGGTTAATTCCTTCATCAGCCGACGTTGCGTTATCATCGCCAAACCAGTCAAGTGTCGTGTTTTCATCCATATCTGGACTCACATTACCAAGATATGGTTGAGATACTTTGGCACCAGTGACACCATCTACAGTTGCAATCGTATGCATAGCCTTACCGTATGACTCAGGAGCATCTCCTTCATCAATCGGGAAGAATCCAAGCATTGCAGACTGTTTACCAGCTGAAGCGATATAAAGTCCCACTTCAGACGCGCCACGTGTCATCACAAGCGGAACAGCTCTATTTCCTTCAGAAATGTTTGGTCCAAAGATTCCAGTACCTAATCCACCTGTAACTTTATCAGGATTCCCAAAGTACTTCCAAGCTACTGGTTTCTTATCTGGTCCAACTTCATTAGATTCACGAAGTTGTCTTAGGTTGAGGTTATTATATTTAGGTGTAGATCCAAAAAGGTTCTCTGTATCTTGTGGTTCATAAGTTACAGAGGTAGATGGTCTAGTAGTTTTCTTCCATTCCCCAATGTGTTGCCAACCCCCTCCATTGGTAGTGAACATAACAAATTCACCAGGGTTAGCAGATTCGCCATCAGCCATAACAACAGCTGGCTTAACTGTCTTGCCACGGAAGGTTGCAGAAATTTCAAACTGAACCCCAATATTTCCACCATTCAAAGCTGAACTGATGGTAGTCTTTTTATTTTTCGTATCAATGTTTTCGAATTTGATTTCAGTCCAACGGTTTTGGGCGTCGGCAACAACTTCAGCTACTTCGCCGTTGTTAAAAGCGTCTCGAGCGCCTTTTGAAGTAACACCCTTTACATATCCATTTTTTGCATTTGGATCATAGGTTGCTTTTTCAGCTTCTGTAGCCCCTTGCGCTTCCATCCGTTTTTTATAGATTTCAGTTGCTTGGAAAGGCTTCAAGGATTTGACTTTTACAGTGACTACATAGCCAGGCATGATTTCCTTGGTATAAGTAGCGCCCACTTGAAGAGCTAATCTTTCTTCTAAATCTTTATCAGGAAAAGCGTCATTTTTAGGAACGATAACTGTTTTTGCCCCTGACCAATTGGCTAAATCACCAAAGTCCAACCATGAGATTTGGCTAGTCATAGATTTAGCATCAATATCTGTTGTAAAGCCAGGTTTTTCAACTTTCGGAGTTGAAGTTGCGTCTTCTACATCATCTCCGATGAGGTTTGGATCATTGGCATCACCCAAAGCTCGGCGATTGCGACGTTTACCAGAAGTTTGAGCTGTCTCTTCTGTTGCTACTGTATTGTTTGTTGGTACACCTTGTCCAGCTGAAAGAGTTGTTTCTTCCTTCTTATCTGCACTTGTTGTAGCTACTTCTGACGCATTGTTTGCTGGCGTAGCAACTTCTAAACTTGGTGTTGCTGCAGCGGTTGATGTTGCTGGTGCAGTTGAAGTTGCAGACGCAGCTGTGCTTGTGCTTGAAGCAGCACTTGTTGATGCTGCAGCAGTTGATGTAGCTGGTGCAGTCACTACTGGGCTTACTTCATACGTTGTCGCTGCTGTACTAGTTGTTTCAGTAGTTGATACTGCAGAAGTTGCTGTAGCTGTAGACTCTGCAGACGCCTCTGATGCCGGCGCAACAGCTGCTACACTCTCACCTGTCGTATTTGTATTTTCTTCTGCGGCTGCACTTGCTGCTGTACCAACCATGACAAGTGTTCCCAAAAGTACTGAGCAAACTCCCACATTCAGTTTACGAATTGAGAATCTGCTAATACGATCATTAAATAAGTCTTTCCCCATCTAATGGACCTCCATTATTATCTGTAAATTAACATTTTATTCAAAATTGTTTAGTTTTTCCAAACCTTATCTATTTTAACAGAACACGAACGTTTTTCAAAACATTTTGACTCAAAAATGAGTAAAAATTTTTAGCTTCAATCATTTTAACTTTAAAACTATTGAACCAATAAATAAAGGGTTGAAAAAACCTTATTTTATCACTAAATCGCAAGATCAAACTTCAATTGTGGCTTCACTGGATCATAATCGACCAGTTCAAAATCTTCTGGTTTGATGTCAAAGAAATTGGTTCCATCTGGTACATTCAAGACCAAGTGTGGCTGACAATCTGAAGGTTCCCGACGGAGTATCTCTTCTGCCTGTTCAAATTGATTATCATAAATATGAAGGTTATTAATAAAGTAAAAGAACTTGCCGACCTTCCAGCCAAAGTGCTTGGCAATCATCATCTGTAGCGCTACATACTGCATGGCATTAATATGGTGGGCCACCAACATATCATTAGAGCGCTGGGTCAAGGTCGCATCTAGATAGATCTCCCCATCCACGCGCCGCACGTCAAACATGGTTTGAAAAGCGCATGGCAAGAGACCATCTGTCTCTTCAAAGGCATCATAATCCCAGAGCGAGATAATATTGCGGCGATTCCAGGGATTGGCTTCTAATTGCTTGAGAATTTTATTGGTAATGTCATGCTTTTTGACCACTGCACCATAGCGCTGACCGATGGTCCGACTATCCCCTACTTCCCAGTCATTCCAATAATGGACATTGTACTTGTCTTCTAAAATGTCTAAACTATTGGACTGGTCTTGGTAAATCCAGAGCATCTCTTTGATAGCTGATTTAATAGCGATAGGACGAAGGGTCGTAATGGGAAACTCGCCTTTTGCCAGATCAAACTCCATAAAGGCCCCTGTGATGTATTTGGAGTTGGCCGTTCTGCCATCCTTGTATTTAGGTCGGGCCTGTTCTGACCAAACACCTTCTTCCATGATTTTCCGAATATAGTCTTTAAATATCGTATCTGCTTTAGTCATATTTCCTCCTTGAATCTACTATTGCCTTCATTATATCACAGGACAAAGAAAAAAGGAGAGGCAAATCTCCTTTTAATCTTATTGTAATACTAGAGATGCGGCACCAATGACACCAGCATCATTTCCCAATGTAGCAAGTGCCAATTGAGTTGATTCACGTACTTGTGGGAATGAGTTTTCCTCAAAGACCTTGCGAACACCATCCAAGAGGAAGTCCCCTGCAGCTGAAACACCACCACCAATAACGATCTTAGATGGGTTCAAGGTTGAACCAATATTGGCAGCAGCAAGTCCAAGATAGCGTGAGAAGTTTCGGTAGACGATCAAGGCGAGAGCGTCACCTTCTTTTGCTAGATCAAAGACCGTTTTAGCGGTTACTTCTTCTCCATTGTCGATCAAGACCTTCAATTGAGCGTCTCCTTCGTACTCATCTGCGTAACGACGAGTCAAGTTGACGATCCCTGTCGCAGATGCAACGGTTTCAAGACAACCTTTTTTACCACAAGTACATTGGATTGGATCATCAAAGTCAACCGTGATGTGACCAAGTTCACCAGCAGCACCGCGAACACCGTGCAAGAGACGGCCTTCAGCGACGATTCCACCGCCGACCCCAGTACCCAGTGTCATAAAGACAACATCCGGTTGGTTTTCACCAGCCCCTTTCCAACGTTCACCCAAGGCAGCAACATTAGCATCATTATCGATGAAGAATGGAATATGAAGGGCGCTTTCGATCTTCTCTTTGACTGGTTGAAGGGTCTTCCAGTTCAAGTTGTAGGCACCGATAACAGTTCCTTTCTCACGATCTACTACACCAGGTGATCCCATTCCGATTCCTTGGAATTCAGAAGCATCCAGCCCAAGCATGTTCAAACGATGAGCAATTGATTCGATCATATCCTCTACAATATGACTTCCTTCATCCAAAATATTTGTTTTAATAGACCATTTTTCTTGAACTTCACCATCCAGAGTGAGAATAGCAAACTTGATGGAAGTTCCTCCAAGGTCAATCCCGATAATTTTTTTAGACATCTGTTACTCCTTTCAAAACGTGTAAACACTTACACCTCTATTATATCAGACTTTCTGTCAAATGCAAAGGTTTGCACATAACTTTTCTCAACTTTTTAACAAGAGGCTAAAGGACTGAAATCCTAAAAATAGGAAAATCAAACCAATAATATTCAGTAGAATGACACTGATAGATAATGGGCTAACGATTAAGAACAAGCCGATAAAGAGCTGGACCAGGGCAAAGAAAATATAGCGCTTGGAAAGTTCTTCAATCGTCTTCGAATAGAAGTTCGCTTTTTGGAAATTTAAAATGGAGCGATAGATCAGCCAAATTCCTAAGGTGACTGGAAAGACGATTGGCAAGGTCTTGTAGCCATATAGTAGCAAGTAGACCGCAAACACTAAGGCAACCATACTGTGAAAGAGCTGTTGCTTCTGAACAATACCTGTCTGACGCAATCGGTAATAGTGTGAAAAACGGGAAAAAGAGATTAAAAAGAAGCCACAGGAGATCAACCAACTAAAAGAGCCAATGTGCTCAATCGGATTGATAAACAAGACAATACCAATAATGGTAAACATAGTAGCTAAAATTCCAAGGGATATCCGGTTCAATTGATTCATAGGGCCTCCTTATTCATCTAATTCACTTAGGTAATCATACCGATCATACTTTTCAAGTAGACGCTCGTTTTCCTGATCCAGTTCTTTTTGAAGGGCTGACAACTTGCCAAAGTCAGAGCCGTTTTCATTCATTTCAACCTCAATCTCAGCGATTCGATTTTCAATCGCTTCGATATCTGCTTCAATGCTGGCCCACTCTTGCTTCTCCATGTAACTCATGCGCTTCTTCTCTTCTTTAGGCTTGACGGGCTTCTCTTTCTCAACCTTGTGACTAGCCGTTACTTGGGCCGCTTCAAAGGCTTTTTCATCCAAATAATCCGTATAATTACCAAAGAATTCACGAATGCCACCATTTTCAAAAGCCAGGATCTTGCTTGCGACCTTGTCTAGGAAATAACGGTCGTGACTAACGGTAATGACTGGTCCACCAAAGTTTTGAAGGAAGTTTTCCAAAACTGTCAAGGTTGCGATATCCAAGTCATTGGTTGGCTCATCGAGGAGGAGCACATTGGGTTTTTCAATTAAAAGTTTTAAGAGAAAGAGACGCTTCTTCTCACCACCGGAGAGTTTTTCAATCAAGGTTCCATGCATCGAGCGCGGGAAGAGAAATTGCTCCAAGAGATCTGCGATCGAAGTTGTGCCAACGGTCGTTTTGACTTCCTCCGCAACTTCTTGTAAGAAATTAATCACGCGCTTGCTCTCATCCAAGCCATCGATCTGTTGGGAGAAATAAGCTACCCGTACGGTTTCCCCAATGATCACTTGCCCTGACTGAGGCTGGAGACGCTCGGCGATCAGATTTAAAAGAGTGGACTTACCAACGCCATTATCCCCGACAATCCCGATGCGGTCCTTATTTTGGACTAAGAGATTGAACCCTTGAAGAATCGGTTTGTTTTCATAGGCGAAATCGACCTCTTTAAACTCGATGACTTTTTTTCCGATCCGGCTGGTCTCAAAGTTCATCTCCAAATCCGTCTGGTTGCTTTGACCAGACAAGTCTTGCTTCAAATCATGGAAACGATTGATCCGGGCCTGTTGCTTAGTCGCACGCGCCTGGGGTTGTCGTCGCATCCAGGTCAACTCCTGCTTATAGAGTTGCTGCTTCTTATGAAGAAGGGCTGCATCACGCTCATCTTGCTCGGCCTTTAAGCGGACATAATCCTGGTAATTACCTTGATACTCAATCAAACTAGCCCGATCCAACTCAAAGATCCGGGTTGAGATATTATCCAAGAAATACCGATCATGGGTAATGAAGAGCACGGTTTTCTTAGAATTTTTCAAGAAATTGGTCAACCATTCGATGGTATCAATATCTAGGTGGTTGGTCGGCTCATCTAGTAAAAGCAGGTCGTGGTGAGACAGCAAAACTTGGGCTAGTTGCACCCGACGGCGTAAGCCTCCAGATAGATCCCCAACTTTGGCATTCAAGTCTTCAATCCCCAGTTTTGACAGGACTGTCTTGACCTGACTTTCGATTTCCCAAGCATTGAGCGAATCCATCTCTGCCATCACCTTTTCAAGGCGTGCTTGGTTCTCTTCTCGGTAATCTGCCATCAAGAGTTCATAATCACGAATCAGCTGCATTTCACGCAAATCGCTCGATAGCACCGTATCGAGAACCGTCTTTTGATCATCAAAGTCTGGCTCCTGGGTCAAGTAGCCAATCGTATAATCACTCTTTGCAAAAAAAGGGCTGACATCTCCATCAAAGCCAGAGCGACCTGACAACACATCTAACAGAGTGGTCTTACCAGTTCCATTGACTCCGATCAATCCGATCCGATCCAAGTCGTGAATGATAAAGGAAATCTCACGAAAGACGGTCTTATCTCCGACAGATTTGGTTAATTTATCGACAATAAAATCGCTCATTTTTCCTCCTCTTTTACTTGCTGGACATAGGCGATGATCGCTTCTTTTTCGTTTGCCAGCTCCCCATCGACAATGGCATATTCAATTTTTGTCAAAATTTCTCCCAAGGCTGGTCCAGGTTGGAAGCCATATTCTTTGATCAGCATCCCGCCATTGACCACCACTTCATGCTTATCATGAATGGTCAAACTATCATAGACACGCTCGATCGCCAAATAATCCACACTCAATCCATAAGCTTCACGGAGTTCTTCCGCAACTAACAACAAACGCTTATCATACTTGTAGCATGCACGCTTGTCTAGACTTCCTTTTTCTCGAAGCTTTAGGATCTCCACAATTTGCTCCACCGTCTTAGCAAACTCTCTAGAGGTCTTCCATTTTTTAAAGAATTTTGGAATATCTTGAATATCTAACGCTAAGACCAGAGCAGCCCAGGCTTGCTCAGAAGTTGAAAAGGTAAATTCTAACTCTAGTTCAAACAAACGCTCAAGTGCTTCTTTGCGATCTTTCATCTCTGGTAGATAGTGATAGGCATCGCTTGCAAGCATAGCCTCCAAGCCTTGTCTCCAGTATGGAGAAAGCAAGAGCTTATCAAACTCGATAAAGATGCGCTCTACAGAGATCTTCGCTAGCAATGGAGCACACTCCTTCATGGCTTCAAAAGTTGCAGCTTCTAATTCAAAGCCAAGGCTGGCTTGAAAACGAAAGCCTCTCATAATGCGGAGCGCATCTTCGTTAAACCGTTCATGAGGAAGCCCAACGGCCCGAAGGACCTTATTTTCTAGATCTTCTAATCCATGAAAGAGGTCAACAATCTCTCCTTTTTCATTCAAGGCAAAGGCATTGACTGTAAAATCGCGGCGCTTCAGGTCTTCTTCTAACGAGCGTACAAAAGACACTGAGCTCGGGCGACGATAATCAACATAGACATCCTCTGTCCGAAAGGTGGTAATTTCATACTCTTGGCCATTTTCAAGGACTAGGACAGTCCCATGTTCGATACCGACATCCACTGTTCGATCAAAAATCGCCTTGGTTTCTTCTGGGTATGAGGAGGAAGCGATATCGACATCGTGAATCGGACGATCCAAGAGGGCATCTCGGACGGATCCCCCCACAAAATAAGCCTCAAAACCAGCCGCTTTAATCTTCTCTAATATTGGTAAAGCCTCCTGAAACTCAGAAGGCATCTTTTCTAATCTCATAGTAAGTGTTCCAAACCATAGACAAGCTCATGACGCTTGACAACTTCTTTAATCCCTAGATTTACTCCTGTCATGAAGGAACCGCGGTCATAGGAATCATGACGGAGAGTCAACCCTTCGCCTTGGCTTCCAAAAATCACCTCTTGGTGAGCCACTAGGCCAGGCAATCGGACAGAATGGATGCGCATCCCTTCAAAATCCGCTCCTCTTGCTCCAGACATCAACTCTTCTTCATCTGCTGCACCTTGCTGAATTTTCTCACGATGCTCGGAGATTAACTCAGCTGTCTTAATCGCTGTTCCACTCGGTGCATCTTTTTTCTTATCATGGTGCAATTCGATGATTTCCACATTCGGGAAATACTTGGCAGCTTGGGCTGCAAATTGCATCAAGAGCACAGCTCCAATGGCAAAGTTCGGTGCGATCAAGCCACCCAAGCCCTTTTGACGAGAAAGGTCTGTCAATTCCTGAATCTGCTCAGGTGTAAAGCCAGTTGTCCCGACGACAGGAGCAAAGCCATTTTCAATTGCAAAGCGAGTATTTTCATAAGCAACCTTTGGCATGGTAAAGTCCACCCAAACATCTGCTTCAAGACCCACGACATCTTCTTTATGGTTAAAGACAGGGACTCCTGCAACTTCTGTTTCATCGGTGAATGGATCGATCAAACCAGCTAATTCTAGCTCAGGATCCTCTGAAACCATCTGGTAGGCTGCTTGCCCCATTTTCCCCTTGAAACCTGCGATAATGACTTTAATTGACATAGAATTCTCCTTAAACGATAGGGATATACCCAACTGCTAAGCTATGGTCACCTAAGTGCGTTCCAATCACCCCTCCAAAGGTGGCAAAAGGAATTTCTCCCTCCACCCCTTCAGCCACCAACATTTGTCGAAGCGCTTCTGCTTTTTCAGATACATTGGCATGGATGATAAAGACTTGGAAATGTCCTCCGGTGATCCCTTCATCAACGATTTCCACCAAGCGCTTGATCGCTTTCTTTTCCGTACGAACTTTTTCAAAAACTTCGATGACACCTTGGTCATTAAAGTGAAGGATCGGCTTGATGCTCAAGAGATTGCCAATGAGGGCAGCACCATTTGAGAGACGGCCTCCCTTGACCAAGTGGTCCAAATCGTCCACCATGATAAAGGCGCAAGTTCCATCGATTTGGGTCTGCACATGTGCGACAATCTCATCAAAGGAACGACCTTCACCAGCCCATTTCAAGCAATCTTCTACCATCATTCCTAATGGTGCACTAGTGATTTTTGAATCAGGAAAGTCAACCGTGAGGCCTTCAAATTCATCCTTCAAATACTGGATATTTTGGTAGAAGCCAGAAATACCTGATGACAAGAAGAGACCAATCGCATGCGTATACCCTTTGGCTGTCAATCCAGCTAAGATTTCTTCTAACTCTGCTACACTAGGCTGGCTAGTCTTCGGCAATTCCTTAGATGCAGCCATCTTTTGATAGAACTCGTCGTGTGTCAGATTTTTCCCTTCTACATAGGATTCTCCATCGATATAGATCGGGATCTCTAAAATAAATAAGTCGTCGTGATGAATCACATCCTGCGGAATATAGGCAGACGAATCCGTGATCACTGCTAATTTCATCGATTAAAACTCCAAATTAATCCCTGGCAAATCAAGGGCGATTTCTGTAACTTCATAGGTCAAACGGTTGAGCATATTCAAGCAAGGACGAGCCAATTCTTCCACTTCATCTTTGCTGAATTCGCTTGGTTCATTGACATAGCGACCAAACAAGTGGTTAATTTGAGTGATGGTTCCACTGATCACAAAACCGTCAAATACAATCATGTAGCTCAAAATAACAATCAAAGAAGTTGTGTTTTGTTGTTGATCACGATTGATTAATTGAAAGTTTACATCTACTTTTGTTTCGGGAATGCCATTTTCTTTTTCCCACTCAAAATTACGAGCGTCATAGTGGTATTGGCTGACAAATTCTTTTTCACGTTGAATATCCATTTTTATTCTCCTAAAAATATGCGATAGGCTTATTATATCATAATTCAGCTCAAGATACCAACGCCGAATGAGGTGATTTTTTAGCTAGCACAAGAAGAAAAGACCAGGGAAGTCTGGCCTTTCTTTATGAAATGAATAACTAATTCTGCTCCAATAAAACTCAGTTTTTAGCTGCAATTAGTCAAAGTAATACCAACCACCATCCCTATAAATTCTTATGGGTTGCATCTCATAAATTCCAAATTCCTTTGGTGTGCTGTTACCATTCTCTAAAGAAAAACCAACCATGAATTTCGTTTGTTCATTATGATTCACCTTTCCTCTTAGTGTTAACATATAACCACCACCTTGAGGAGTCCCATTGCCGACCTAACCAACTTTCATACTATCCCAATCAAACTGGACACTATCAACTTTAGGACTTAAAGACTTTACAAAATCAGTCATATCTTTCTCGTGTTCCTTTAAATAAGCCAGTTGCTTCTCTTTTGTGCTCAGTTGCTTACTCTGTTGAGCGCCATTTATAGATATATTTTTCTTTTGACTAGTAATCATCACACCCCCAGCTATTACAGAAGTGATAGCTAAAAGAATGGCTAGTTTCCCTTTTTTCATGATGCACCCTCCTTGAAAAGGAAAAGTTGTTCCAATTATAACGAAATCTAATTTGATTGGCATGGTGTTAGTATGATTTTATGGACATGTTTTAGTGGAATAGTATCTAACAAAAAGAGAAGTCCAATTTACCCCCCTTGTTATCTTGTTCAACCAATACTAGGCGTCCTTTATTAAAGGCGATACCTTTTTCTACATCAAAATAAGCTTCAAACTCTTCTTTAGTATTCACTTGATGGACCTGTCCATCCTTACTCAATCTACTGGAATTGTCATTCCTTCATAGAGATTGGTGTTCGCTGGGACAAATAGTTGGTACAAGTTGATAAACTGTTGGACATTGCCGTATACTCTAATATTTTCAATTTTTAGGAATCAATTTCCCATTTACCAGTATAGTAGTCGTATTTTTCATATTTCTCACGTTCTTGTTTGGCTTTTTCTTGTTTTTGGTGATCCTGAAAGGTAAGTAAGCCAAAAACAGCGACAACAATGACTAGAAGCAACGAACTAGCAATGATTAATTTCTTTTTCATTTGTCTATATTCCTTCTCTACTAAGAATCTAATAAACTGCGAAAAGTTTTTAGAAGGCTACTCGTCAAAATATTCTCCTCCTACACGAAGCGGACTACCGCTACCTATTCCTTCGATTACATCTTTATCGCCGTTTTTACCGTCTTTTAAATAGACCAAAACACTCCAACTTGAATTTTGGATATGGTTAAATCCCCCATAGACCATAACAATTTCGCCACCTCCTTGTGGCGTACCATTTCCTATCTCATCCCATTGCGTTTCATCCCAAGCAATCTGAACCGATTCAACTTTAGGACTTAAAGATTTTACAAAATCCTCGATTTCTTTTCCATACTTCTTTAAATCTTCTAATTGTTGTTCCTTGCTACTAAGATGCTTTGTTGGAGAGTTATTCATTGAAAACAAATTTGGATGTTGTAAGCCGATGATTGTCCCTCCGGATAGGGCAAGCACTGTTATTCCCAAAATTAGGTATTTCTTCTTTTTTTGCATGGCCCCTCCTAGATAAATTGCTTTCTACTATCATAGCGAAATCTAAGGAGATTCGCAACTTCATCACTAGTTGGTGTTTTTGAGTATAGAAAAAGGTTGGGAAAACCCAACCTTTTAGATATGCTTAGTTTTTAGGTTTGCGAAGCAAGCCGAACAGGATACCACTTACAACTGCACCGATCAATACAAACAAGATGTAAAGAAGTGGATTTGAAGTAAGGGCGATAACGAAGATTCCTCCATGAGGCGCCATGAGTTTCAAACCTGCAAGACCAACAAGGGCACCTGTCAAAGCTGAACCTGCAATAAAGCTAGGGATGGCACGAGCTGGGTCAGCTGCACCGAATGGAATGGCACCTTCTGTGATGAAGGAAAGACCCATAACGATGTTTGTCAAACCTGAATCGCGTTCTTCTTGTGTGAATTTATCTTTAAACAATACAGTTGCTACGAATACTGCCAATGGAGGAACCATACCAGCTGCCATAACAGCTGCCATAACAATAGAACCACCTGAAGCAACAGATTCAGCAAGTGTACCTGTAGCGAAGACATAAGCGGCTTTGTTAACTGGTCCACCCATATCGACAGCCATCATACCGCCGACGAGAAGTCCAAGAAGGACAGCTGAGCTACCTGACAAGCTTGAAAGGAAGTTGTTAAGACCAGTATTGATAGCAGCCATTGGAATATTGATGAGGAACATCAAGAATCCTGTCAAACCAACACCAAGTAATGGCAAGAGAAGGATAGAGCGGATACCATCGAGTGAACGTGGAAGACCTGCAAGGGCTTTGCGAAGTAAGAGAACAATTCCACCTGCAAGGAAACCACCTACCAAAGCTCCAAGGAAACCTGATGATACGGCTGCTGGTAATTCACCTTTAGCAGCACCGTAGGCGATATTTCCAAATGCTGACCCTGAGCTAGCAATAGATCCAGCGATAAACCCTGCTACAAAACCAGGTTTTTCAGCGATTGAGAATCCAATGTAACCTGCAAGTACAGGAAGCATGAAGCCAAAGGCTACTCCACCAATTGTTTTAAATTGTGCTGCTAATACATGATAAGAACCAAGACTAGACAATTGATCTTGAGGCACACCCATAACTTGGTCAATCAAGAAGGCAAGGGCGATCAAGATACCACCACCGATAACGAATGGAAGCATTTGAGAAACCCCACTCATCAAGTGTTTGTAGAAAGCTCCACCCAAGCTCAATTTTTCTTGGCTAGCGCTAGCTTGTGCAGCATTTTCAGCGTGGAAGACATCTGCTTTGCCATCCAAAATGGTTTGGATCAATTCTTCTGTCTGACGGATACCAGCTGCGACTGGTTTAGAGATCAATTTTTTGCCATCGAAACGAGCGGTTTCAACTGCCTTATCTGCTGCAATGATGACCCCTTCAGCTTTGGCGATTTCTTCAGCTGTCAAGCGATTGCCGACACCAGATGCCCCGTTGGTTTCAACGCGGACTGTAACACCCATTTCTTCCCCTTTTTTGATGAGGGCTTCTTCTGCCATGTAAGTGTGGGCGATCCCTGTTGTACAAGCTGTAACGGCAACGATCAGAGGTTTGTCAGATGAAGCTGCTTCTTTGACTGCTTCTGCTTTTTTCGCTTCTTCAGCTGCAGCCTCTTGCTCTTCTGCATCAAAGGCTGCGATCACTTGATCAGGAGTGCTTGCTTGGCGAAGTTTGTCCGCAAATCCTGGTTTCATCAAGTACTTAGACAATTCAGCAAGGGCTGCTAAGTGAGTGTCGTTTGCTCCTTCTGGAGCTGCGATCATGAAGAACAAGTCTGTTGGTTGACCATCAAGCGAAGCATAGTCCACACCCTTGTTTGATTTTGCAAACAAGACTGTAGCTTCTTTAACTGCTTCATTTTTGCTGTGGGGCATGGCAATTCCGTCACCCAAACCAGTTGAAGTTTGTGCTTCACGGTTCATGATTCCAGCCTTGAAGGTGTCAAAATCTGTCACCACACCATTGTCAACGAGCGATTGGACCATTTCATTGATCACGCCCTCTTTATCTGTTGCCTGAAGGTCAAACAACATCACGTTTTTATTTAAAACGTCTTGAATTTTCATAGTTTTTCTACCTCTACTTTTTCATAAGTTTCTTTTATATAGTCAGCTGTCGCCAAATCATCTGAGAAGGTGGTCGCTGTTCCACAAGCCACGCCCCATTTGAAGGCTTCGATGACATCTCCTGTTGTTGCGAGCTTCCCGGTGAAGCCTGCTACCATGGAATCTCCAGCCCCGACAGAGTTCTTCACTTGACCCTTGATTGGTTTTGCGAAGTAAGTTCCGCTTGGACTGACGAGGAGAGCACCATCACCCGCCATGGAAATAATGACGTTTTGTGCTCCTTTGGCTAAAATTTCTTTAGCATAGCGTTCAATTTCTGGCAATTCCGTCAAGGTAACGCCAAAAATAGCTCCCAACTCATGGTTGTTTGGCTTGACCAATTGGGGATTGAACTCTAAGGAATCAATCAAGGTTTGCCCTTCAAAGTCACAAACGACTTGCGCACCTGTCGCACGAGTTGCTGCGATCAATTGTTTGTAAATGGCATTTCCAAGTGAAGATGGGGCAGATCCTGCAAAGACTACCACATCATCTGCTGTTAAGCTCGATAAAATGCTGAGCAATTCTTGCAACTGAGCTTCCGTCACTTCTGGGCCATTCCCATTGATCTCTGTTTCCTCATCAGCTTTGATCTTGACATTGATCCGTGTATCTTGGTCCACTGTCACAAAGTTGGTTGAAATGGCTTCGCTAGTCAGTACGTCTTCAATGAAGCGTCCTGTGAAACCACCGATAAATCCAGTCGCTGTGTTCTCGATATCGAGACGTTTCAAGACACGACTGACATTGATTCCCTTACCACCGGCAAATTTATCTTCTGAAGCCATCCGATTGACTGCACCGGTCTCTACATGATCGAGACGGACAATATAGTCAATTGCTGGATTCAGTGTTACTGTATAAATCAAACCTCTATAACCTCCGTTTTTTCTTTTAA
>CAUUAM010000026.1:0-16801 GCA_963543165.1 uncultured Streptococcus sp. | reverse complement strand
AGCATCCAGTAAGAGGGTTGCATGGAGACTAGCAAATTGTAAGACAAGGAATGAAAGCACAGGAGAGCTAACACCTACAACCTGCAAAACTAGCTCCAAATGAGAGTTATAGGTCACAATCTCATCTTTCTCTACAACCTCCGTTATAATGGCTTTATTGGCAGTCCGAGAAAATGCAAAGGCAATGGCCTGGACAATATTAGCAAAAATCAAAGCGCCAATCATCCAGCTATCATTTCTGATAAAAGAAATAACTAGACAGAGAATCCCACACACCAAGTCAGTCGTCATCAAAATCTTGCGACGGGAAAAACGATCTGAGATCACGCCTCCAAAGGGATTAACTAGAATGGAGGTCACAAGTTCAGAAATCTGATAAATTCCCAATACTGTTTTTCCTACCGTCCCCATCGAGGCTAGCCAGACACTATTCCCATAGTCATAGAGCATATTTCCCATTCTATTGATCGCACCACGAGCAATTAATTGGACTGCATGTCGATTCATAAGAAAACCTCCTTCATTTTCTGAAACTATTGTATCAGTTTATGAAAGAGGTTTTCATTTTGTCCCTTATTTGGGAAAACTAATATTTTACAAATTTATCAAAGTGTTCTTGATAATAGGCCACCTGCTCTGGAAGACCTAGCACGTCAAAAATATGCATAGCCTCTTGCATTTGCCGACTCCCTTCTTCTGTTTGCCCCTTCTGATAGAGGGCAAATCCCATGAGGTAATGAAAAACATTGCGCTCGTAGAGTTTGATGCTCTTGCCGATAATCTCTTCCACATAGGCTTCAAAATAACTAGCATTTTCAAAAGAACGGTGTTCTAAACAATGCTGGTAACAATTCAGAGCTAGAATCAAGACCAGTTTTCGATGGCGACCAATCTCCTTGTAGAAATCTTCCCGCTCCATCACTTCTCTACCAAGCCGAGTGACATAGTCCACATCATAAAAGCTATAGAGATTGCCAAAGAGGATCAACTCATACATGGTCCACTCTTCTGTTTGAAAGAGATAATCTGCCACCTTGTCCAGATCCCTCTGCTTCATCGTGTAGCTGGCATCTCTCTGGCAAATCAGCCCTTGTAACAAGATCCAGTTCAATTCAAAATAAAGAGGATTGGTCGAAGTCTTGGCTTTTTCAAGTTCCTCTTCTTGAAGCTTTTGGAAACCCGCAATATCGTTTGCATAATAAAGAGGCACCAGCTGGGCGATTAAGGCTACATGTTCATGATGTTGAAAATTTCTAGCCTTATCCATAAAATTCTCAATCGTCACATGGATATTGTCTAATATCTCAAAGAAACGCGACGCAGCTAGATCCGACTCCCCCAATTCAAAACGGGATAATTGAGAGGTCGAACAGGCTTCTCCTGCAGCTTCTTTCAATGAATAATTCTTACTGACTCGAAATTCACGAAATACTTTTCCTAGATCTTCCATCTATTCCACCTGCTCTGACAGTTCTGCCCACTCTTCCATGACCGCTTCCTGTTGAATCGTCAGTTGGTCGAGCTCGCTTTGCAGTTGAACTAAGTCCTCTGCATCGTTGGTCTTATGCATGGTTTCGGTGATAGCTTGGATGTTTTGATCCAGCTCTTCCATCTCCGCTTCCAATTGCTCAATGCGACGGGTGATTTTACGGAGTTCCTTTTGATTTTGCTTTTGCAAGTGATAATCATTGCTGGTAACTTCTTCCGTTGATGAAGCGGGTTCAGCTTCTGCTTGCGCTGCAGCAAGGGCCTCTAATTCTGCTTTCTTCTCCAGATAATAATCATAGTCTCCTAGGTAAAGAGTGGAGCCCTCTTCTGAGAGTTCTAAGACTTGGGTGGCTACCCGATTGATAAAGTAGCGGTCGTGGCTGACAAAAAGCAGGGTCCCGTCAAAATCAATTAAGGCATTTTCCAGTACTTCCTTACTATCGATGTCCAAGTGGTTGGTCGGCTCATCGAGAATCAAGAAGTTGTTATTCTCCATGGACAGTTTAGCCAAGAGCAGACGCGCCCGCTCTCCACCTGACAGCATGCCGACGGTTTTTTTGACATCGTCCCCTGAGAACAGGAAGGCTCCCAGACGATTGCGAATTTCCACTTCTGGTGTTAGCTTGAAGTCGTTCCATAGTTCATCCAAGACACTGTTGTGAGGGATTAGCTTACTTTGGGTCTGATCATAGTAGCCTACCTCGACATTGGCCCCAAAATGGGCTTCCCCTTTGATAAAAGGAATCTGCCCAACGATGGATTTGATCAGAGTCGATTTCCCGATCCCATTTGGTCCCACAATAGCGACCGCATTCATCTTGCGGATATCCAGATTGATGGGTTCTGACAGGACTTGATCGTCATAGCCAACGGCTGCCTCTTTTACTGTCAGGACGACATTGCCAGAGGTCTTATCAGAATGGAAGGTCATATGGGCAGACTTGGTCCCAGCTTCGGGCTTGTCTAGGCGCTCCATTTTTTCCAACTGCTTACGACGAGACTGGGCCCGCTTGGTGGTCGACGCCCGCACCAAATTGCGATTAACAAAGTCTTCGAGAGCAGCAATTTCTTTTTGTTGCTTCTCGTAGTTCTTGGCTTCAGTCAGCAATTTTTGCTCTTTTTGCTCGACAAAGCTGGAGTAATTGCCGACATAGCGGTCCAAAGAATGCTTGGTCAAGTCCAAGGTAATCGTTGCGACCTTATCTAGGAAATACCGGTCGTGGCTGACAATGAGAAGGGCCCCGCTATAATTGACCAAGTAGTTTTCCAACCAGGCGATGGTCTCAATATCCAAGTGGTTGGTCGGCTCGTCCAGCACCAAGAGATTTGGCCTTTCCAAGAGCATCTTGGCCAGAGCTAGACGGGTATTTTGCCCTCCTGATAACTCTTCAATCTTCATCTGCCACATGGACTCATCGAACTTAAAGCCGTTTAGAATAGCGCGGATATCTGCCTCATATGTAAAGCCACCAGCTTGACGGAATTCTTCCGATAGCCGGTCATAATCCTGCATGAGCTTTTCTAAGTCAGCCCCAGTTTTTTCTCCCATCTCAAGCTCCATCTGCCGTAAGGTTTTCTCGGTCTTTCGGAGATCATCAAAGACATGGAGCATTTCATCGTAGATGGTATTGGTCGACTCAAAGCGACTATCCTGGGCCAGATAAGAGAGGGAAAGGTCGCGCTTTTTATTAATTTCTCCAGAAGTCGGCTCTTCTTCTCCGACCAAGATTTTTAAGAGCGTAGACTTACCGGCTCCGTTCTTTCCGACCAGGGCAATCCGGTCCCGTTCATCCACTTGCAGGCTGATGTTATCAAAAAGAACCTCCCCTGCAAAAGAGCGTTCAATTTTGTTGGCTTGTAAAATAATCATGACCCTATTTTACTATCTTTTTTCAGATTAAACAAGAAAAGACGAGCAATCAAAAAATCCTGAGCCCTTGGGGCCCAGAACTTTTCAATGATACATTATATCTCATTCTTCCTTGTACAATTGTCGAACTGCCTCCACATCAGAATCTTGAATACTATAGAAAGAGCCAGCCGGTTGCATGACAGATTCTCCATCATTGTGGTCTAAGCCAATGGCATGCCCTAGCTCATGCTCAGCTGTATTCACAATTCGTTCATAACTGTAGTTATAGATATAATTTAAAAGATAGTGGCGATTGAGACGAACTGTGATGTGGGTGAAGCGATTGGTTAAGAGGTTAGTCTGAGAGGCAGTCTCTCCTGCTGCAGAAACCGAAGCATTGTCCATCTCCGTCAAGACGACATTGGCCTCTTTTTCATTTGTGACCAATTTAAAGGTAAAGGCTCCAGTTTGATTCCAAGCCTCAATAGCATCCCGATAAGCCTTTATAAAGGTTTGGCTGATATTGGGATCTAGATAAACCGTAGCCTCGGCCTTTTCCCAGCGAGCACCGCTATGCTCATGATTGTCCGTCTGGGTTGTTTGTGAACTAGGCGCCATTCCGAAGCGCGATGCAAAACCCTGATCCCCAAATAAATTTCCAACCTGATACACCACTTTTTGAGCGGCTCGTCCAACACCATCCATACCAGAACTAGGAGAATCTGTGAAATAGATAATCCCCACTAAGATTAGAAAACTGATCGCAATTATCCAGAAAAATCCCCAAAAGAGACTCCAAGCCATGCGAAGGATTCCTCTGACAAATCGAAAAATGGTTCTCATACATTCTCCTTTCTCTTAAAGAAGGTATGCAATTGTAACACCTCATTCTTAAAAATAGCTTAAGCCAATCCACTTTCTAGCTTATTGATGAACGGTTACTTTTCCTGTCTGGTAATTCAGGCTAATTCCACTTTGAACATTCGGAACAAAAACATTAAACTCAAGAGTTCCATCACTCGATTTGGCTTCGATCTGTGATCCTAATGGAACCAGATCTTCCGGCTGATTGTAGATCAAGGTGACCCGATAACGGATCCGCTTGTTCTTATCCAGTGCTTTTCGGACTAGGGTCTCATAGTAGTTTTGACCAGTGGAATGAGAATCATCGGCTTGATTGGACCAAGCCGTTTGGACAGCGATATTTTTGGGATTACTAGTCGAAGCATCAAAACCTTTGAGATTACCGATCAAGGCATAACCCAATAGGTGGCCTCGATCCACTGCATGGTCATACTCACCGGATAGATTATGAACCTGATGCCAACCTGCTGGTTTCCAATCAGTTTGACCACTTCCTGTTGCATCGCGATCTCTGTACTGCCGAGTCGCCTTGGTCATGATGGCATTGGCAACTGTCG
Source organism: uncultured Streptococcus sp. (assembly GCA_963543165.1). Lineage (GTDB taxonomy): Bacteria > Bacillota > Bacilli > Lactobacillales > Streptococcaceae > Streptococcus. Next base: position 12,040 of record CAUUAM010000026.1, on the reverse strand, counting down.
GTACGGTCTTTCCATTCACTTCTTTTGTCTTGTTATCCGCGTAGGGTTGACTAGCAACACTGGCATCCAGATCTGTTCGATTACCCTTAACGACAAAGGCTCCAGCACCATTCCATTCCAACTCATTCCCCAATTGCGAACGGGCGGATTTCGTCAGCACCGAGCTGGCTAATTCCTTACTCGGTGTTTCATTTTGGCTACTGGTCACTACGGAAACAACCTGATCTGTCGCTTCTTTGACCGTCGGTTGATTAAAATAATAACCACCGATTGCTAGGACTGTTGCCACCACAAACCCAGCTAGTGTTTGTTTGGTACGTTTTGTTACTCTTTGTTTTGTCATGCCTCTCTCCAAAAAAGAGCAGCGCTAGATGGGTCTTTGACTCGATTCGCTGCTCTCCTTTTTAAATAATTTTCTTTAACTCTTATTTGCCTGTTAGTTTCCCAATGATCTCTGACCAGGTATCCGGAGAGAGAATGGACCATGGATTTTTTCCATCTCCAATCACCCCATAACCAATGACCAAACCAACCGCAAAAATGATGATTCCGATCACAGCTAAAAGAAGGACAATTCCTAGCTGCTTGCCTACATAGCGAAGATTAGTTTTCATCGTCTGCTTCCTCTACACGCTTCACGTCTGCACCTAGTGCCACCAATTTTTCATGGAATTGATAATATCCACGGTCTAAGTGGTTTAATTTGCTGACTTTCGTTTCTCCTTCTGCCACTAATCCCATCAAAACAAGCGTTGCACTCGCACGTAAATCAGTCGACATGACCTCTGCACCCTGGAAGCTTTCGCCTCCTACGATGCGAGCTGTATCACGCATAATGTCTGAGTGAACCCCCATCCGACGCATTTCTTCCAAATGTTGGAAACGATTCTCAAAGACGGTTTCAATCATGGTAGACTCACCTTTAGCCATAGCCATCAAGGCTGTGAATTGAGCCTGCATATCTGTTGGGAATCCCGGGTAAGGAAGCGTCTTAACAGTCACTGGACGAAGCTTACTGATATCGGATTGAATCCGAATTCCATTTTCTTCTTCAGTTACCGTCACACCCATCTCCTGCATCTTAGAAAGAAGGGGACGATTGTGTTCCCAAATGGCATCTTCGATCAAGACATCTCCACCCGTCATGGCTGCCCCAATCATAAAGGTTCCAGCTTCGATGCGGTCTTGTACGACATTGTGGTCCGCTCCATGCAAACTTTCCACTCCGACGATGGTTAAGGTCTCTGTTCCTGCCCCCTTGACATTAGCACCCATTTTATTAAGCAAGAGTGCTAGGTCAACAATTTCAGGTTCCCGAGCTGCATTTTCAATAACAGTCACGCCATCTGCCAAGGTTGCGGCCATCATAATATTTTGTGTCGCACCTACAGATGGGAAATCCATATAGATATGTGCTCCATGAAGACGATCTGCTTTGGCTTCGATATAACCAGCTGTTTGAGTAATGGCAGCACCCATGGCTTCTAGACCTTTTAAGTGGAGGTCAATCGGACGACTACCGATTGTACAGCCTCCAGGCATAGAAACTTTGGCATGGCCATTCCGCGCTAATACAGGGCCAAGGACAACAATCGATGCCCGCATCTTGCTGACATATTTATAGGGTGCTTCCTCAGACAATTCTGCTCGGGCATCTACAACAACCGTATTCTCTTCTTCGTTGAAGGTCACTTGGGCATTCAATCCACGAACGACATTGTTCATTGTAAAGACATCAGATAAAACTGGTACATTTTTCAAGGTTGTCACACCTTCACTTGCTAGAATTGTTGCAGCAAGAAGAGGAAGGACGGCATTCTTAGCCCCTTCGATTTTGACTGTTCCTACCAGTCGATTATTACCACCATTAACAATTATTTTTTCCATACGGGATGTTCTCCAATTTCTTAAAGTCACGCCTTCTATCATACCATATTTTTTACAAAATGTGGCTAGAATTGGCCAATAAAAATCTGTCGACTCATTTCATACACACTGATAAAAAACGAACTGGCTAAATAGCCCATTCCAACACTAATCATCAAGATCAAAAAACGGATTTTAACTGCATTTTCAGCATTAACTTTTAAAAACTTTTCCCATTGAACCAAGCTCAAGAGGAGGTAATAGGCAAAAAAGATAAACAATAGATGGCTTGAAAGGTTAAAAATCATTTGAATCATACAGCTATTATACCATAATTCATTCCCACTTTCTTCTTTTGATTCGCTCCTTTCGATCCCAACAAAAAAATAAGGTGAGGACGGACCTCCACCTTATTTTGAATATCTTATAAACGATTTCCGACATTAATCCGGTTAATGGCGCGTTGAAGAGCAATTTTAGCACGACGTTCCATATCAACCGAATGCTGATCTTTGGCTTCTTCAATCGCTTTTTCAGCTCGCAGTTTGGCACGTTCTGCACGACTAATGTCGATATCTCGAGCGCGTTCCGCAGAATCGGCAACAATGGTAATGACATTATCTGCTACTTCGATAATCCCCCCATTGACTGCAATCCAATCAATATGTTTGTCATCGTCGACACGACGAACCTTTACTTGGTCTACAGCCAAAACCGCAATGGTATTGATATGATGAGGTAAAATCCCTAATTCACCATCAATTGTCTTGACAGATACAAATGCGGCATGATGATCATAAACCAGTCCATCCGGTGTAACGATTTGGACGTTCATTTGACTCATCTTTCACCTCTTCTTAGAATCCCATTTTTTCAGCTTTGGCAATCACATCTTCGATCGATCCAACACCACGGAAGGCATCTTCAGGAAGATGGTCATATTTCCCGTCCAAGATTTCTTTAAAACCACGAACAGTTTCTGCAACAGGTACGTATGAACCAGGTTGACCGGTAAATTGTTCGGCAACGTTGAAGTTTTGTGACAAGAAGAATTGGATCCGGCGAGCACGAGCAACCAAGGTCTTTTCTTCGTCAGACAATTCATCCATCCCCAAGATCGCAATGATATCTTGCAATTCATGGTAACGTTGAAGAACGCGTTTAACCTCAGAAGCTACGGCATAGTGCTCTTCACCAACGATTTCTGGAGAAAGGGCACGAGAGCTTGATGCCAATGGGTCCACCGCAGGGTAGATCCCCAATTGTACCAATTTCCGTTCCAAGTTGGTTGTTGAATCCAAGTGGGCGAAAGCTGTGGCTGGCGCTGGGTCTGTATAGTCATCGGCTGGCACGTAGATGGCCTGGATCGATGTAACAGAACCTTTTTTCGTTGAGGTAATCCGTTCTTGCAATTGACCCATTTCGGTTGCCAAGGTTGGTTGGTAACCAACGGCTGATGGCATCCGTCCCAAAAGGGCTGATACTTCTGAACCGGCTTGGGTGAAACGGAAGATATTGTCGATAAAGAGCAACACGTCTTGGCCTTCCACATCACGGAAGTACTCCGCAATGGTCAAACCAGTCAAGGCAACACGCATCCGTGCTCCAGGTGGCTCATTCATTTGTCCAAAGACCATGGCTGTTTTTTCAATAACGCCAGATTCTTTCATTTCCCAGTAAAGGTCATTCCCTTCACGTGTCCGTTCCCCAACACCGGTAAATACAGAAATACCACCATGTTCTTGGGCAATATTATGGATTAATTCTTGAATCAAGACGGTCTTCCCAACTCCGGCACCACCGAAGAGTCCGACCTTCCCACCTTTCAAATAAGGGGCTAAGAGGTCAATTACCTTGATCCCTGTTTCAAGAATTTCTTCTGAAGTAGAGAGCTCGTCAAAGGATGGAGCTTTTTTGTGGATGGAGTCACGAGGAGCATCCTCAGCAAAAGGTTGATCCAAGTCAATGGTATCTCCAAGAACATTGAAGACCCGTCCAAGAGTTTCTTTTCCGACAGGAACAGAGATTGGACGACCTGTGTCCAAGACTTCCATTCCACGTGTTAAACCATCGGTTGATTCCATGGCGATGGTCCGAACGACCCCATCACCAAGTTCCAAAGCTACTTCAAGAACGACTTTTGATTTTTGTTGGTCATTTTTATAGACTACAAGCGCATTATTGATCTCAGGAAGTTTATCTCCAACGGAAAAGGCAACGTCTACGACGGGACCTACGACCTGAGAAATTTTGCCTAAACTCATGTCATTCTCCTATTCTAAGTAATTTCTACTGCTCAAAAGATCTCTTTCGAGCATCTGTTTTTATATCTAAAATTGTATCCGACAACTATTCAAGGGCGCTAGCACCAGCAACGATTTCAGTAATTTCTTGTGTAATCGCTGCTTGACGAGCACGATTGTATTGAATCGTTAATTCATCAATGACTTTCTTGGCATTGTCTGTTGCAGTTTGCATAGCCATCATCCCAGCAGCATTTTCAGCTGTTTTAGCATCAATAATGGCACCATAGATCATGCTTTCAGCAAATTGAGGGAGCAATTGATCCAAAATGGCATCTCGACTAGATTCCAATTCTAGATTCAATGCATAGTCCTCATCCGCTTCATTGGGGTCCAAATCAATAATTGGAAGCATTTGTTCCACCCGCATTTGACTCGTCAAACTGTTGACGTGGTGGTTGTAACAGACATACAACTCATCAAACAAACCTTCTTGATACATTTGGACTGTTTTCGAAATGATCTTGCGAACTTCCTTAAAGCTAGGCTGATCAGGCAAACCACGCAATTCATAAACCGGCTGAATCCCACGGGCGCGGAAGAAATCCGCACCGACGCTTCCAATACAGATCACTTCAAAGTCATCTCCAGTTGGATGGTATTCTGTCTTCATTTCCATCATGGTTTTAAGGATGGAGGCATTGTAGCCCCCGACCAAACCACGATCGGATGTAATGACAATATAAGCTGTCTTTTTTACCGGGCGACTTACCAACATGGGATGGGACTTGGCATTTTCTGTTTCATGTCCATGGAGCAAGTCTGTTAATAACTTACGTACCTTAGCAGCATAAACCTGAAAATCCTTGGCTGCTTGCTCAGATTTCCCGAGTTTAGCAGCAGACACCATCTGCATGGCATTGGTAATTTGACTGGTATTTTTAGTGGATGCAATTTTATTCTTTATATCATTTAATGAAACTGCCATCTTCCACTCCTATTTCTATTTGAAATTTGACTGGTTGACAAATTCTGTAAGGGCTGCATCCAGTTCTTCTTCTGCTGGAAGATCATGTGTTGAACGAATCGTCTCAAAGATTTGATGATAATGTGCTTCAAAGTAATCAAACAACTCTTCTTGGAAACGAAGAATGTCATCTACCGGAACACTATCTAAGAAACCATGAGTCAAGGCGTACAAGATCACAACTTGTTTTTCAACCGTCAATGGTTCATGAACAGGTTGTTTCAATACTTCAACCGTTCGGCGACCACGGTTCAATTTCGCTTGGGTTGCAGCATCCAAGTCACTACCAAATTTCGTGAAGGCTTCCAATTCACGGTAGGAAGCAAGGTCGATACGAAGGGTACCTGCAACTTTCTTCATAGCCTTGATTTGGGCAGCTCCCCCTACACGAGATACAGAAGAACCTGCATCAATGGCTGGACGAATACCGGCATTGAACAAACTATCTTGCAAGAAGATTTGTCCGTCTGTGATCGAAATCACGTTAGTTGCGATATAAGCGGAAATATCTCCTGCTTGGGTTTCAATGATTGGAAGAGCTGTAATAGAACCCCCACCCAATTCATCGGAAACTTTAGCTGAACGTTCCAACAAACGGCTGTGAAGATAGAAGACATCCCCTGGGAAGGCTTCACGTCCTGGTGGACGACGGAGAAGAAGGGACAATTCACGGTAGGCTACGGCTTGTTTTGACAAATCATCATAGACGATCAAAACATGTTTACCGTTATACATGAACTCTTCTGCCATAGCAACCCCAGCATAAGGTGCCAAATAAAGCAATGGAGACGGTTGAGAAGCCGAAGCAGTTACCACAATCGTATAATCCATAGCTCCGTATTTACGGAGAGTTTCTACTTGCGTACGAACTGTTGATTCTTTTTGACCAATCGCCACATAGATACAGATCATATCTTGACCCTTTTGGTTCAAGATGGTATCAATGGCAATCGAAGTTTTCCCTGTTTGACGGTCCCCGATAATCAATTCCCGTTGACCACGTCCGATTGGAACAAGGGCATCAATGGCTTTCAAACCAGTTTGTAGGGGTTCTGAGACAGATTTCCGTTGCATAACACCAGGAGCTGGTGTTTCAACTGGACGGAATTTATCTGTCACAATCTCACCCAAACCATCCACCGGTTGGCCAAGTGGGTTGACAACACGACCAATCAAAGCATCTCCTGCAGGGACTTCCATGATTTTACCCGTACGACGGACAGAATCTCCTTCACGAATATCCGTGAAATCACCCAAAATGATGATCCCGACATCCGTTGTTTCCAAGTTTTGAGCCATCCCGTATGAGCCATTTTCAAAGATCAATAGCTCACCACTCATGGCGTTTTCAAGACCATGAGCACGGGCAATCCCGTCACCAATGTAGGTTACAACACCTGTCTCAGTGACGTCAAAGTTTGGCTTGAAATTTTCAATTTGTTGCTTAATTAAAGCGCTGATTTCTTGTGCGTTAATCGCCAAAATTCACACCACTTTCTATTTCAATTTAGATTTTATGACTTGCAATTGGTGTTTGAGACTGGTATCCAATGTTTTATGATTGGCTGTCACGACAAAACCACCAATTAGATCTGGATCGATCTTTTGTTGGATTGAGCGAACCTGGATGCCAAATTTTCTTTCGATAATGGGTACCAATTTTTGCTCTTGAGCTGGATCCAAGGCTGTAGCTGTCGTAACCGTCACGACAAAAGCATTACTCAGTCGTTGGATCTGATCTAAACAAATCGTTACAATGTCATAAAATAAGGCTTCACGATGATTGAGAATAACCACTTCAATCAAATGGTCGAGTAATTGTGAATCCGAGGGTTGAAAAAGTCGTAGACTTTTTGCTTTCTCTTCATCCTCTACACCGATATGAGCTAAGAAGTTAGCAAGTCCCGTTTCCTCAAAAATACCCTTGATTTGGGTTAACTTTTCAAAGACCAGGTCTTGTTCTCCTTTTTCAAAGACCAATTGAACAAAAGGCTGGGTATATTTCTCAATCACCATCAGTTGCTTTTTGTCCATTAGGCTTCTCCTAATTCATCGAGATAGCGATCGATCAGTTGGCGTTGAGCTTCAGCATCTAGCTGTTGGCTCAACAATTTGCCAGCGAGATGCACAGTGAGATCTGCCACATCGCCTTTGATACTGTTCAATGCTTCTTCTTTGTTGTGCGCAATTTCTTGTTGCGCTTTTTCTTTCAAACGTACAGCTTCTTGAGTGGCATCTGAAAGGATTTGCGATTTGTTCTTTTCAGCAGTTTCCTTTGCATTTTCTACGATAGACGCAGCTTCTTTGCGGCTACCTGCCAACTCTTCTTCACGTTTATTTGCTAGTTCCTCAGCTTTTTGACGAGCTGATTCTGCTCCATCAATATCATCTGTAATCTTTTTGGCACGTGCTTCTAAAATTCCATTGATATTGTTCCATGCAAATTTCTTTATTAAAAAGATTAATAATAGGAAGGAACCAGCAATGAGAATAAAGTTACCAATAATTTCACTCATTGATACATGCATTCTTTTACTCCTCCTCTACTTACTCTTCGCCATTAATTTTCTTACCAATATAGATTGATGACAACATGGTAAACACATAGGCTTGGATACATGAAATGAAAATCGAAAACGCTGTCCACGCCATGCTTCCAATAAAGGCAAATGGATACCAATAAACAGCTTGATGCGACAAAGTCACAAGCAAGCTTGCTAGTACCTCACCCGCAAAGATATTTCCGAAGATCCGAAGTGCCAAGGAGGCAAAGTTCGTTAATTCTTCCAAAATATTCATGGGGGTCATAAATCCAGGTGTCACAAAAGCCTTTAAATATTCCTTCACACCACGTCGGCGAATTCCTTCTACATGGGCGATTAAGGTGATCAAAAATGAAAAGGCAAAGTCATAACCCAGGTTAGCGGTTGGTGATGTCCACAAATTGTAACCATTGGTCGTTTCGATTTTAGCCATCAATCCAATGTTATTGGCCACTAAAAGAAATAGGAAAAGAACAAACAAGAACAAGGAATAGTCCTTTATATAATGTTCCCCAATATTTCCTTTGGTGAAACCTACGACAAAGTCATATGCGTATTCCAGCACATTTTGTTTGCCCTTTGGTCGGATCGTCATTTTACGGCTGGCCCAATAAATAAAGCCAAAAACCACCAAAACAGCAATCAAGGTCATAGCAAGTAGGGTCAAATTAAAAGTTACAGGTCCAAGAGTGATCGTTGGATTGATACTTTCTTCCAAGGTTTGACACCTCCTTTTCTAAAACAGAAGCGTCTATTTGATAATAAAGGCCATAACCAAAGTAACGAAGAAAGTACCTTCGACAAAGGCGACACCAAGGATCAAAAGGCTACGCAATTGGCCAATAATTTCTGGTTGACGAGATGCAGATTTTAACAAACTGCTCATCATCAAACCTTCTGCAAGTGACACACCAAAGCAGGCTAAACAAAGACCTAAAAATGTTAAATTCATGATGAATTCTCCTTTTATAAATTTTACCTCCTTAGTTTACTCCTAAAAGATATAATAGTCAAATGTTTGCTTAGGAAGAAAGCGTTTTACTACAATAATGTCACCACTTTAAAATACCTCTTGCTACTAGCATTCGAAAAGACTTGCTCGTTTTTAGTTGATTTGTCTTTCTTGTTCTCAATAAAAATTTATCCTATTTTCATCAGCAGGAGACCCAGTTTTATAAAAAAACTCATCCGCTGAGCAGATGAGCATTTTCTTCCTATTTAAAAATAGAGGTTTTGAAACTGTCTGTTTGTTGCAGCAATTTCTTAAAGATTTTTTCCTTCAGTGAAACAGTATTGTCAAATTTGACAGAACCGTTACTTAGAGTAGCCTTATCTTTATCAACTGCTTCAGCAAATGCACGTTTCAGGTCTTCATAGCTAGTGTAGGTTTTACCATCGATGTCAATAGCCTGAATTCCATTCTTGGCATTGGTCACAACTTCATTGAAGTAAGCTTTTTTCCAATCTTCAAGGGTACTGAATCTTCCCTCAGAAATCTTCTGAATAATGTAATCATCCCCTAGAGTCGAATGACCTGCTTGTTTGGATTCTTGTTTATACTTGTTGGAAGCATACCCTAGGAAACCTTTTTCATAGCCATAATAGCCCCAGATTCTGAAGGTATTGTGCTTGAAGGACATGGCACCAGGAGCCCCTTCACTAGTATTCCCACCATAGATACCTGTCATCATCGGCACCGTCACATAGGCTGAACCAAAGTCTGATGGATTATAGACTCCATTACCAGGACCACGATTGGACATAAAGTTGTTGGTGATGAGGTCATCTACTGTATGCAAAGCAATGGCTTTTTCCTTATCACTCAAAGGGCGTACCTTATCAAATTGATTCTTGGTGTTAGCTCCTCGGTATTGTTTATCAACCTTCTTGAACCAAGCATTGTTCAAGTCTTGACTGCCTTTATTGATGACAGCTTCTCCTTCTAGGTAATCCAGAAGCATGAGGGTATCATTATAGCCCTTCATGTACCGATCAATCTCCTCACGTGAGGTGAGGTCATTTGGATTGGTATTGTACCATTGGTTACCATCATTTGGACGTTCGTAGGCCATATTGAGACCTAAGGCTTTGTATTCCCCATTTGGATTGGATACAGATGGTGTTTGGAGCATCCCTTGGGCAAAGGCTTCAATATCTGTTCCTTCGCGGTGTCTCCAACCACCTAAGTAAACCATCCGGTCATTGACGTGCGTCGTTTCGTGGGTAAAGGCAGACACCCCAAAGTCACTGATCATATCCGTTACCATGAAGAAGACAGAATCATCTTTATAAGGATTTCCGTAAATTCGAGCTACAGCTCCCATCCGCCAATCTGTCGCATGGTAACGATCGGTAGGGCCGTATAATTCACGGATTGGAGCGACATCTATGCCACTTTCTGTATGCCCATAGCGATCCGTACTGATGCCCTTATAGTTTTGGTTATCAAGGACAGGAGTCGGCACCATATTATTGCTCTTCAAGAGTTGATTGCGAACCTTATCCGTTGCTAGACGTGACCAGAAATCTAAGTAATTTTGTTGCCCTTTAGCAACCTTATCAATTTCCGCCTTGAAGGCATTTCGTTCCGCTTCAGTGTTTTTACCATATTTCTCGAAGGAACTATAGGCCATGGTATTGTAAGTTGAAATCAAGAACATATGTGCATCTTTTAAGTTCAAGAGCGGCAAAATCATCTTGCCATGCACATCGTTGTTTAAGCCTTCGTAAGTTCTGTGTTTCTTATCTGCAAACTCAGGAGTTGTTGTGGCTGGTTCAACGATATAAACATTGTCTTTGGTTGCTTTGATGAACCAATCATTTAGGTCTGTATCCTTTGTAAAGAGTTCCATGTTGTATTTCAGAAAGTCATTTAGGTTGCCAGAAAGAGTATGTTTAGCAACGACTTCTCGGAAAGCATCGTGGGTACGTGTCCCTTTGATATAGTCTTCTTTTGAACCGATTTCAATCAAGCGGTCTAAGACATCAACATTCTTCCCATAGAAGTCTGGTTTAAACAACATGAGTTGCTTGATATTGAAATTATCAAACTTCACTCCGTAATAGCGATTGAGGTAAGAAAGCCCTAAAAGAACAGCGGCTTTGTTGTCATCAATTTTCTTGATAAGGGCCCGTTTAGCAGCCTCATCTGTATTCAACTGATGGTCTTGGTTTTCAACCAGTTGTTTGACAAAGTGAGTCAGATTGTCCTTGACTTCTTGGAAGCTCTCTTCGAGGTAAAGGTTCTTAATCGCATTGACTTTGTTAGGACCTGTTCGACCAAGATGTGTGTAGATTGGATCGGATTGCAATTCTACAGGGCTTAATTTCCCTACAATGGCACCAATGAGATCGCTCCGGTCTTTGTCTACCATATTCGGCGTGTAGACCACTTCACCAAGCTCTGCTACACTGTACTCTTTGACTTGTTTGACTTTAGAGTCTTTCGGCGTAATGCCAAAGATATCTTTTGTCTTATCCGCATAATGGATCAGGATGCGATCAGCATCCGCCAATTCAGTGACAAAATCATTGCCCTTCATGGCCGTCACAGACAAGACTTCCTTGGTCAAGAGAGGACTAGTCGCAGCCAATTTATTTCCTTGATAGACAATCCACTCTTTGTTGTAGAAAGGCTGTAATTTTGCAATATTGCGGTAAGCAAGTTCACGAGCAGCATCGTAGCCATCAATTGCCTTGTATTGATCGTCTTTGTTAACAAGGTTATTGAGTTTATCTTCAACAGGTTTCGTGCTTTCAAATTTATCAGCAGTAATCCCCATTGCTTCAATTTTCTGCTCAGCTTCTGCAAGGGAAATGCTAGGGATTTTACGAGAGTTGTTATAGGTTTTCTTCCCTTCACTCACGCCCTCCACACTGTAATTGCGTTTGGTTCTTGAATAGGTGAAGTAATCATCTGCATCAATATCCGAATGTCCGAAGACTATCTCACCTGTTTTGACTTTCATCATGGTGATGTTGTCTTCAATGGCTCCCAAAGCCCAGTTGGTCCCCAGTAAGCCACCAGTTTGGACCGCTTCTTTGAGTTCAATCGAACCTTTAGCAACTGAATTTCTGAGAACTCCTTCTCTACCTAGCGTATTGTTATTCCCACCATTTTGAGAAGAATAAACGAGACCTGCAGCTTTTGCTTTATTCCCAGTAATTTCAGCATCAACGTAAGCTTTTTCTACGATACCTTTCCAGTTCTCGCCAACAATACCTGCTAGATAGGCACCTTTATTGCCAGCAGCGTGTAGTTTCCCGATAAAGGCAACATTACTTACCTTCCCACTACCATCAATTTTATTGATAATACCAGCTACATCGTTGTTTCCAACAACGCTTCCTGTTACTTTAAC
>CAUUAM010000025.1:0-16963 GCA_963543165.1 uncultured Streptococcus sp. | reverse complement strand
AAACTTTTTCATAATAATCTCCCTATAAGAGCCACCAAAACCGGTGGCTTTTTCTACGTACCTTAGCAAACGTTAGTGAGCTTAGGTACGTTGACGCAGTTCGAACGACAGTGAGAACTACGGTCCTTATTACTTTTAAAGGCATCAAGTGAACTTAGACACATGAATGCAGTTTTGACTGCAGACGGACCAGTCCTTCTTTTTCATTTGTATAAATACTCCAATTTATGTTCAATCTATGTTATAATGAAGAGAATTTTTAGCTGAGGAGGATTTATGAAAAAAACACACTCTCGTTTATTGATCCCAGGCATCATTATGCTTGGGATTGTTTTACGGACGCCCTTTACGACGCTACCGACAGTCTTGTCTGATATCGCTACTGGTTTAGGAGTAGACGTGAGCTCTCTGGGGCTTTTGACTAGTCTTCCTCTCCTGACGTTTGCGATTTTCTCTCCTTTTGCGATTCAGTTTGCAAAGAGATTAGGAATCGAGCGCCTTTTCTTTCTCATTTTGATCGTCATTACCATTGGATCCGCCATTCGCACGATCAATCTTCCTTTTCTCTATTTAGGGACAATCTTGATTGGGGCTGGTATCGCCTTTGTCAATGTCTTACTTCCAAGCTTGATCCAAGCAAACAAACCCAAGCAACTTGGCTTTTTGACCACCCTCTATATTACATCCATGGGGATGTCGACTGCTGTGGCTGCTTCTGTCGCTGTTCCGATCACCAAAGCCACTTCTTGGCAAGGATTGGTAAACGTTTTGACTGTCTTGTGTGCGATCGCCTTGGTCGTTTGGATTCCAAATCTCCGTTACAACCACCATTTAGAAAGAAATCAAACTGCTAAGTCTGAAAGCAAGTGGTATACCAATAAATACGTCTGGGCCATCATGATTTATGGAGGTCTTCAATCACTCCTATTTTACACCAGCATGACTTGGCTACCAACCATGGCCGTTCAAGCCGGGCTTTCTAAAGTAGAATCCGGCCTCCTTGCTTCTGTATTTACGCTAATTAGCTTACCTTATTCTCTTACGGTGCCAAGCTTAACCACACGCCTTTCAGATCAAAAACGCCATCTGATGCTCGTGATCTTGGTTGGAGCTGGTATTTTGGGAGTTGCTATGCTCTTAGTTCCGACCAGTAACTTCTTCTACTGGCTGATAATCAATGCCCTGATCGGAAGTTCTGTTAGTGCCCTCTTCCCTTACCTGATGGTTACTTTCTCCATGAAATCAACTACACCAGAAAAAACGGCTCAACTGTCTGGTCTGTCTCAGACTGGTGGCTACATCTTTGCAGCCTTGGGTCCCATCCTCTTTGGTTACAGCAAATCGATCTTCCACTCATGGACACCGGCAGTCCTTATGTTGCTGATCTTAACCCTCATCATGGCATTCGCCCTCTATCAAGTTGAAAAAGTCGATAAAATCTTATAATGATGGTCTGAGAGTGGGACAGAAATCGGTCATTCGTTAGAATTCGATTTCGTCGTCCCACCTCCGCACAGCTTCAACAGTCTGGGAGACTGTTGAAGGTTGCAGATAAAGGAAACATAGTTTCCGTCAACATAGGGCATCTTTGAAGCTTAAAAAGCGAACAAAGACTTAGGATACTTGTTTCGCAAGTTCTATCCGTCACCTCAAAGCAGTGCTTTGAGCCCACTCAACCACTGCGTCTTACTCGACAATCCAAAGACAATTGAGAGGCTAGGACTTTTGTCCCAGCCTCTTTTTTGTGCACACAAAAAAGAACTAGGCTCTAGGCCTAGTTCAACGTTTTATTATGCATTAAATGAGATATGCACGTGATCGTAGTGGTTTGCTGTATCTCCACCACGGTCTGGCATTTGGTTCCATGTGTTAGCTGGTCCGTAAATGTTATTTACTGGCATGTAGAATTGTTGTTTCCAGATAACATATGAGATACCTGCACGGTCCATGTTGTCAATTGCATATTGGGCAACTTGATCTCCAAGTTCAGAACTTGTTGGAACCATTACGTCTACCGCAAGTCCTTGACCATGGTCTTCTGGATCCCCTTCACGGTAACCACCGATGTTTGTGATACCGAATTTAGCCGCGATTTCTTGACGGAAAGCTTCCGCTTGCGGTTGAAGGTGTGGATCAGTTGGAAGAACGTTACCAGTTGTTGGAGTTGATGCTACTGGTTGCACTTCAGGTGTGGCAGGAGTTTCTACTGCTGCTGGTTGTGCTGGAACTTCTGGTGTTTCAGCTGGAGTTTCAGCTGGAGCTTCTGCTGCTGGAGCAGATTGAGGGGCAGCAGCTGGGGCTGCTTCTTGATTTTGAACTTCAACATTGACAGCTGGAGCACCGTAGTTTGGTGTTTCTGGAACAGCTGGTTGTGCTGGTGTTTCTGTTGATGGTACGTTAACAACTGGAGCTTCCGCTGGTGCTTCTTGAGTTTCCGCTGCTGGAGCAACTGGAACAGCTTTGTTCTCTTCGTTTACTGGTTTAGACAAATCGTTGACAGCGACTGTTTGGTCATCAACTGTCACTTGGTTAGTTGTCAAGTCAGCACTTGCAACGGTTGCATCTGTTGCACCTGCTTGAGGAGTTTGGATTTCAACTGAAGTTACTTCTTTTTGATCATTTACTGTTGTTTTCAAAACAGTACCTGGGTAGATCAAATCCATGTTGCTGATGTTGTTTAAGTTTGCCAACACATGAACATCGATTCCAAGCGCTTCTGCGATCGAACTCAATGTATCACCATATTTGATGGTATACGTTTGTTGGTTCTCACCGCTTTGTTGGATATCCTGTTTGATTTCATCTACTGAGCGAGCTACCCAATCTTCGAGTGTTTCTGCAGTTGCTTTTGTAAATGGAATCACTGCAAGAGCTACTGTTGAAGCGATCAAGGCTTTCGTATTAACTTTTAATTTCATCTTTTATCCTCTTTTTTCTTTGTTTTTGCTCAAGATTTTCTTGGGCAAATTGATTACTATTCTATCTTATCACAATTTAAAAATAATAAAAGGCCTTTTTGGCTATTTAACAAAACTGTATTTTTCTTGTAACATTTCGTCTTTCTTGTTACATTGTTACAAACTAGTAACATAATAATAGGGTACTGGAAGAAAAGTGCGAGGGGGCAAAAAAGCCTCATCCAGGAGCGATTCCTTGATGAGGTTCTTGTATTTTTAAAGCAACTGAACACGCCTACAACTCTTTGGAAAAAGATAAATCCAACTAGAAGCTGGCGCTTCGTCCTTGAATTTCCTATTTTCCTTTGAGTTGCTTAACGGCTTTGTATCTTGATGTATCTTATTTGACCTTCATGATTCTGACGAGGTTGGCGCGTTCGGCTTCCTCGAGTTTCATTTCGATATAATAGATGGTCTCTTTGAGGTCTGGGATAGTCGCATACTCAAGGCCATTCACTCGACGGCGGGTTTTCTCGATTTCGTCTGCCATGAGTTGGCAACTTTTTTCAATTTCCGCTAACTTGAGCAAATCTGGAAGGAGGGCACCCATTTCTTGAATGGTGCTGTCCATTTGACTGTTGGAAGCTAGGTAGCTATAGACCACATCTCCTTCATCATCACCGTATGGATTATCGGTACGAGCATGGAGCTTGGGCACGCGCACACTCATGACATTTTCTTCTTCGATATGAAGAGAGACTTCACGGGTTGGCACAGCAAAGATTTCTTCCACCATGAGGTCGCTCTCTAAGGACTTTGCCATCACGAAATCTTTCATATTGCCCACGAGTGCCGCCTCCACCTTTTGTCGTAAGCGATTATTCTCACGAACAGCTTCAATAAAGCGACGCATGAGTTCGTCTCGCTTGTCCTTGAGCAGCTTGTGCCCCCGGGTTGCTGTCTTGAGGCGCTCTTTGAGAATATTAAGCTCCATCCGAGTTGGTTTTACATTTAATCGTGCCATAGGCTAGTCCTCTTTGTTTGGCAGATACTTATCAATCGTCTCATCCTTGATCCGTTTAAGCTCTGTTCGTGGAAGGATGGATAAGAGTTCCCAACCCAGATCCAAACTTTCCTCAATCGTCCGATTGGTGGTAAAGCCTTGGTTGATGTATTCTTGCTCAAAGCGATCGGTGAATTTGACATAGAGCTTGTCGGTATCTGACAAGGCAGACTCCCCAAGCACTACAGCCAGTTCTTTGGCTTGTTTTCCTTGGGCATAGGCCGCAAAGAGCTGGTTCATGGTCGCCGCATGGTCTTCCCGAGTCTTGCCTTCACCAGAACCCTTGTCCTTCAAACGAGAAAGGGATGGAAGAACATTGATCGGTGGGCGATAGCCACTGTTGTAGAGATCGCGGGACAGAATAATCTGACCTTCGGTGATGTAGCCTGTCAAGTCAGGGATAGGGTGAGTGATGTCATCCTCCGGCATGGAGAGAATCGGAATCTGGGTCACAGATCCTTTCTTTCCAACCAAGCGTCCTGCACGTTCGTAGAGGGTTGATAGGTTGGTATAGAGGTAACCTGGATAGCCTCGACGACCTGGAACCTCCCGGCGGGCAGCAGAGACTTCCCGAAGGGCTTCACAGTAGTTGGTCATGTCGGTCATGATGACCAAGACGTGCATGTCTTTTTCATAGGCCAAATATTCCGCCGCTGTCAAAGCAATCCGAGGAGTCGCAATCCGTTCGATAGCTGGGTCATTGGCTAGATTGATAAAGAGGACTGAGCGGTCAATGGCCCCAGTTTCCCGAAGGTCATTCATAAAGAACTCAGCTTCTTCAAAGGTAATCCCCATGGCCGCAAAGACCACGGCGAAGTTTTCTTCGGAATTCAGTACCGTCGCTTGACGGGCAATCTGAGCGGCCAACTCCTTGTGAGGGAGACCAGAACCTGAGAAGACTGGGAGTTTTTGGCCCCGAACCAAGGTATTTAAATGGTCAATGGCTGAGATCCCTGTCTGGATAAATTCATCCGGATAGTCCCGCGAAACAGGATTAATGGCTTGGCCATCAATGTCCAAGTACTTCTCAGGGATAATCTCTGGACCACCGTCGATGGGTTTGCCCATCCCGTTAAAGATACGGCCCACCATGTCCTCAGACACTGGGAGTTCTAGGGGACGTCCAGTAAAGCGGACTTTGGCTTTTTCCAAGTTGATCCCGCTAGACCCTTCAAAGAGCTGGACCATGGCCTTGTCTTCTTGGACTTCGAGGACTTGTCCCTGACGGGTTGTACCGTCATGGAGCTTGATTTCTACGAGTTCATTGTAGTGAACCCCCTCGACCTGATCGACAATCATCAAGGGGCCAACAACTTCGCTGACAGTACGGTATTCTTTAATCACGCTCATTGTCTACTCCTCCTTTTGCGACGATTTGGTGTAGGGTTTCTACGATTTCTTCTTTCAAGGCTTGAATGGTTGCCAACTGATCCTCATGGATGAACTTGCTCCGGGCAATACGGTCTCGAAGAGTTACGGTTCCTTCCATAATTTCTGTGAAGTAAGCCCCTAATTCTAGTGCTTTTTGACTTTCTTGGTCAAAGGTCAAAATGTTGGTCAACAAGGCCACCTGCTTACTGAAAGAAGTATAGGTGTCGACCTCATCAAAGGCATTTTGTTGCAGGTAGTCTTCGCGGATCATCTTGGCCGCATTCATGGTCAAGCGGTCTTTTTCAGACAAGGAGTCTAGACCAACCAAGCGGACAATCTCTTGCAATTCACTTTCTTTTTGCAACAGGTTCATAGCGCGGGTCACTTTTTCAGACCAGCTGATTTGTTCATGTAAATCGATATAGCGACCAACTTCATCTTGGTAAAGGGAATATGAACTCAACCAGTTGATGGCTGGGAAATGGCGGCGTTGGGCCAATTGAGCATCTAAGCCCCAGAAAACCTTAACAATTCGCAGGGTATTTTGCGTTACCGGCTCTGAGATATCTCCACCCGGAGGGGAAACGGCACCGATGGCCGTAATCGAACCTTCGCGCGCAGTGGTTCCGAGTGTCTTAACCCGGCCAGCCCTTTCGTAGTACTCGGCAATCCGACTACCAAGATAGGCTGGGTAACCTTCATCCCCTGGCATTTCTTCTAGACGACCAGACATTTCGCGAAGAGCTTCTGCCCAGCGTGACGTCGAATCGGCCATGATGGCAACGGAATAGCCCATGTCGCGGAAGTATTCGGCGATGGTAATTCCTGTGTAGATGGATGCTTCCCGCGCCGCTACTGGCATGTTGGAAGTGTTGGCGATCAGAACGGTCCGTTGCATAATGGATTGACCGGTTGTTGGGTCGATCAATTCTGGAAACTCATTCAGAACGTCCGTCATTTCATTTCCACGTTCCCCACAACCAACGTAAATGACGATGTCTACATTGGCAAACTTGGCCACCTGGTGTTGCACGACAGTTTTTCCAGCTCCGAAAGGACCAGGAACAGCTGCAGCTCCACCTTTTGTGACTGGGAAGAAGGTATCGATGACCCGTTGACCTGTCACCAAAGGCTCTACTGGGATCAATTTTTGTGCAAAAGGACGGCCACGACGAACCGGCCATTTTTGCATCAAAGTCCCGGTAAAGAGGCTGCCATCTGCCTGCTCGATTTCATAAACAGCTTCTTCTACTGTGTAAGAACCAGCTGCAATCTTAGTCACACGCCCATTGACTCCGTAAGGTACCATGATGCGGTGTTCCACCATATTGGTCTCTTGAACCGTGCCGACGATGTCTCCAGCGACCACCTCTGTTCCTTCTGCCACACTTGGTTCGAAGGTCCATTTGGTGTCACGGTCTAGATTTGGAACTTGTACCCCACGAACCAAAAAATCACTGGCAGTCACTTCTTGGAAGCGTTCCAAGGGGCGTTGGATCCCGTCAAACATCTGAGAGATCAAACCTGGTCCCAACTCAACAGAGAGGGGAGCCCCAGTTGTTACCACTGGTTCTCCTGGTCCGACTCCAGACGTTTCTTCATATACTTGGATCGATGCCTCATCCCGACGCATCTCAATAATTTCACCAATCAAACCAAGATCACCGACCCGGCAAATATCTTGGATATTGGCCTCCTGCATCCCTGATGCGACCACCAAGGGACCGGAAACTTTAATAATTTTTCCTTGAGTCATGTATTCCTCCTGGGAATCCTTTGTTTCTTTGTATTACTTTTGCGCCATCTCGGCTAGAGATTGCTTTTGTTGACCATTTTCATCGAAATTATTTGGATCCAACCAAGCTTCGAAGCGCTGTTTGATAGCTGGCCATTCTTGGTCAATGATCGACAACCAATCTGTGTCTCGAGTCCGACCTTTATAAACAACAGCCTGACGGAAACAGCCTTCATAGGTGAATCCTAAGCGCTCAGCTGCTTTGCGAGAAGCTTGGTTTAAGGCGTCACATTTCCACTCATAGCGTCTGTAGCCTAAATCCTCAAACACATATCGCGCCAAGAGATACTGGGCTTCGGTTGCCATGCGCGTCTTCTTGAGCGCTGGTGAGTAGGTTACTGCTCCGACTTCGATCACCCGGTTGGCTTGATCAATCCGCATGAGAGAGAAGGTCCCTAAAGCCTGGCCGGAATCTTTGTCTACAATCGCATAGTAAAAGCGACCTTGGGCTGTCATGAGATCATCCAATAAGCGGTCCCACTCAGCTTCATTGTGGGCAGGGCCTTTGAACAGAAAGGTCCACATATCTGCTGGAGAGGCTGGCCCGTAAACCTGATAAAGATCCGCTCCGTGTTTTTCTTTTGACAGGCGCTCGATCACGGTATAACGACCCTCGATCCGCTCAATAGCTGGTAGACGCCCCGGTGTAAAATCCGGCAGTGCATCTCCAATCGCTTGGCCAAATTCATTTGTTCTCATAAAATATCCTGTCCTACTGCTTTTTCGACATTATCGCGAATGCGCTGTTGGCCCAGTCCTGTAGTCCCTCTATGGGTCGGGATCAGGATCAAGGCTGGTGTCAGCTGCTGGTCATAATAAGCCACTGTTTCTGGAATAGCCTGAGCCATATCCTCTGTCAGATAGATAATCCCGAAGTTTTCCCGGCTGAGCTTGCGCAAGGTATTGATCGCTTCTTGTGGCTCTGTAACGGGATAGGTTTGAAAGCCAATCAGGCGAAAAGGAAGGATGGCGTCTCGATTGCCCACAACCGCGATCTTATAGGTCTGTTTGTCCATAAATCGGTCTCATCCTTTCTTTGATGTCTGCTAGCGGAAAGCCATTGTCCAAACCAGAGAGAACCAAACGAAGATTGGTCACTTCTAACTCTTTTCCGTAAAGATAGCGAGCAAGAGGTAGAGGTCCATCGACTTCAAACCGTCCTGCGTCTAGAAGATGGGCTTTGACCAAACTTTCTAAATACTCCAACTCTACGGTCTTTAGTTGACCAGTTCGCATCTTTTCTTCGTAAGTGTCTAAGGCCAGATCGTAGTCCAGCGGATTGACTTGATAAAACCAGGTCAACCACTGACCAGATTCTAGCAGGTCGATCACCTGATGGGCACTTAGACTTCCTTCATCCGAGAGCAATTGGTGCATAAAACTATGCGGTTTTTGTTGGTCCAAGGCCCGCTTGACCGTAATGGCATTATAAAAGTCAATGGTCACATCTACCAACTGCTTGAGAATCGGATGATCTAGACGGTTTCCTAAGTACCTTAGGTGTTTAAAATAGGCTAAATCCATCCCGATTTCAAGTACCCGCAAATCCTGGTAGTCTTGGAATTCTTGCCAGGTTGCAGCCACTTCTTGAGCCATAAAGGCTGGACAATGCTCCGCAGAAAAAGTCGCCACCAAATGTTCGAGCACATCGAGAGAATAAGGTCCAATTGGGACCAACAGGTGCTCCAACTTACGCTCAGTCGCCTTGTGTTTCAGATATACTTTGAGATTGTGATAGGTGTATCTCAGGGTAAAGAGGCTGACCAAGTCCGACTGAGGGGCTACCTCAAAAGCCCATTGGTATTCTGCCAACAAGGTGGCCATTAAGTGAACTTCAAGGGCTGCTAAATCCTTGATCTTGTGGCTATCTAGAGCATAGGGTGTTCCTTGTAGCAAGCCTTCTCGGCTCTCGCTAGAGTCACTTGCAAGCAACTGCTCAAACTGACTAGGACTGATAAAGCTAGCCTCACGTACGCTGATTCCTGTATTGACTTGAGAATAGGTCCGTTCGCTCATCGCAACCTCCTAGTTCTCTTCATCGGTGAAAATGCCGGCTGCCATCTGGTAGCTTTCTTGCTCCCAAATGGAATCCACCAAATCACGGTAGAGATAGTTGTCATCAATCTTCCCGACCGACAAGACAAAACCTGCTTGAGCTGGGATCGTCGCTTCTGCAACTGTCACATTCTGATGAGTTTGCTTCAATTTATCGAGAGCTACTGGATCAAATTTGGCAGCGCTCGTCGCCCCAAAAGTCAGGGTCACATCTTGCCCCTGATAGCGATCTAAAACTGCATCTACAAACTGCACTTCCTTTTCAAGAGGCCAAGCTGCCATTGCTTCATAAGCATCTGCAAAGAGATCCTTTAAGACTCGTTGCTTGGTGACCAGGGTTGATTGGCGTTTTTTATTTTCGATTTGTTGGGTTTCACGTTGCAATTGACGTTGAATCCGCTTGAGCTGCTCGGAGCGTTGATTGAGTTTGTCTTGGATCAAACGCTCTTCTTGAACAGCCTCTTCTTTTAGGATACTCTCTTTGGCTTCTTCTACGAGTTTCCGCCCCTTTTCATGGGCTTGGGCCAAGATCGAATCCTTTAATTGAGTATGTTCATCCATGTCGTTTTTCTCCTATTGGCATGCGTCTCGTGTTTTTCGTCTCTAGACGAATCCATCAAAGCTAGCTCTTAGCCGACGCGTAGGGTCAATAGGAAGGACACAACGAAGGCCAAGATGGCATAGGTTTCAACCATGGCCGCAAGGATAACCCCTTTCATCATGTCTTCAGGACGTTTTGCCAAGATTTGCATCCCTGCTGTCGCAACATTTCCTTGGTGCTTCGCTGAGAAATAACCAACAATCGCAACTGGCAGAGCTGTAAAGAAGTAAGCAACCCCTGTTTCAAGTGGCATATCTGGTTTAATTTGCAACCAGATCAAGATCCCAATAACGAAGCCATACAAACCTTGTGTACCTGGCAACAATTGCAGAATCAAGGCTTGGGCGAATTTTTCAGGTTGTTCTTTCAAGAGCGCTGCTGCTGCTTGACCTGTTTTACCAACCCCAAGGGCAGATCCCATACCACTGAGAGCGACGGCGATCGCGACACCAAATGCTGCAAAGAAGGCGCCCCCATGGGCTGAAAAATATGATGCTAAAGATTCCATGATATACTCCTATTTTTTTAAAAGATACTATTTATTTTTTTGTTTTAATATAGCGTTCAGAAGGTTTGAGAGGACGAAACGGCTTGCCTCCTCCTTCGTAGAACTTACCGAAGAACTCCACAAAGATCAAACGGGCTCCATGCACGTAACCTGACAAGAAGGACAGGAACATATTAATAGCATGAAGGACGATAAAGAGCACAAGCCCGACTGTAAACCGTCCAAGCGGTGGAAAGAGATTGACAATGAGGTTAAAGGCTGAACCGATACTAGCTCCAGACAAGCCCAAGGCCATCAAACGGGTGAAGCTGACTAAGTCTCCGACGTAGCCACTGACATTGTAGAGGTTAAAGAGACCAGATGCTAGACCGGACAACTTCTTGGCACTGACAACAGAGACAACCAAGACTCCAAGGGCATTCAGAATAGCCAGCCACTGACCAATCGGAACTAGAAAGCTCATCCCTGGCAAGATATTGCCCACTGCTAGAAGCATTAAGCCGAGCAGGATCAAAACCCAGGCAAAGCCAGCATTATAGGCTTCCGTATAGTCTTTGAGACGGACATTTTTCATTCCTCCTAAGAACAAGCCTACTAAAACGGTGATAAAACCAAAGACCACTGAGAGGATCAGGATGGTCATGGCATTGCTGGTCGTACTGATCAGGGCAAAGGGCATCTCAAATCCAAAGAAAGAGCCGTAGACCACACCCCAAAGGGCAACGGAGATTCCGAGGAGACTGAAGAATCGAAGATTCTTTGCCGTACCAGGCTTCAGCTTGAAAGTTTTAAGAGCAAAGCCTGTCGCTAGTGTTAGCAAGAGTCCATAACCGATATCGGCGACCATCATACCAAAGAAAACAAAGTAGAAGAGAGACACGATTGGTGTCGGATCTTTCTCGTAATACTTAGGCAGGGCATACATCTCTGTCACCAACTCAAAAGGCTCTACTAAAGCACTATTTCGCAACTGGATCGGCACGTCATCCCAATCTTTTTCCGTCACATCGCGTGTCTCTAATAGGACCCGAGATCCAAAACCTTGCTGCAAGAAATCTCGTAAGGATGCGACTTGGGCTGTTTCAATCCACCCTTCCAGGGCTACCAAGCTTTGCGTGCTGGCTAGAAGTGACTTGGCTTCCTCACGAGCTCCCATGCTCAACAAATAATCCATCTGGTACTTGAGCTGGTCCAACTCCTTCTGGGAGTTTTGTAACTCTGCTAGTGTAGAAGCAACCACAGCTTCCTGCTCTTTGATTTCCCCTTCTAGGCGATCCAAGTAGGCAGCTGGAAGTTGCTCTTCTTCATAGTCCAATTCTTTGAAACCATGATCTTCTAAGAGCTCTTGAACAGCCGTACGGTCTCCCGAGCGATACAGGATCACATAGCCGTGTTCCGTCTCAGACGTAAAGACTTCTTCTAATTCCAACTCAGGATGAGCTTTTAAGGAAGAACGAACCGCGTCCGTGTCGCTATTGGGAATGGTCCCAATCAAACCATGCACATAGTGAAACCTGGCTAGAGCGGTTGGTGTCACCTCTAAAGGCCGCCATTTTTCTAAGCGCTCTATCTCTGCCTTTGCATCCGCAATCTTCTGATGGGCCTTGTCTAACACGCGCAATTGGCGTTTCAACTTGGTCAACAGAAGATCCTCATCTCGAATCATCCCGTGGGCCTGCAAATCATCAAAGGACAAACTTAAGGGTTCTTCCTTGAGAGCTTGTATAGCCTTTTTCTCAGGCATATAAGGCTCCAGGGTCTGAATCATTTTTTCAACTTGTTCTTGACGTTTTTGCAGCTCTAGCGAGGCCTGACGATTGTCTTCTGTCAAGGGTTGAGACAAGGTAGACGCCTCAAAGGCTGCCTGCCACTCTTCGTTTTCACTCAGATCATAAATCTGAACTTTTGCTTCCGCTTGCAAGGCTAGTAGTAGGCTGTCCAAGTCATCTTTGGGCAAGATGAGGGACAGTTTTTGCATCTGACTAACGGCCATAGCTTGCTACCACCTTTTCTACAATGGCTTCGACGAAACCGGATCGCTTGTCGGTCATCGCTTGCTGCACCTTGGCGTCATTTCTCGCGACCGTTTCGTCTAGGTCTTTGGCTAAATCGACGAGTTTTTCTTGGGCATTGGTTTCAGCCACTGCGACCAATTGCTTGGTTTCCTCATCGTAACGCTGCGCCACTGTTGCAAGACGATCGCGAGATTCTTTTTGAATTTTCTCGACTTGATCTTCATAGCTGGCGATCACTCCTTGAGCAGCCTGCTCAATCTCTTGCATCATTTCAAGTGTTGCATTCGACATCGTCACACCTCCTTATTCAACTATCATTCTTCAAACAACAGTATAATTATCTTAAATTATACCACAATTCGTATCGTTTGTTGGCGCTAAATCGAGAATGTTCAGAAAATTATGGATAAGCGCCAAGGCTGTTTTTTCAACATTGGTAACGTTCTCTTTGTTTTTATATCCTGTTCCTAGTTTCAGTATTTCTCGCTTCCTTTTGCTTGAATAAAGCGGTTGCCCATGTTATAATATGTAATATATTATAGGAGCATCCTGTTATTTCATTTTGCGAGGAAGGAGGATTGCTGTGAAACAAGATCAAGATTTACGCGCCATTATTGCCAGTCATGAATCAGAGCTGACAGATATGGAACGCGACATTGCCCAATACTTTTTATCGTCAGAAGCGCGACAGCATTCCCTGTCTTCTTCTCGTGTAACGGAGTTACTCCACGTTTCCAAGGCAGCTTTGACGCGTTTCTCTCAAAAATGTGGTTTCAGTGGCTATCGGGAGTTTGTCTATCATTTTAATGAGGAAACAAAGAATCAAAAACAAGTGCAAGATCATGACGAACTGACTCTCAGTGTTTTGCAACGCTACCACCATATCAGTAACATCACTGAAAGCCTGGTAAAAGATTCACAATTGGATCGGGTGGCGGAGCTGATCGACCAAGCGGACCGGGTCTACTTCTTTGGGATCGGGAGTTCTGGTTTAGTCGCTAGAGAAATGAAATTGCGCTTGATGCGATTAGGTGTCGTATGTGAAGCTCTGACGGATCAAGATGGCTTTGCTTGGACGACTAGCATTCTCGATTCCTCTTGTCTGGTCATCGGCTTCTCACTATCAGGAAGTACGAGCTCTATTACAGACAGTCTCCTAGATGCCAAGGAAAAAGGGGCCAAGACGATTCTTATCACTTCTAACCCTGCTGCTATCCACCAAGGATATACAGAGGTATTGCCTGCCACAGCCCTTCCTAGTAGCACTTACATCGATCGAGTCTCTGCCATTTTCCCACTACTTATCGTTGTGGATTTAGTTTATGCCCACTTCTTGAATAAAAACCGAGAACAAAAAGAAGTTGTCTTTAATAGCTACTGGGAAAACAAAAAACTCTCTAGTCAGCGTTCTCGAAAATCTTAATCTAGTCTCCCTATTTAAAAAATCATGAAAGCTGGGGCTTCTCTCATCCTTCATGGTTTTTATAATGAAGCAAAAACAAGTCGCGCAGGCGACTTGTTTTATGTTTCATGTTTTTGTCTAAAGTGATAATAAGCTCCCAACATACCCGCAGTATTTTGATGATGGGCAAATTCCAAACGGATTTTATCGGCTAGGCTAGGAACTAGTTCGGCACACAGAGCTTGATAGATTTTTGGCTTGAGGATGGCTTCCTGGGCCATAACCCCTCCTCCAAGAACGATGACTTCTGGATTGACCACATAAACGATATTGGCTAATCCTTTTCCGAGATAGGTCACCATCCGATCAATTCCTGCCATACAGATCTTATCTCCTTCTGTTGCCTGTTTGAAAATACGGCGACCATTCCACTGGTCTACAGGATCGCCATGACACTCTGCCACATACTCGACCAAAGCCGTCGTAGAAGCCAAATCCTGAAAAGCCCCATCTGGCAAATGAAGATAGCCAACTTCACAGGCTGAATTGCTAAAGCCATGAAAGACTTGGCCATCCAGCAAGAGGCAACCGCCGATTCCTGTTCCAATTGTCAGGCAAACAGCATTGTTTGATCCTTTTGCATGCCCTGTGGTAACCTCTGCGAGACCGGCACAATTGACATCATTTTCAATCTCACAAGGGAGTTGAAAAGCTTCCTCAATTTCCTTTTTGAATTGAGTTCCAGCATAGTTGGGAATTTGTGGTCCGGCATAAAAGATTTCTCCCTTATCCGGATCGACCATCCCAGCTGAGGAAATTGCGACCCCTGCCAAGGTGTGCTTCTTCAAATAACGGGCTACGATTTCCTTCGTTGTCTTAAGAATGTGAGGTCCTCCTTTTTGGGCCTCTGTTGGCATTTCATGGGTCTCTATGAGTTGCCCTTCTGCATCGGCTAGACCATATTTGATACTCGTTCCGCCGATATCAATTACAACATATGGATTCATCTAGACCTCCTTTGATCAAAGGAATCTGTCTTTAGTGTCCTTAATGAGTTGAGCAGCACGTTGGATCACTTCTTGATCCGCTTCTACCACTGCCGTCAAAGGGGAACGAACAGATCCTAATTCCAACCCTTCGTTGATGCGCAAAACCGCTTTGATGACTCCATACATGTTTCCATGAGCAGACGTCAAGACTCCGATAATGTCATTGATGGCAAACTGCAAGTCACGTGCCACTTCCAACTCCTTGTCCGCAATCAATTGATTGAGTTTCAAGAAGAGCTCTGGCATGGCACCGTAAGTGCCACCGATCCCAGCACGCGCGCCCATGAGACGGCCACCCAAGAATTGTTCGTCTGGACCATTGAAGACGATATGGTCGTCACCTCCTAAAGAAGCAAAGGTCTGAATGTCCTGCACTGGCATCGAAGAATTTTTCACTCCAATCACCCGTGGGTTTTTCAACATTTCTTTGTAAAGACTCGGTGTCAAAGCCACCCCTGCCAATTGCGGGATATTGTAGATGACAAAGTCTGTGTTTGGTGCTGCTGCACTGATTTCATTCCAGTAGTGGGCTACACTATATTCTGGCAAGCGGAAATAAATTGGCGGAATGGCCGCAATGGCATCTACTCCTAACGCTTCCGCATGTCGTGCCAATTCTACACTATCCTTGGTGTTGTTGCAGGCTACATGAGCGATGATGGTTAATTTCCCTTTAGCAACTGCCATGACTTCTTCCAAGACTAGCTTGCGATCGGCCACGCTCTGGTAGATACATTCGCCGGAAGATCCGTTGACATACAAGCCCTGCACACCTTTCGCGATAAAATATTCTACGAGAGCACGCACCCGCTCCGGGCTAATTTCTCCTTGGTCATCATAACAAGCGTAAAAAGCAGGGATGA
Organism: uncultured Streptococcus sp.; assembly: GCA_963543165.1. Lineage (GTDB taxonomy): Bacteria > Bacillota > Bacilli > Lactobacillales > Streptococcaceae > Streptococcus. Next base: position 1,344 of record CAUUAM010000025.1, on the reverse strand, counting down.
CTCCTTCATATTTTTTTAAATCTGACATTTTTTCTCCTTTTGTCACTATTGAATTCATTTTATTCTTGGTAACGGGCAAAAATCTTTTCCATTAATCCCACTTGTGCAAAAGCCAAGCTTGAAAAGCCGAACAAGAAAAAGATCATGAGGCCCAATAGAAAAGCTAAGACTGAACTTGCAAGAGCCAAGCATAGAAGTAAGAGAACACCCCCCATGACGAAGAACCAGGGAAAATGAAGCCCTGTTACAATCATGGCTTTTTGGAAACACTCTTTCCAATCCAATTGGTAGCGGGCTGCTATAGGATAAGCCGCCAGCATCACCAAAACTAGAAAGAGGAAGAGACCCAGACACACAGCTTTTAACACCTGAACAGGCATGGCCGTCTGGCGCCAAAAGAGCATCAAGTCAAAGAGGCAAATCCCTGAAATGAGCAGTTCCAGACTTCCTAGTTGAAAGCCTATCTTCCAATTTTCGTGAAAGGCGTTGATGTAGGTCCGAATGACTGGTAGGCGACGTTGGTGTTTGATGGCAAAAACCGTTTGATACAAACTAATTTTCGCAATTCCAATCGTGAGAACTGGTAAACAACTTAGCACAAATAAAAGATTAACGGTTACCAAGTCGAGCACCTTCTCACTGATGCGCATCACTACATTGTCCGTGTTAAAGACGGTTTTGATCAATCCTGCCCCCTTAGATGACATAGGCACTCCTTTCTAACGTGTTCAATCGATCGCAATTTTAAATAGATACTTTTTCACAATATCTTCTTGCCCTGCATAGCCATTGGGCTGGTGAGGCTCACCTGGAAAGAAAATCGAAAAATTATGATAGCCTAGATGAAGCGGATAAGACTCCTGACAATGGACAAAACCGATGTCCGATGCTTCATCAAATGCGATAGCCTCACCTGTCACACGGGATCCATAACTCGAAAACTCATGCCCTTCTACTAATAAATGCAAATCGGCATATTTTTTGTGGTGTTCAAAGCGATCATTTTCTGCTTTGTTGAGGGTATTCTCTTGAACGACGAGAAAGACCTTATCCCCATCAATATCGTATTTCCCCAATTCAAAAGAATCCTTCCGATGCTCATAGAGAAAATCAATGGCCTGATCTAGATTGGGGTGGATCCCTTTGTAAAAGGTGATGTTTTTTAAATCATCAAATATCATGCTCTCATCCTTTCGATACTTTTCGCTACTGGAAAAGAAAATGAGTGTTTACTTCTTAACCCCTTCTAGGATAACGAGGAGGTATAAAATCCGCAATAGCCCTACCCCTCTCAGCCTAGAAAAAGGATCTGTACACAACTATCGTTTGTCCAAGTGGATAACT
>CAUUAM010000024.1:0-17443 GCA_963543165.1 uncultured Streptococcus sp. | reverse complement strand
AAGATCCGCGGAAGTGAATTGGTTCGCGGTCGTGGTGGACCTCGTTGTATGTCAATGCCATTTGAACGTGAAGAAATCTAATGTAGAAGACCGAGAGCTGGTCTTTGGGGATCAGCTCTTCCTTTATACTAATCAAGACTAGAAAGAAAATAGGAGACAATTAGAATGACAAATTCAGTGTTCCAAGGACGTAGCTTCTTGGCAGAAAAAGACTTTACACGCGCAGAGTTAGAATATCTCATCGGACTTTCAGCTCACTTGAAAGACCTTAAAAAACGCAACATTGAACACCACTATCTTGCTGGAAAAAACATTGCGCTTTTGTTTGAAAAAACTTCAACTCGCACTCGTGCTGCCTTCACAACAGCAGCTATCGACCTTGGTGCTCACCCAGAATACCTAGGTGCAAACGATATCCAACTTGGTAAAAAAGAATCTACAGAAGATACTGCTAAAGTTCTTGGACGTATGTTTGATGGGATTGAATTCCGTGGTTTCAGCCAACGTATGGTTGAAGAATTGGCTGAATTTTCAGGTGTTCCAGTATGGAATGGTTTGACTGACGAATGGCACCCAACTCAAATGCTTGCAGACTACTTGACAGTTCAAGAAAACTTTGGACGTTTGGAAGGTTTGACACTTGTATACTGTGGTGATGGACGTAACAACGTTGCAAACAGCCTTCTTGTAACAGGTGCTATCCTTGGTGTGAATGTACACATCTTCTCACCAAAAGAACTCTTCCCAGAAAAAGAAATCGTTGAATTGGCAGAAGGATTTGCAAAAGAAAGTGGCGCTCATATCTTGATCACTGAAGATGCTGACGAAGCTGTGAAAGGTGCAGACGTACTTTACACCGACGTTTGGGTATCAATGGGTGAAGAAGACAAATTTGCAGAACGTGTTGCCCTTTTGAAACCTTACCAAGTAAACATGGATTTGATTAAGAAAGCTGATAACGAAGACTTGATCTTCTTGCACTGCTTGCCAGCCTTCCACGATACAAACACTGTTTACGGTAAAGATGTTGCTGAAAAATTCGGCGTAGAAGAAATGGAAGTTACTGACGAAGTGTTCCGCAGCAAATATGCTCGTCACTTTGACCAAGCTGAAAACCGTATGCACACTATCAAAGCGGTTATGGCAGCTACTCTTGGTAACTTGTACATTCCAAAAGTTTAAGACTTTATAACCGTATACCAACAGCTATAGGGGCTGGACTGCTAGCTTTAGTCCTGCCCCTATTTTTTATAGAAAGGGAAAATTCATGTCAAGAAAAATCGTCGTTGCATTGGGAGGAAATGCTATTCTCTCTTCTGATCCTTCTGCGCAAGCTCAACAAGAAGCACTTGTAGAAACAGCTAAACACTTAGTAAAATTAATCAAAAACGGAGATGACTTGATCATCACTCACGGAAATGGTCCTCAAGTAGGGAACCTCTTGCTCCAACACTTGGCTGCAAATTCTGAAAAGAACCCAGCTTTCCCATTGGATTCATTAGTTGCAATGACTGAAGGAAGCATTGGTTACTGGCTTCAAAATGCTCTTCAAAATGCTCTTCTTGAAGAAGGAATTGAAAAAGATGTGGCTTCTGTTGTGACACAAGTCGTTGTGGATAAGAACGACCCAGCTTTTGTTAACCTCAGCAAACCAATTGGTCCATTCTACTCAGAAGAAGAAGCAAAAGCAGAATCTGAAAAATCAGGTGCAACCTTTAAAGAAGATGCTGGTCGTGGTTGGCGTAAAGTTGTGGCTTCACCAAAACCAGTGGATATCAAAGAAATCAATACTATCCGTACCTTGTTGAACGATGGACAAGTCGTTGTAGCTGCCGGTGGTGGCGGTATCCCAGTTGTGAAAGAAGCAGATGGTAGCTTATCTGGTGTTGAAGCGGTAATCGATAAAGACTTCGCATCTCAACGCTTGGCTGAATTAGTAGAAGCAGACCTCTTCATCGTCTTGACTGGTGTCGATTATGTCTTTGTGAACTACAACAAACCAGACCAAGCGAAATTGGAACATGTGAATGTGGCTCAGTTGGAAGAATATATCAAACAAGACCAATTTGCACCAGGAAGCATGCTTCCTAAAGTAGAAGCTGCCATTGCCTTTGTAAATGGTCGCCCAGAAGGAAAAGCAGTTATTACATCACTTGAAAACCTTGGAGCTTTGATTGAGTCTGAAAGTGGAACAATCATCCAAAAAGACTAATGAAAAATTAGGAAAAAACTAGTATTTTAAAGCTTATTGTGATAGAATAAGTCTATAGGTAAGCGTTTTACAAGAGTCTCTTGTAAAACATCACTCACACTTTGTTGCGTTAGGAGGAAGACAAATGAGTGAAAAAACGAAAAAGGGATTTAAGATGCCTTCATCTTTTTCCGTATTGTTAATTATCATTGCTATTATGGCAGTGTTAACTTGGATTATTCCAGCTGGTCAATACAAGGTTGACGATGCAGGTGCTATCATTGCAGGTAGTTATGAATCTGTGAAACAAAATCCTCAAGGGATTTGGGATGTCTTGATGGCCCCAATCAATGCCATGCTTGGTAAAGCACCAACCAGTGCAGCCATTGACGTAGCCTTCTTTATCTTGATGGTCGGTGGTTTCCTTGGTGTTGTGAATGAAACAGGTACCCTTGATGTAGGGATTGCTTCTATCGTTCGTAAATACAAAGGCCGCGAAAAAATGTTGATCTTGATCTTGATGCCATTGTTTGCCCTTGGTGGTACAACTTATGGTATGGGTGAAGAAACTATGGCCTTCTATCCACTTCTTGTTCCTGTTATGATGTCTGTTGGTTTTGACAGTTTGACAGGGGTAGCCATTATCCTCTTAGGTTCACAAATCGGATGTTTGGCCTCAACCTTGAATCCATTTGCGACAGTTATCGCTTCTGATACTGCAGGTATCTCAAGTGCTTCAGGTCTTTTACTTCGTGTGATTTTCTGGATCGTATTGACAGGACTTAGCACATACTATGTATACCGTTATGCAGATAAAGTTCAAAAAGATCCTACAGCATCTCTTACATATGCAACTCGTGAAGAAGATTTGAAACACTTCAACGTAGAAAGTGGCGAGGAAATCCCTTCACAAATGAACAAGAAACAAAAACGTGTCTTGCTCGTCTTCATTTCGACCTTCGTCATTATGGTTGCTGGATTTATCCCATTCAAAGATTTGGGTATTACATTCTTTGAAAACTTTAACGAATCTCTTCATAAAGTTCCAGTGCTTGGTCAATTGATCGGTAACACAGATGCTCTTGGTACATGGTACTTCCCTCAAACAGCTATGCTCTTTGCCTTCATGGGAATCCTTGTTGGTATCATTTATGGCTTGAAAGAAGATAAAATTATTTCATCCTTCATGAATGGTGCAGCTGACCTCTTGAGTGTTGCTCTTATCGTAGCAGTAGCACGTGGTATCCAAGTCATCATGAACGACGGTATGATCACTGCGACAATCCTTCACTGGGGTGAAGAAGGGCTTAAAGGTCTTTCATCTCAATTGTTCATTGTCTTGACTTACATTTTCTACTTGCCAATGTCATTCTTGATCCCATCATCATCTGGACTTGCCAGTGCGACAATGGGTATCATGGCACCTCTTGGTAAATTCGTCAATGTACCAGGTAGCTTGATTGTCACAGCTTACCAATCTGCATCTGGTGTCTTGAACTTGATCGCACCAACTTCAGGTATCGTAATGGGAGCTCTTGCTCTTGGACGTGTTGACTTGAGTGCATGGTGGAAATTCATGGGTAAATTGGTCGTAGCGATTGTTGTGATTACTATTGCCCTTCTTCTACTAGGAACTGTGGTTCCATTCTTGCAATAGAATAAAGTAGGTGTTTCATGAAAAAAAGAATTAAGGACGATGTGAAAGAGCAGTTTTTAAACTCTCTTCAAACCATCATTTCTTACCCTTCTGTATTAAATGAAGGGGAAAATGGAACACCGTTTGGACAAGCTATCCAAGATGTCCTAGAAAAAACCTTAGAGCTTGCTCAAGAATTAGGTTTTCAAACTTATATAGATCCTGAAGGATACTATGGATATGCAGAGATCGGTCAGGGGGAAGGACTCCTGGCCGTTCTTTGTCACTTGGATGTTGTTCCAGCCGGTGATCTAAAAGATTGGCAAACGCCGCCCTTTGAGGCGACCATTATCGGTGATTATATAGTAGGTCGAGGGGTACAGGATGATAAGGGCCCATCACTTGCGGCTCTTTATGCAGTTAAGAGTTTATTGGATGAAGGTGTCCAGTTTACAAAACGGATTCGTTTTATCTTTGGGACAGATGAGGAAACTTTATGGCGGTGTATGAATCGCTACAATCAAATTGAAGAACAAGCAGACCTTGGCTTTGCACCGGATTCCTCCTTCCCATTAACCTATGCTGAAAAAGGTTTGTTACAAGTTAAATTGCATGGTCCAGGTTGGGAGGATCTTCCCCTACAGGCTGGTCAAGCTCTTAACGTAGTCCCAGATAAAGCGACCTATGCAGGTCATCGGTTAGAAGAATTGCTTCCTGTTTTGGATCAAAGTGGGATTCAGTATAGCCAAACAGACCATTCTGTAACAGTTATGGGAGTGTCCAAGCATTCTAAAGATGCATCCGAAGGTGTCAATGCCATTGTTGGCTTAGCGGAAAGTTTATCTCTGATTCAGCCCCATCCAGCTCTACTCTTTATCGCAGATGCCGTTGGAGAAGATGCGACAGGAACCGCTCTCTTTGGTGAAATCAAAGATGAACCAAGTGGGGATCTTTCCTTCAATCTTGCGACCCTTGCCATCGATCAAGAACAATCTGAAATTGGGATTGATATTCGGATTCCAGTCCTGGCAGACAAGGAGGCTTTAGTGGCTCGTCTGCAAGAAATTGCGGCTAGCTATCAGTTGGAGTATGAAGAATTTGACTATTTAGCTCCTTTGTATGTGCCGTTGGATAGTCCTTTAGTCAGCTCTTTAATGGCCGTCTACCAAGAAGAAACCGGTGATAGGACGCCAGCTATGTCTTCTGGTGGTGCAACATTTGCGCGTACCATGGAAAATTGTGTTGCTTTTGGGGCTCTTTTCCCAGGTGCAGAGCAAACTGAGCATCAGGCCAATGAACGGGCAAAAATTGACGACCTCTATGCTGCAATGGAAATCTATCGAGAAGCCATTCAACGCTTAGCTACAACATAAAAAATTTGGAAACTAAGTTTCCAAACTTTCAGATTGAAGACAAAGTTATACTAAAAACTTTCCTTAGGTGATTACGGACGTCAGCGGACTTCTACGAAATTTCAGGCACTTTTCTCACAGCAAAAAGTTTCAATGTTTTCTTAATTCATTCAAAAAATTAGAACACATTTTTATTTCTTTGAAGAATCGCCTAACTTATTTTAAGATAGTTTGTCTACATTTTAAAAGTTTGGAAACTTGGTTTCCAAACTTTTTATTTGCTAAAGAAGAAGGGGGGAGTGAATTCTTTTAATTTTTCAAAACAATCCAAAGCTCCTTGATTGTCTTCGCAGATGACCAAACAGACATCGTCTCCACAGATGGTGGCTACGATTTGATCCAATTCCAGTGCATCTAAGATCGCACCAAATGACTGAGCGAGCCCTGGAAGAGTTTTTACAACGACCTGGTTTTGAACGGGTCGCAACATGACTAAGGCATCTTCCATATACATTCGCAGGCGCTTTTCCCAACGTGAAGGAGCGATGGTATTCATGGCATAGTATGAACTATCCCCCTCGTTTATTTTCACTAGGTTCAAGGATTTGACATCCCTTGAAAGAGTCGACTGAGTCACGAGAACGCCATTAGCCTCTAAGGCCTCTTGGAGTTCCTGCTGAGTGTGAATACGACGCTCAGAAATGATGGAACGGATCAAGCGGTGGCGACTTTCGATTTTATTCATGAGAGCCTCCTTTACTTAATGAACATCGCATCCCCGAAGCTGAAGAAGCGGTAGCGTTCTTGAATGGCATGATGATATGCTTCCAGGGTTAATTCACGGCCAGCAAAGGCTGAAACCAACATGACTAAAGTTGATTTTGGAAGGTGGAAGTTGGTCGAAAAGGCGTCGACTACTTTCCACTCATAACCTGGTTTAATGAAAATATTGGTCCAACCTGAATCCGCTTGGATGTCACCAGCAAATTTATTTCCGATCGTTTCAAGCGTCCGGATAGAAGTTGTTCCGACAGCTACGATGCGTTTACCCGCAGCTTTTACCTGTCGTAGGGTCGCAGCAGCCTCTTCTGAAAGTTGGTAAAATTCAGAGTGCATCTCGTGGTCTTCGAGATTGTCCACTGATACTGGACGGAAGGTACCAAGCCCTACATGAAGGGTTAAGTAGACAAGATGAACACCTTTTGCTTCAATCTTTTGGAGCAATTCTTGGGTGAAATGAAGACCTGCTGTTGGGGCAGCAGCAGAACCGTTTTCTTTAGCATAAACGGTTTGGTAGCGCTCGCGGTCAGCAAGCTTTTCATGAATATAGGGAGGGAGGGGCATTTCGCCAAGACTTTCCAAGACTTCTAAAAAGATGCCTTGATAGTGGAAGCGAACGATACGGCCTCCGTGTTCCAATTCTTCCTCGACAGTTGCTGTCAATCGACCATCTCCAAAGCTCACTTTAGCTCCTACTTTTAATCGTTTAGCAGGCTTTGCTAAGACTTCCCAACAGTCATCTTGGGTATTTTTGAGGAGAAGGAATTCGACGTGACCACCTGTTTCTGGCTTGACGCCGTGAAGACGGGCAGGCAGTACGCGCGTATTGTTCATGACAAGAGCATCTCCTGGCTCCAATTCATCCAAAATTGCATCAAAATGACGATCTTGGAATTGCCCTGTTTTTCGATCCAGGATCAAGAGTTTAGAGGCATCGCGTTTTTCAAGAGGGGTTTGGGCAATCAGTTCTTCAGGCAAATCAAAGTCAAAGTCGTTGGTATTCATTTGCGCTCCTTTTATAATAAATTTGTGAGTAGATAGATGGCTGTCCCGATGGCTAAGAGCATCAGGCTGGTTCCCGTCAAAAAGATCAGGACCTTGAGAATCTTTCTTTGGTGAATCAAGAAAGATAAGAGAAACACAAGGAGTCCGATCAAAAAACTGATGAATAATAGTGATACAATCATACCTTTCATTATATCACGAATCGACTTGAAAATGAAAAAAATGCCAGAAAAAGATAGCGGTTTCACTTGACAAAAATTGGTCTATACCATATAATAAAAGCATAGAGAAATAGGAGGTCTAACCAATGAAAATTATTGAAGTAAAGGACCAAATTGAGGGTGGAAAAGTTGCTTTTGATATATTGAAAGAAAGATTACAGGAAGGTGCTCAAACCTTAGGTCTTGCGACTGGAAGCAGTCCCCTTGAGTTTTATAAACAAATTCGTGAAAGTGATTTGGATCTGTCCAATCTAGTCAGTGTTAACTTAGATGAATACGTAGGGTTAACGGGAGATGATCCTCAATCCTACCGTTATTTCATGGAAAAAAATCTCTTTGATGCCAAACCGTTCAAAGAAAGCTATCTCCCATCGGGTGTAGAAGAATCTGCCGATCAAGAAGTGATTCGTTATAACAAAATCCTCGAAGACCATCCAGTGGACCTTCAAATCTTAGGGATTGGACGCAATGGGCATATCGGTTTTAATGAGCCAGGGACATCATTTGATAGTCAGACACACTTAGTTCAGTTGGATGCCTCTACGATTGATGCCAATTCTCGTTTCTTTGATAAGATCGAAGATGTACCAACCCAAGCCATTTCGATGGGGATTGCCAATATCTTAGCTGCGAAATCGATTGTCTTGTTTGCCTATGGGGAATCAAAAGCCCAAGCAATTAAAGGAACTGTAGAAGGTGAACGGACAGAAAAAGTGCCCGCTAGTGCCCTTCAAGGCCATCCAGATGTGACCATTATAGCGGATAAGGAAGCTTTGAGCTTGTTAAGTCGTTAATAAACAGGACCTATCGCCGATTTATTCGGGCCAGATAGGTTTTTTTCTGCTTCAAAGTATGGTACAATACAAGTAATTAACTGCTGTGATTGGCTCTTTTCATCTACTGGGAGACAAGAAGAAAGAGCATGAAGGTCCGAAGCTTGTTTCAACCTCCAGCTGATTAGTCTGTTTAAAGGAAAAGTTTATGATAAAAAAATATTTGATGTCTATTTGCCTCCTTCTGAGTCTGTTATGCCAGCCAATTCTAGCGAGTGCGGATGAATTGGTGGATATGGCGCAAAAGATGTATCCAAATGACAATGTCCAAGCCATTAACCGTCCACACTCTTCGCTCATTATTGACGGCAATACGGGAAATGTTCTTTGGAAAGACAATATCGATGAAGTCAGAGATCCGGCCAGCATGAGTAAGCTCATGACGCTCTATCTCTTGTTTGAAGATATGGCAAATGGCAAGATCAGTAAAGATACAGTGATCAAGGCGACCGCTTCAGATCAAGCGATCGGTAAGATCTATGAAATCTCCAATAATAATATTGTTGCTGGAGTAGACTATACCATTCCTGAGTTGATTACCATGACCGTGGTTCCATCCTCAAATGTGTCGACCCTCATGTTGGCCAATCTTATGTCCAACAATGATCCAGACGCCTTTATCGAGCGGATGAATGCCAAGGCTAAGGAATTGGGGATGACTAATACGGTCTGGAATAATCCAAGCGGGGCTGCCATCTCAACCTTGCAAGGCTACTATCAGGTAAACAATTATCCAAATGATGCCGCTAACCAGACAACTGCGCGTGATTTGGGAATTTTGGTCTATCATTTTATCAATCAATACCCGGATATCTTAAGCTATACCAATCAAGCACAAGTCACGGTCAAAAAAGGAACTCCGTATGAGGAAACCTTTGACACCTATAATTATTCATTGCCAGGAGCCAAGTATGCCTTAAAAGGTGTGGATGGTTTGAAAACGGGATCAAGCCCTCGTGGAGCCTTCAACTATATTGCAACCATCAAACGGGGCAATCAGCGTTTAATTGCTGTGATTATGGGGGTTGGAGATTGGGCAGACCAAGATGGGGAATACTACCGTCACCCATTTGGGAATGCCTTGATCGAAAAAGCCTATAAAGATTTTGGCTATAAGAAATTATTGGATGCTGGTGTCCAAAAGATTGATGGTAAGACCTATACACTCGAAAAACCATTCTATGCAACGGTGAAAAAGGGAGCTAAAGAGCCCACACTTGCAGTAAAAGATGGGTATTTGACAGTAGATAATGATCTCTATACTCTGTCTGAAGGAATCCGAGATGATATGAAGGTGGAAGAAGGGGCCAAGCCAGAACTGGTCAAAGAAACAGAAAGTGGAAAAAAGACGACTGTCAAGCACAGTAAATGGCTTTCGCTGGATCACTTCCTGATTTTGATTCCGATTCTCATTCTTGTCATCATTCTCTCGATTGAAAAACAAAGTCGAAATCGACGCAAAAGAGACGCCCAAAAGCGCTATTATAAAGATTAAGAATAAAACCTAACTGATTGTCAGTTGGGTTTTGTCATTGTTCCATTAGGATACTTTTAGAAAGGATGTAAATGAAAAAATTCCGAAATTCTTATGCAGCTTATATGCTGCTCTATAGTTTTTATTTTATGTCTACCTCCCTCTTTACGACCCTCATTTCTGTCTATTTGATGGGGAAACACTATAGTGCCACCCAAGTATCGACCTTGGTATCTGTTGCCTTTTTCTTATCCATGGTAGCCCAACCCTTCTTTGGGTATATCAATGAACGATTTGGAATCGTAAAAATGACAACCCTCAGTCTAAGTGTGATCATTGGTGGTGTCTTAGGTTTTCTTTGGGCTCCCAATCTCTTTTGGTTGACCGTTTTTTATGGGCTTGTTCTAGTCTGTTTGAATGGAACAGCTCCCATGATGGAAGTTTTTGCAACGCAAAGTCCATACGCTTTTGGGAAGATTCGCGTTTGGGGAACGATTGGCTACTCAGTTGGAGTACAAATAGCCGGCTGGGTCTATCATCAGTTTAGTCCCCAAGCAGTCTATTATACGGTTTTAATCACTATTGTCCTAAGTATTTTCTGTCTGAGTGCAGTTCGGATGAAGACAAGAGAGAAAAAAGAAGAAAAGGTCAAAGAGGCAGTTTCTATTTGGCCTCTTCTTCACAACGGTCCTTATCTCTTCTTTATTATTCTGATTGGCTTGGCTTCAGGGGTTGGTAATATCGGTCACACCTATATTCCTGAGTTGCTGATGGATAGTGGCCTACCGGTTCATATTGCCTCAACGATTGTGGCTGTCTCAGTTGTAGTAGAAGCTCCTTTGATCTTTTTCTCCGATCGATTCATGGACCACTGGCCTTTACGGGTTTTGATCGCTCTTCCAATAGGGATTATTTTCGCTCAATATGCTGTCTACGCTCTTCCAAGTCCTGTCTTCTTAAAAGTGCTTCTAACTCTCTTAGCCAAGCATACAACAGGGATGGTTTTGATTATGGTCTCCTTACGGTTTATTGCTCAGCAAGTGAATGGAAAGGACCTGGTTCTTGCCATGGCCATTGTGCAAGGAGCCCGTTATTTAGGAACCATTCTTTTACAACCCCTCGCAGCCCTCTGCATTGAAAGAGGTGGTTACCAAGTTATGAGTTTCTTTTTAGCAAGTATTGTAGGGATCGTCTTTTTACTAAGTTTTGCCTTAAAAATGCCCCAAGGAAGATCTCACAGCCTTTTTGGTGGCAAAGTAGATTAATGGAATTGTTATAATTGTATGACTAATAATCGATGAGTTGGACAGAAGCACTGATTTCACAGTGTTTTGTCCAATTTTTTTGCTATTATCAAGAACTAGTGATTAATTTGACAATCAAAGTATTCAATGATTGAATGAGGTAAAATAAAAATAAAGGAGACCATTTTATGAAAAAAATGATCTTATCGACAGCTGCTCTTTTGACGCTTGTTTCACTAGCTGCTTGTTCAAACAAGCAAGAAACAAAGAAGGAAACTTCTAATAGTCAATCAACTACAAAAGTGACGAGCAAATCATCTAACACTTCCAAAAGTAAGGATACTTCATCAGATTCAGAAGAAGGGTCAACTTCAAGTGTCGTTACAGATGAAGATATCAGTAAGGCAAAAACAGTGGGCGACTTCAAAAAGTTGTTTGCAAAATTAATGGATCAAACTGTTACTCTTACGGAAGAAGCAGGGACGTCTGTGACAGGTACTGTTAAAGAGAACTATGATGCAGTAGTTAGCGCTTTGAAGCAAGAGATGGAAAATCAAAAAGAAATCTTTAACGAAGGATTGGAAAGCATTGGCACAGATAGCACTGTTGTTCCTAAAGAAGACCGTGAAGATTTGATCGAAAACTTGAAGGATGCGCGGAATCAGTTGGAAAGTTCTCGAAAAGAGATGGAAGATTTGAAGAAAGAATTAAGTAAATCTCCTGTTGCAGATGATGACAGTGATGATTCAGATTCAGAATCTGAAGAATAAGATGAAGAAAAAGGTTGGAAATTTCCAGCCTTTATCTTATTTTTTTCGAATGATATAAGTGAGGAGGTGGGATGATGTTTATTGCTATGGATAAAAATCAAAAGCGTTGGAACTGTATGGAGGAGATCCCACCCTTGCTGGCAGGACCATTCTATTGCTTAGCTTGTCATGGTCCAGTGAGACTCAAAAATGGCTCGGTTCTGCGGGCTCATTTTGCTCATGTAGAGTTGCAGCATTGTCCTTATCATCACGAAGCGGAGAGCTTGGAGCACCTGGAATTAAAAGCTAGCCTTTATAACTGGGCATCTCAGGAATCTAGAACAGAAGTCGAAAGTTATTTAGCAGATTTTCAACAAATAGCAGATCTTCTAATAGTGGACAAGAAATTAGCTTTGGAGGTGCAATGTAGCTCCTTATCTTTAGAACGGTTGAAGGAGAGAAGCGATGCTTATCGAGCCCACGGTTATCAGGTTTATTGGTTGCTGGGCAAAAAATTTTGGCTCAAGGAAAGATTAAGTAAACTACAAGCTGGTTTTCTATATTTTAGTCGCAATCGAGGGTTTCATCTTTGGGAATTGGATCTTACTAGGAAAGAGCTCCGCTTGCAATACCTTATTCATGAAGATTTACGTGGACGTTTACATTATCAAACGGAAATTTTCCCTTTTGGCCAAAAGGACCTACTTGAAGTCTTGCGGACCCCTTATCTTTCACAACCTATGCAGCAAATGGCAGTCCTGCTTGATCGTACATTTTTAACCTATATCCAGCAACAGCTCTTTTACCGTCATCCAAAATGGATGAAGTTGCAGGAGCAACTTTATTTGCAGGGACACCATCTGATGGAACTGGGGCTGGATTTCTTTTATCCTCTTTGTCGTCCGATCCTTTCACAGAACTTGCTGCAAATTGAGGAGGATATAGAAGATTACTACCAGCAATTTATGACCTATTATCATTCACAAGGAATCCAAGACGTTCAAATTCTCTATCCTCCTCGTTTTTATGCTCAACAGAAAAGGTAACTTTATAGGATAGAAATCCCCCCGAAATGTTCAATTTTATGCTAAAATAGTACCATTGGAGGATTAATCGAAATGGTAAAACAACGTAATGAAATTGATGAAAAATACCAATGGGATTTGTCGACAATTTTTGCGACAGATCAAGCCTGGGAAGAAGAAGCAGCTAGCTTAGCTACGGATATTAAAGCGGCTAGCCACTATGCTGGTCATTTGTTGGATTCAGCAAAAACGCTTTTGGATACAACCAATGCTTATTTGGAATTGAGCCGTCGGTTGGAAAAGGTCTATGTATACGCCCATATGAAAAATGACCAAGATACCCGGGTTGCTAAATACCAAGAATACCAATCAAAAGGAATGTCGCTGTACAGCCTTTTAGGTGAAACTTTTGCCTTTTATGAGCCTGAATTCATGGCCATTACGGATGAGCAGTACAAGACCTTTGTGAGTGAGGTTCCAGCCTTGGAACAATATGGTCATTATTTTGATCGCTTGCTGGAGAAAAAAGAGCACGTCTTGTCTCAAAAAGAAGAGGAATTACTTGCAGGAGCTGGTGAGATCTTTGCAGCTGGTGGGGAAACCTTTGAAATCTTGGACAATGCGGATATTGTCTTCCCTACAGTTCATGATGACAAGGGTGAAGAAGTGCAGCTATCTCATGGAAATTATATTTCTTTGGTAGAATCAAAAGATCGTGCCGTTCGTAAAGAAGCCTATAAAGGACTCTACAAGGTCTATGAACAATACCAACACACCTATGCTAAAACCTTGCAAACCAATGTAAAAGTTCACAACTTCAATGCCAAAGTTCGCAAATTCTCATCTGCCCGTGAAGCAGCCCTTTCTGAAAACTTTGTACCAGAAAGTGTTTATGATAGCTTGGTAGCAGCTGTGAACAAACACTTGCCACTCTTGCATCGTTATGTGCAATTACGCTCAAAAATCCTAGGAATCTCAGACTTGAAGATGTACGATATGTATACCCCATTATCAGATACAGACTACAAGTTTACTTACGAAGAATCCTTGGTCAAAGCAGAAGAAGTCTTGGCTGTTCTGGGTGAGGATTATCTATCACGTGTGAAACGTGCCTTTAGTGAACGTTGGATTGATGTTCATGTCAACCAAGGAAAACGTTCAGGTGCCTACTCAGGTGGGTCTTATGATACCAATGCTTTCATGTTGTTAAACTGGCAAGATACACTGGACAATCTCTTCACCTTGGTGCATGAGACAGGTCACAGTATGCATTCGAGCTATACCCGTGAAACCCAGCCTTACGTCTATGGAGACTATTCTATCTTCTTGGCTGAAATCGCCTCTACAACCAACGAGAATATTTTAACAGAACGTCTTTTGGAAGAAGTCAAAGATGATGCGACCCGCTTTGCCATTCTCAATCATTTCTTAGATGGTTTCCGTGGAACGGTCTTCCGTCAAACTCAATTCGCTGAATTTGAGCATGCCATCCACAAAGCAGACCAAGAAGGTACTGTTCTGACCAGTGAGTTCTTAAACAACCTTTATGCAGATCTCAATGAGAAATACTATGGTCTTTCTAAAGAAGATAACCCTGAGATCCAATATGAATGGGCGCGGATTCCTCACTTCTACTATAACTACTATGTCTTCCAATATTCAACTGGTTTTGCAGCAGCTTCAGCCTTGGCTGAAAAAATTGTTCATGGAACCCAAGAAGACCGTGATAAATATATCGATTACTTAAAAGCTGGGAACTCTGATTATCCACTTAACGTCATCCGTAAAGCAGGTGTGGATATGGAAAAAGAAGACTACTTGGACGCAGCTTTTGCAGTCTTTGAACGTCGCCTAAATGAATTTGAAGCCCTCGTAGAAAAATTAGGACTCGCATAAGATGGTAGAGTCTTATAGTAAAAATGCCAACCACAATATGCGCCGTCCAGTGGTCAAGGATGAGATTGTTGACTTTATGCGGACGCGTCAAAAGCCGGTAGTTGGTGCCCTTAAGGAATTAGAAGAGTTTGCTCGCAAGGAAAATATTCCTATCATTCCGCATGAGACTGTCGCTTACTTTCGACTACTTTTGCAAAGCTTACAACCTAAGAAAATCCTTGAAATTGGGACGGCCATTGGGTTTTCGGCCCTCTTGATGGCTGAAAATGCACCCAATGCGCAAATTACCACCATTGATCGAAACGAGGAAATGATCGGTTTTGCCAAGGAAAATCTGGCTAAATACGATCATAAGAAGCAAATCACCTTGCTGGAAGGAGATGCGGTGGATGTCTTGCAGGATTTAACAGAGACCTATGACTTTGTCTTTATGGACTCAGCCAAGTCTAAATACATCGTCTTTTTGCCACGGATCCTAGAACTTCTAGAAGTTGGAGGTATCGTGGTGCTGGATGATATTTTCCAAGGGGGAGATGTTGCCAAAGACATCATGGAAGTTCGTCGTGGACAACGAACGATTTATCGAGGACTTCAGAATCTCTTCGATGCAACTCTCAATCATCCAGATTTGACCGCTAGTTTGGTGCCGCTTGGTGACGGCATCTTGATGATCCGAAAAAATACAGAGACAGTTCATTTGCCAGAACCTGGATCGTTTTAGGTAAATTTAAGGTATTCTCTCTAATTTGTGGTAAAATAGAAGAAGTTTAAAAAGGAACGGAGAAATTTCATGAAGAAAAAACTTGTAGCAGGTGCTGTGACCTTGCTATCAGTCGTAACACTAGCAGCATGTGCCAATGGCACAAACAAAGATATCGTGACCATGAAAGGGGACACGATCACAGTTTCTGAATTTTATGATGAAATCAAGAACAACCAAGGAGCTCAACAGGTTCTTTTCCAAATGACTATCAATAAGGTTTTTGAAAAAGAATATGGCTCAAAAGTTTCTAATAAAGATGTTGAAAAAGAATTGGATAAACAAAAGAAACAATTGGGCAACCAATTCGATGCTTATTTGGCACAACAGGGATTGACGGAAGAAACAGCTAAACAGCAAATCCGCAGTAATATGTTGTTGGAATATGCAGTCAACCAAGCTGCTAAAAAAGATATCAAAGAGTCAGACTATAAGGCAGCTTTTGAATCATACACTCCTGAAGTAACTGCACAAATTATTAAGTTGGATTCTGAAGATAAAGCAAAAGAAGTATTGGAAGCTGTTAAAGCTGAAGGTGCAGACTTTACTCAAATTGCAAAAGAAAATTCAACAGATACTGCTACAAAAGACAAAGGTGGCGAAGTGACCTTTGATTCTGGAACAGCAGATATTCCATCTCAAGTCAAAGAAGCAGCCTTTAAGTTGGATGAAAACGGCATTTCAGATGTCATCACAGTATCAGCAGGTCAAAACTATTCTGCTAGCTACTATATTGTGAAATTAAACAAGAAGACTGAAAAAGGTTCTGATTGGAAGAAATACGAAAAACGCTTGAAAGAAATCATTGTCGAAGGTCGTAAGCAAGATACCAACTTCATCCGTAGCGTTATTGCTAAGGCTATGACGGAGGCCAATATAAAGGTCAAAGATGATGCTTTCAAATCAACATTTAACCAATATTTACAAAATATTGGTGTCCAAACGAGCGACAGCAGCTCTTCATCCTCTAAAAAATAGTTGACGGTTCCTTAGCGAACCTGTATAATGAAATAGTTGAGAATAAATCATTGGTTATCGGAAACAGAGAAGTGGCGGGGGTGCGAGCCATGGAAGAGAAATGATTTTGCTACTCAGCTGATACAATTGAAATAAAAAATGAAGAATGACAAGTTCATTGAATGAAGGTGGTACCGCGGTTTTTCGCCCTTCGTTTGGTGGCTTGTCTTTTGTTTTTGAATGCCTGTTCGAATCTTTTCAAAGGAGATAGAAAATGAGAATCTATCAAGTGAAACAAAAATTTCGATTGGGTGGCGAACGCTTCGATATCAAGGATGAGTTAGGAAATGTCGAATACCAGGTTGAGGGATCCTTTTTTAAAGTTCCAAAGACCTTTACTATCTATGATAACGAAGGGCAAGAAGTCAGTCAGATCACTAAAAAGCCATTCACACTTCTTTCGAAATTTGTGGTAACCTTGAAAAATGGGGATCGCTTTTTTATCAATAAAAAGCTCACGCTCTTAAGAGACAAATACGACATTGAGGATTTGGGACTGCGGGTTCAAGGAAATATCTGGGACCTGGATTTCAAATTGTTGGATGACCGGGATCAAATTGTTGCTGAGATTAGCAAAGAACTCTTTCACCTTACCTCAACCTACCAGGTATCGGTTTATGAGGATGAATACGCTGATTTAGTCATCTCACTTTGTGTCGCTATCGATTATGTCGAAATGTTAGAAGCAGGCTCAAATTAATCATTAAGAATAGAATTAGGAGAAATCATGAAACAATTATCTAGTGCACAAGTCCGCCAAATGTGGCTTGATTTCTGGGCGACCAAAGGTCACTCAGTAGAACCATCTGTTAGCTTGGTTCCAGTAAACGATCCAACTCTTTTGTGGATCAACTCAGGGGTGGCAACCCTTAAGAAATATTTCGATGGAACCATCAAACCTGAAAATCCACGGATTACCAATGCGCAAAAGGCCATCCGTACCAACGATATCGAAAACGTAGGGAAGACTGCGCGTCACCACACTATGTTTGAAATGTTGGGGAACTTCTCTATCGGAGATTACTTCCGTGATGAAGCCATTACCTGGGCTTTTGAGCTCTTGACAAGTCCTGAATGGTTTGACTTCCCGAAAGACAAACTCTACATGACCTACTATCCAGATGACAAGGATTCCTACAACCGTTGGATCGCAGTTGGGGTAGATCCAAGCCACTTGATCCCAATTGAAGATAACTTCTGGGAAATCGGTGCGGGACCTTCTGGACCAGATACAGAAATCTTCTTTGACCGTGGGGAAGC
>CAUUAM010000023.1:0-18320 GCA_963543165.1 uncultured Streptococcus sp. | reverse complement strand
CATGGTTCCGTCTTTAACGGGGAAACATCTTCAACTCTTCAAGGTTGGGATGATCCATCTTCTCCATACCTCTATTATGGTGGAGCAGGTTTGAAGATGACAGATGGTCACTTGGTCTTTACAGCTAATGGGGCCAATGCGGCTGGTCAGCCAACAGTTTACTGGTTTGCGATCAACTCAAATGTAGGTCTTCCAAAAGAGCCAGGTGAAGAACCGAAAGTGCCAACAAAACCAGAAGAACCAAAGGCTCCTACGCCACCAACGATTACAGTGGAAGTTCTTCCAGCAGTACCGACAGAACCAACTCCGCCAACAGCTCCTACAGCACCAACAGAGCCTAAGTATACAGTAGTGACTGTTGATGCTGAGGAACCAACAACTCCAACTCCACCAACCAAACCAACCCCACCAAAACCTGAAGTCGTTCCAGACTCGAAACCGGTGAAACCGGAAGCTGAAGTGAAATGGCATAAGAATAAAGTGGTAACGGAAACAGATATTCCAACTCCACCAACACCAGTTCCACCAACTCCACCAACTCCATACAACCCACCAACACCAATTGTTCCACCAACACCAATTGTTCCACCAACTCCAGAGGTTCCAACCGAACCAACTCCTGAAGTTCCAGAACAGCCTGTACAACCTGCGCAACCACAAACACCTGCACTTCCAAATACAGGTACAGAAAACTCAATTGCAGCTGTTCTTGCAGGTGCGATGGCTGGATTGCTTGGATTGGGTCTTGCTCGCAAGAAAAAAGAGGATTAATTCATATCCCTTTCCTTCATTCATCTAAATAAAGAAAGTCAGAAGGCAAATGCTTCTGGCTTTTTTTGATGGAGTAATGACCAAATAGTTGCGAAAAAGGACAGAATAGTTTTTGGAGAAGGGACAGAAATAGATTTCAAGGACCAAATGGTGTTAAAATCAAGCAGAATAGAAAGAAATGACTACAATAGAGAAAAATCAGCTATACTAGTCCTGTTCGAATGAAAGTTTATAGGACTCCGTTAGATCTCTAATCATTCCCATCATACAGTTGCGATGTCTTTTTCATCTTTTGCACACATTATTTTTCCAAATGAATTTCATTTGAACGTATCAGTGATCAGGCAAGTGTTTCCACGGTTTTGAGGCGCTTGCCTTTCTATCTGTATCGCGTTATAATAGTGTGTAAGAAATGAAAAGGAGTTTATATGAAAAAGAAACCTATCTATCTGTACATCCTGTTATTTTTCTCTACGGTGGGAAGCCTATCAGCAGCTGTCTCTACCTTCGGAGCTTCAAAGAGTTTTGAATTGACAGAGGATTTTGCAAAACAACTCGGTTTAACGACAGCTCAAGACAAGGCTGACTATTTAGCCTATTATGAGAAATCAGCCCAAGCCAATCAGTCTCCACTAGCCTTTTTATTTGTTTCTCTGATTCTGATTGCCTTACTTGCAACTTTCTATTTCCTCTTTATAAAAGAGGATCTGTTAACAGCCCATTATACTTATATGGGACAGATTGCGTTGAGTCAAGCATTCTCTTGTTATAATTATTTTACAGGACGTTCACTATTGGCTACTTTTTCAAACCCATCACTTCATCAACGCTATCTAGTATCTTCATTCCTTGCTTTGTTACTCTTGACTGCTTTGGCCCTTATTTTCTTTGGAATTATTTTGTATAAGACTTTGCGATTGAGAAAAGCTCAAGCTACGGCATAATCGATGAGTGTGAATAAAGCTCTCTTAGAGGATAAGAGAGCTTCTTGATTGGAGAAAAAAGATGAAAGTATCCTTTGTTTATATTAGCCTGAGTGGGAATACAGAGAGTTTTGTTCGCCGTTTAAGCGACTATTTGCGGGAAGCTCATCCAGGACTTGAAATTGAAAAAATCCATGTCAAAGACCTAGTCAAAGAAGGAAAGCCCTTCTTTGAAGTTGATACGCCTTTTATCACTTTCTTGCCTACCTATCTAGAGGGTGGAAATGGTGTTGATAATGGGGATGTGGAAATTTTAACGACCGATGTCGGGGATTTTATTGCCTTTGGGAACAATGCCAGCAAGTGTTTGGGAGTGGTTGGATCAGGCAATCGGAATTTTAACAATCAATATTGTTTGACCGCTAAGCAGTACAGCCAACGTTTTGGTTTTCCCATGCTAGCCGATTTTGAAATGCGGGGGATGTTGGGAGATATTAAAAAAGTAGCTGCTATTGTAGAAGATTTATATCATTTATAAAAAAACGCTGAGAAATCAGCGTTTTTTCTCATTTAAAGAAAAAAGGAGATCAAACATCTCCTTTTTTCTATTTGGGAATAGTTGTTCCAACTACTTGTGTCATTTTACATTTTCTCAGGTGCATCGACACCAAGTAAGCGAAGCGCTTCTTTCAAAACAACTGCTGTTGAGTAGCTAAGAGCAAGACGGCTATCGCGTTCTGGGCTTTCATCCAAGATACGAGTGTGAGCATAGTACTTGTTGAAGGCTTGAGCCAAGTTGATGGCATATTTAGCGATCAAGGATGGATCATAGTTTTCAGCGGCACGTTTGACAACACGAGAGAAGTCTTGGAGAAGCTTGATGATTTCCCAGCTTTCAGGATCGCTCAAGCTATAAGTCGCATCTGCTGATGGTGTGAAGTTAGCTTTGCGAAGGATGGATTGGATCCGAGCATAAGCGTATTGAACGTATGGTCCAGTTTCTCCTTCGAAGGATACCATAGCTTCAAGGTCAAAGTCATACCCGTTGCGGCGGTCTGTCTTCAAGTCGTAGAATTTAACCGCACCAACACCAACTGCGTGTGCCACTTCTTCCTTGTTTTCAAGTTCAGGGTTCTTTTCTTCGATCTGAGCTTTGGCACGAGAGATCGCTTCTTGAAGGGTTGGTTCGAGCAGGATGATATTTCCTTTACGAGTTGACAATTTTTGGCGGTTCTTTGTCACCAAACCAAAGTCAACGTGGACCATATCGTTGCTCCAGTCAAATCCCATTTTCTTCAAAACAGCTTTCAACTGACGGAAGTGGTTGGATTGTTCTTGACCTACAGCATAGATGTTTTTCACAAAGTTGTAAGTCCGTGCACGGTAGATAGCAGTTGCGATATCACGAGTGATATAAAGAGTGGCACCGTCTGATTTCTTAATCATAGCTGGTGGAAGGTTCACATCATCCAACTCAACGATGCTAGCCCCTTTAGACTCTTTCAACAAGCCTTTATCTTCAAGGATTTGGACAGCTTCATCCATCTTGTCATTGTAGAAAGCTTCTCCGTTTAAGCTGTCAAATTCAACACCGAGGAGTTTGTAGATGCGGTTGAATTCTACCAAGCTCTCATCGCGGAACCATTGCCACAATGCAGTTGCTTCTGGATCTCCATCTTCCAATTTCTTGAACCAGAGACGTCCTTCGTCGTCCAAAGCAGGATCATTTTCGATTTCAGCATTGATGCGGACATAAAGTTTCAACAATTCATCGATTGGATTGGCTTCGACAGCTTCCTTGCTACCCCATTTTTTATAAGCGACCATCAAAAGACCGAACTGTTTACCCCAGTCTCCCAAGTGGTTAATTTTAATCGTATTGTAGCCCATTTTGCGGAAGATATTTGACAAAGCATCTCCGATAACGGTTGAGCGCAAATGACCGACAGAGAATGGTTTGGCAATGTTTGGACTTGAAAGGTCGATGGTAATATTTTCTCCATGTCCTTCGTCTTGCTGACCGTAGTTTGCACCTGCTTCGATGACAGATTTGATCACTTGATCAGAGATCTTAGATTTGTCCAAGAAGAAGTTTACGTAAGGCCCAGTTGCAACAACTTTTTCGAAGGCGCTTTGGTCGATTTTTTCAGCAATGTCTGCAGCGATTGCTTGAGGAGCCTTGCGTTCCACTTTTGCAAGTGAGAAGGCTGGAAAAGCGATATCACCAAGATCAGATGATTTTGGTTGTTCAAGCAAATTTAAAATAGCATCTTGGTCAAGAGAGTCAATCACTTTGGCCAATTCACTAGCAATGAGTTCTTTATTGTTCATATTAGCTCCTTAGTCCTTTTAACTATTATTTTAACACAATTCTGAGCGAATTTTCAATTTTTTTGGTATAATTTAAAGTATATTTATTCAAAAGTGGAGGTCCAATGAAAAAGACAGAACGTCATCTTTTGATTCAACAAATGATTCGAAATGAAAAATTGTCGACTCAAAAAGAGATTCAGGATCGATTAGAATCAAAAGGAATTGCTGTAACGCAAACAACTCTTTCACGTGATTTGCGCGATCTAGGTCTGGTCAAGGTAAAACGAAAAGACCAGTTGTATTATATTTTGCCAAATGAGCCTGAGGTGGCAGAGATTTATATTATGCTGTCCAGCCATGCCAAGTCTGTCTCACGGGCAGAATTCACCTTGGTCTTGCGGACAGAGCTAGGAGAAGCAGCTCTCTTGGCCAATGGTGTAGATGAGATGTCAGATGAGCGTATTTTGGGAACAGTAGCAGGGGCCAATACCCTCTTAATTGTCTGTCGAGACCAAGATGCAGCCATTGAAATTCAAAATGAAATTTTAGGGATGATGCAATAATTCAGCTCATTGAAGGTAAACCGATTCTTAGATGTCATGGGAGGAAGATAGGCAACTATCTACTCCTGTTTTCATCTATGGCGCTTGTTTCGGAACATGATGTACAGTAAGGATTAAAAGAAAGTATGGCAGTAGAAAAAATATCTCCTGGAATGCAACAGTATCTAGATATCAAGAAAGACTATCCAGATGCTTTTTTGCTGTTTCGAATGGGTGATTTTTACGAATTATTTTATGAAGATGCAGTAAATGCAGCTCAAATTTTAGAGATTTCCTTAACTTCACGGAATAAAAATGCAGAGAATCCGATTCCTATGGCAGGTGTTCCCTACCATTCGGCCCAGCAGTACATCGATGTTCTCATTGAACAGGGCTATAAGGTTGCGATTGCAGAACAAATGGAAGATCCCAAGGAAGCTAAGGGAGTCGTTAAGCGGGAAGTGGTCCAGGTGATCACGCCGGGTACAGTGGTAGATTCGACCAAACCAGATAGTGAAAACAACTTCCTGGTTGCCTTGGATCGAGCAGGGGATAACTATGGGCTAGCCTATATGGATCTGGTGACGGGTGAGTTTCAGGTGACCACCCTCAATGACTTCACCATGGTTTGTGGAGAAATCCGCAATTTACGTGCGCGTGAGGTGGTCCTGGGTTATGAGTTGCCAGAACAGGAAGAACGTGTTTTTGTGAGCCAGATGAATCTCTTGCTGTCACATGTAGAGACAGCGCTGGACGATGTCCAACTTTTAGGGGATCATCTGAGTGAACTCGAAAAGGAAACGGCTGGAAAACTTCTCCAGTATGTCCACCAGACCCAAATGCGGGAATTGAGTCACCTCAAAAAAGCCCATCATTATGAGATTTGTGATTTCTTACAAATGGACTTTGCGACCAAGACTAGTCTGGATTTGACAGAGAATGCTCGGACTGGGAAGAAACATGGTAGCTTGTATTGGTATTTGGATGAAACCAAGACGGCCATGGGAGGTCGTTTGTTGCGGTCCTGGATTCAGAAACCCTTGGTCGATTTGAAACGGATTCGAGAGCGTCAGGACATCATTCAGGTCTTTATGGATCATTTCTTTGAACGGAGCGACCTGACCGACAGCCTCAAAGGGGTTTATGATATTGAACGCTTAGCGAGTCGGGTTTCCTTTGGTAAAATCAATCCTAAGGATCTCTTGCAACTAGGAGATACTCTGGGGCATGTGCCGACGATCAAGTCGATTTTACTAGGGATTGGTGATCCGGTCTTGGATGTCTTGATTGCACGCTTGGATGAACTTCCCGAATTGCACCGCTTGATTACATCTGCTATTGCTCCGGAAGCATCTGCTGTTATTACAGAGGGAAATATCATCCGTACCGGTTTTGACGAGCAATTGGACCAGTACCGTCTTGTTCTTCGGGATGGTACTGGTTGGATTGCAGAGATTGAAGCCAAGGAGCGCGAAGCCAGTGGCATTACCGGTCTAAAAATCGATTACAACAAGAAGGATGGCTACTATTTCCATGTTACCAATTCTCAATTGAGCCACGTTCCTGCTCATTTTTTCCGCAAGGCGACCTTGAAAAATTCAGAACGCTTTGGTACGGAGGAATTGGCACGTATCGAAGGAGATATGCTTGAGGCGCGTGAGAAGTCTGCTAATCTTGAATATACGATTTTTATGCGGATTCGTGAAGAAGTTGGTAAATATATCCAGCGTTTGCAACAGTTGGCTCAGGCGATTGCGACGGTTGATGTTTTACAAAGTTTAGCCAGTGTTGCTGAGTCGCAACAGTTGAATCGCCCTCTTTTTCATGAAGAGCGACGAATTGAAATCGACAAAGGTCGCCATCCGGTTGTTGAGAAAGTGATGGGAGCCCAGTCTTATATTCCTAATAGCATCTTTATGGATGAAGAACGGGATATTCAGTTGATTACAGGGCCAAACATGAGCGGGAAGTCTACCTATATGCGCCAATTGGCGATCATTGTGATTCTTGCGCAAATTGGCTCCTATGTTCCAGCGCAAAAGGCTGAGTTGCCAATCTTTGATGCGATTTATACCCGGATTGGAGCTGCTGATGACCTGGTATCGGGTCAGTCTACCTTTATGGTAGAAATGATGGAGGCCAATCACGCTATTCGCAAGGCAACGCCCCAATCCTTGATTTTATTTGATGAGTTAGGACGGGGAACGGCGACCTATGATGGAATGGCTCTTGCCCAGTCCATCATCGAATACATCCACGATCGTACCGGTGCTAAGACCTTGTTTGCGACCCATTACCATGAGTTGACAGCTCTCTCAGAGACCCTGTCCCGTTTGGAAAATGTCCATGTCGCGACCTTGGAGCGAGATGGTCAGGTTACCTTCTTGCACAAGATTGAACCTGGCCCAGCGGATAAGTCCTATGGGATTCACGTGGCAAAGATCGCTGGTTTGCCAGAAGAGTTGTTGAAGCGAGCGGATGCGATTTTGACCAAGCTCGAAGGACAAGCCCAGCAAGTACCGCTTGTGGATGCAACTCCTAAAAAGGAAGTACCTTCAAAGGTAGCTGAACAAATGTCCCTCTTTGAGGAGGAGGCAGAAAATACAGTGATCACAGAATTGAAGAATCTGGATCTCTACAATATGACTCCGATGGAAGTCATGATGGCAGTCGCCGAATTGAAAAAGAAATTGTAAAAAAAGATCCTCGTGATAGCGAGGATCTCAGACTGAAGAAAAAGTCTATTTTGGACGATTTTCTTCAGTCTTTTTTTAAAAATAGAGAAAGTAAAAAACTCTTAAGAATAGCGCTACATCAGCATTTCTGAGAGTTTTTACTATATGGTATCTAACCTACAAAATGGCAATGTTTCTATTCCTGGTAGACAAAATCATCTTAGAAACTTTCCTTAGGTGAGTCCGGACGTCAGCGAACTTCTACGAAGTTCCATGAATTAGTTTTGAGCCTGAGGTCTCAAAACTCCCGAGTGCCTGAAACACAATTGTTTCAGGCACTTTTCTCACAGCGGAAAGTTTCAGTAGCTGATTGAATAACTATAACAAGTATAATTTTTATAGGATTTATTAGATTTGTATAAAAGAACAGCTTATCTCCACTTTCAGATCCTCGTAGCACTAAAGGTCTTTTTGCTTAGTGGTTAGCAATGCTTTGATTGATATCTTGGACTTGTTTTTTGTAAAAATGATAAGAGACTAACCAGATGATCACGTAAACGAGGGTGAATTCGACAATGAGTGAGAGGTAAAATCCTAATCGTGCTGGGAACCAGCCGGCCAAGGTAGCTAGGGGAATAAAGCCAAGTAACATGAGTAGGTAATGGCTCAGAGTAGACCGCAAGAGGCTCCAGTCTTTTTGAAAGAGGAGACTTCCCAAGCTAAAGAGGACCCCAATCGCACCCCAAACGAGGACGCAATAGAGCATGACCAGTGAGCCGTGAACATGATGCAAGAACATCCAGCGGCCGACTGCAGAGTTGGGACTTAAGGGAAGGTACAACTCAGGTGAGAAGTGGTAGGAAAAGAAGATGGATAGAATGAGCCCGATGAGAATCCCTTTTAGGGCGTCAGAAAATGATTGTTTTAGCATGATAATTTCTCCTTAATGGCTTTTAAATAACGACGGGAGGAGTAGGTCAGACTCCCATTTTTGAGATGGATTTGAACTGATCCTCCACTAGTGAAGTGCAGGTGATCGATTTCTTTTGTGTTGATAATTTCAGATTGGGAAATTTTGAGAAAGAAGGTCGGTAAGTCTTCAGATAGCTGATAGAGTGGACCGGTCAGGATAAATTGATCTGTCATGGTCTCACCAATCACTTGCCGATTTTCAATGTAAAAACGTTGGAATAGATGGCTTTCAATCAGGTAAGCTTCCCCATCCTTTTTGGCACGTAAGCGCCCTTTTTGATCCAATTCTTCCACAAAGTCACGGATTTTCTCTACACGTGCAGATAGTGTAGGTGCTGTAATCGTCACCGCTTCTTCTTGGAAGTGGGGATCAATATGTATTTCTACTTTCATAAGATATTTTCTCCCTCCTTTGGGTAAAGTCGGTTGGCCTGCTAGCCCGGCTCCTTCTTTACACTACTATTAAACACTTTTTCCAAAGGGAAGACAAGGGGATTTGTTTATGTGGTTGTTTTCTTTGCCTATGTGGTTTTTAGGGAAGAAGAAGGAGCTAGCCTATGTTTTTAAAAAAAGGGAGTCTTGTGGATCTGTGGTATAATAGAGCTACATATATCGGTGAAAAAAGGTAAAGGAGCAGACATGTCACAGATTATTGAATTGCCAGAAGTCCTAGCCAACCAGATTGCGGCAGGTGAAGTAATTGAACGACCTGCAAGTGTGGTCAAGGAATTGGTTGAAAACTCGATCGATGCTGGAGCTAGCCAGATCGTCGTTGAAATCGAAGAAGCAGGATTGAAGTCGATTCGGATCACAGACAATGGGGAAGGAATTGCGCACGATGAGGTCGCTTTGGCCCTCCGTCGCCATGCGACTAGTAAGATCAAGAGTCAAGCGGATCTCTTTCGGATTCGGACCCTAGGCTTCCGTGGTGAGGCCATGCCCTCCATTGCTTCTGTTAGTATTCTAACGGTTTTAACGGCTCAAGAAGGAGCTGCCCACGGGACTAAGTTGATCGCAAAAGGTGGCGAGATTGAGGAATTGGAGCCAGCGACAAGCCCTGTCGGGACCAAGATTACAGTAGAAGATCTCTTTTTTAATACCCCTGCTCGTCTCAAGTATTTAAAGAGCCAGCAAGCAGAGTTATCCCATATTGTGGATATTCTCAACCGCTTGAGCTTGGCCCATCCTGAGATTTCCTTTACCTTGATCAATGATGGAAAAGAAATGACCAAAACGGCAGGTACTGGCAATCTCCGGCAAGCGATTGCGGGCGTCTATGGCTTGGCGTCTGCCAAGAAGATGGTGCCCATTGAAAATCGCGACCTAGATTTTGAAGTGACGGGCTTTGTGTCTTTACCTGAATTGACTCGTGCCAATCGCAACTACATCAGTCTCTTTATCAACGGCCGTTACATCAAGAATTTCTTGCTCAATCGGGCTATTTTAGATGGCTACGGCAGTAAACTCATGGTAGGACGCTTCCCGCTTGCGATCATTCATATCCAGATCGACCCTTACTTAGCGGATGTCAATGTTCACCCCACCAAGCAAGAGGTGCGTATTTCTAAAGAACGAGAACTGATGGCCTTGATCTCCCAAGCCATTGCGAACGCTTTGAAAGAGCAAGACCTAATTCCGGATGCTCTAGAGAATCTAGCCAAGTCGACCATTCGCCGAACAGAAAAGCCGGTCCAGACAACCTTGTCTTTAAAAGAAAACCGTTTCTATTATGACCGTGAAAGTCAAGATTTCAAGCTTCGACCAGAGGTGGCAGATCCTCAACTTCCTCTAACAGATGAAGCTGCCGCTGATGCGATAAGCCAAGAAAATCCAGTAGAAAAACCGACAAGCGCGATCAAGTTTGCGGAAAGAAAGGCTGCGGTATACGATGAACTGGATCACCCAGAGTTGGATCTAGCTAGTCTAGACAAGGCTTATGATAAGTTGGATGGGGAAGAACATTCGACCTTCCCAGAGTTGGAATATTTTGGTCAGATGCATGGGACCTATCTCTTTGCTCAAGGTAATGGGGGCCTCTACATCATTGACCAGCACGCGGCCCAAGAGCGGGTCAAATACGAAGAATACCGGGAGAGCATCGGGGATGTGGACGGTAGTCAGCAACAACTGCTGGTGCCATATATCTTTGAGTTCCCTGCAGATGATCTGATCCGCCTGCAACAGCGCAAACACCTCCTAGAGGAAGTGGGCGTCTATCTAGAAGAGTACGGAGCCAACCAGTTGATCTTGCGGGAGCATCCGATTTGGATGAAGGAAGAAGAGATCGAGTCGGGTATCTATGAGATGTGTGACATGCTCCTCTTGACCAAGGAAGTGTCCATCAAGAAATACCGGGCAGAGTTGGCTATCATGATGTCTTGCAAACGCTCCATCAAGGCCAATCACACATTGGATGATTACTCCGCGCGTGACCTCATCTACCAACTGTCCCAATGTGACAACCCATATAACTGCCCCCACGGCCGTCCGGTCTTGGTCAACTTCACCAAGTCCGACATGGAAAAGATGTTCCGACGCATTCAGGAAAATCACACCAGTCTGCGAGAATTGGGCAAATATTAATCAAACAATAAAGGAAGATTATGTACGAATACATTAAAGGAATCTTAACGAAAATCACCGCTAAATACATTGTGGTAGAAACAGCTGGGATCGGCTATCTCTTACATGTGGCCAATCCCTATGCCTACTCTGGTAAAATGAACCAAGAGGTGCAAGTCTATCTACATCAAGTAGTCCGTGAAGATGCTCACCTGCTCTATGGCTTTGCGACCGAAGAAGAGAAAAAGCTCTTTTTAAACTTGATCTCAGTCTCTGGGATCGGACCTGTCTCAGCTCTGGCCATTATCGCTGCGGATGACAATGCGGGCCTTGTCCAAGCCATCGAAAGCAAGAACATCACCTACTTGACCAAGTTTCCGAAAATCGGTAAGAAAACAGCCCAACAAATGGTCTTGGATCTGGAAGGTAAGATTAATGTTGACTTAGAGGAGGCGCCAGCTCAGTCCAAAGCTAAAGCATCCGAGGAGAACCAAGCCCTGGAAGAAGCGATGGAAGCCATGTTGGCATTGGGCTACAAGGCGACAGAACTCAAGAAAATCAAGAAATTCTTTGAAGGGACGACCGATACAGCAGAGAACTACATCAAGTCAGCTCTTAAGATGTTGGTGAAATAGGAGAAGTCTATGACAAAACGTTGTGGCTGGGTGAAAATGAACAACCCCCTATATGTAGCCTACCATGATGAGGAGTGGGGGCGTCCCCTACACGATGACCAGGCGCTTTTTGAGTTGCTTTGCTTGGAGACCTATCAAGCGGGACTTTCTTGGGAGACGGTGCTCAATAAACGGCAGGCTTTCCGTGAAGCTTTTCATGGTTATCACCTTCATCGTGTCGCAGAGATGTCGGATGAGGAGCTGGAAGCTTTGTTAGACAATCCAGCCATCATCCGAAATCGTGCTAAGATCTTTGCGACACGGGCAAACGCCCAGGCCTTTTTACAAGTTCAGGCAGAGTTTGGCTCTTTTGGTGCCTATCTCTGGTCTTTTGTCGGTGGGAAAACCATCGTGAATGATGTCCCGGATTACCAGCAGGCTCCTGCGAAGACAGCTCTTTCTGAACAGCTTGCCAAAGACCTCAAAAAGCGTGGCTTTAAGTTTACAGGCCCCGTTGCGGTCCTGTCCTACCTACAAGCTGCAGGTTTGGTCAATGATCATGAGAATGATTGTGATTGGAAAAGTAGAAATGAGTGCCTATAGATGACTAGAACATCGGAGAATACAGAAAAAGCTGAGAATTTCCTCTCAGCTTTCTTTGTGATAGTCAAAGCGAATGACTTGCTCCGTTGCGTCTACATACGCGTGGACTCCAAAAGGAACAATCGCTCTTGGTGTGGCATGGCCAACATTCAGATTATAGATAATCGGGATATTGTTGTCAATGATATCCAATAGTGCCTCTTTATAGTCGTCATAGAAGGTTTCATCCATAGGTTTTCCGACCAAGAGTCCACTAATGACTTCAAATATCCCAGTTTCTTTTAAAGCCCGCAACATTTTTTTAAAATCATCAGGTTCAGGTTTTTCTTGACTTGTTTCTAGCAATAGAATCTTTCCTTCCCAGTCGGATAAGTTAGGGAAAAGTTTGTATTTTTGGCAGAGGTCTGTGCTATCTGCGTGTAGAGAGTTGTCAAAAATATCATAGAGAGACTCAAGACAACCACCGAGGATTTCTCCCTCAAACTGAGCATTGCCTTGTAACAAGTCAAAACCTGTATTTGCATGGCAGACACGAGGTGTTCCCAAGGCTTCGGGACTAAAATCAGTCCGTTCCTCATACCAAACGTCACTAGGTCGAATTTCTGAGATTCTTCCCGTCTCAATCAATTCTTTGAAGTAGTGGAGGCTATATGGCAACATTTCTTTGTCTAACTCACAAATGTCTGCTAGAAATGATTGGCCGTAAAAAGTCTTGATTCCTAGTTTATGCAACATGAGATGGTTCATGGTCGTATCCGAGAAACCGAGAAAAATCTTTGGTTTGATAACCTTTTGTAGTTGGTCATTTTCAAAAAGATAAGGTAGCAAGCGATAGGTATCGTTTCCACCAATGGCGCATAGGATCATGTCGATGCTATCATCAGAAAAGGCCTGAATCAAATCCTCTGCACGAGCTTCAGGATGTTCTTTGATAAAATCTAAGCCTTTTAGCGAATGAGGTAAAAAGATAGGATTGAGTCCGAGGTCCTTGAGACGTTGAATACCCCAGTCCACTTCGTGCTTGACAAAGTCTTCACCCATAGTCCCACTAGATAAACTTATAATACCAATAGTAGAAGTCATATATTATCCTCCTAGAAAAAATTGATGCTATTGTATCACAAAAGATGAGGGGAAACAACAAGAATTAGAGTCAGAAGAAGGCTTTTAGATCAAGAAAGTAGTAAAAAAGCAACCACTCGATATGGTTACTTCAGAATATAGATAAGCTCTATCAACAATAGAAAATAGCCCTTTAGAAGTTGATTGCCACATAGTTAAAACTCTTAGGGATCCTGATGTAATGGTATTTCTAATAGTTTTTACTTTATACTCTAAAAGAAAAAGATTGAAGAAAGTTGTCCAAAATGGACTTTATCTTCAATCTGTTTTTTAAATAATTTAGGAAATTGTGTTACAATGAAGAAAAATTACGAATAATATAAGTGGGAGGCACTATGAAGGCAGAAGTGATTGCAGTAGGCACGGAGATTCTAACAGGACAAATTGTCAATACCAATGCCCAATTCTTGTCTGAGAAATTAGCTGGGTTAGGGATTGATGTCTACTATCATGTGGCGGTAGGAGACAACGAAGGTCGTCTTTTAACCACTATTGAAACAGCTTCAAAGCGCAGTGATTTGGTTCTTTTATGTGGTGGACTTGGGCCGACAGAGGATGATTTGACCAAGCAAACCCTTGCTAAGTTTTTAGGGAAGGAACTGGTTTTCGATCCAACAGCGCTTGCCGAACTCGACACCTTCTTTGCGAGTCGCCCTGATTATGTCCGGACACCCAATAATGAGCGACAAGCACAAATGATCGCCGGATCAATCCCTCTTCAAAACCGTACAGGTCTCGCGGTTGGAGGTTTGATCACGGTTGATGGTGTGACCTATGTCGTTCTACCTGGTCCTCCAAGTGAGTTAAAACCCATGGTCAATGAACAATTGGTACCTCATTTGACAACAGGGGAGCAGCTCTTTTCAAGAGTCTTGCGCTTCTTTGGAATTGGGGAAAGCCAGCTGGTTACGATCCTAGCCGATATCATTGAAGAGCAAAGTGATCCGACGGTAGCTCCTTATGCCAAGACGGGGGAAGTGACCTTGCGTCTATCTACAAAGGCGAAGGATCAGGCAGAAGCGGATTCCAAGCTCGATGTCTTAGAAAAGCAAATCCTATCACGGCAGACCTTGGATCATCAACCCTTGCAGGAGCTGTTTTACGGTTATGGGGATGACAATTCGATGGCCAAGGTTGCCTTTGATCTCTTGAAACAGACTGGTAAAACTATTACAGCTGCAGAAAGCCTGACAGCTGGCCTTTTTCAAGCGACTTTGGCAGATTTTTCAGGGGCGTCTAGCATCTTCGCAGGTGGTTTTGTCACCTATAGCTTGGAAGAAAAAAGCAAGATGCTTTCCATCCCAGCTCAAGAGTTGGAGCAACATGGAGTGGTGTCTCATTTTACAGCTCAAGCCATGGCTTCGCAGGCCCGTAAGTTAACAGGATCCGATTATGGTGTTAGCCTGACCGGAGTTGCGGGACCAGATAGCCTAGAAGGACACCCGGCAGGAACCGTCTTTATCGGACTTGCGACTCCAAATGGAGTGGATAGTGTCCTAGTTAATATCGCTGGACGTAGTCGGGCTGATGTCCGTGAGATTGCAGTCCTTCATGCCTTTAATTTGGTGCGCCTGGCTGTATTAAATGATGAAAATTTGGTATAATGAAGCTTGTGCCAAATGAAGAATAATTCTACAAATGGACAGGAAATGAGCCTTTCAAAGGACGGAAACCGTTGGTGAATGGAGGGCATTTCCTGTATAGTAAAACATAGGAGAAAAGAATGGCGAAAAAACAGAAAAAATTAGATGACATCTCTAAGAAATTTGGAGACGAACGCGAAAAAGCCCTCAATGATGCCCTGAAGTTGATCGAAAAAGACTTTGGTAAAGGATCTATCATGCGTCTGGGCGAACGCGCAGAACAAAAAGTACAAGTGATGAGCTCTGGCTCCTTGGCTCTTGATATTGCCTTGGGTGCTGGTGGTTATCCAAAAGGTCGGATCATCGAAATCTATGGTCCAGAATCATCAGGTAAAACAACCGTTGCCCTCCATGCAGTAGCGCAAGCCCAAAAAGAAGGAGGCATTGCAGCCTTTATCGATGCCGAGCATGCCTTGGATCCATCTTATGCAGCAGCTCTTGGTGTGAATATTGATGAGCTCCTCTTGTCTCAACCAGATTCAGGAGAACAAGGACTTGAGATTGCTGGTAAATTGATCGACTCTGGTGCGGTTGATTTGGTGGTTGTCGACTCTGTTGCGGCCTTGGTGCCACGTGCAGAAATCGATGGCGATATCGGGGATAGCCACGTTGGTTTGCAAGCTCGGATGATGAGCCAAGCGATGCGTAAGCTTGGGGCTTCTATTAACAAGACGAAGACCATTGCCATTTTTATCAACCAATTGCGTGAAAAAGTTGGAGTCATGTTTGGGAATCCTGAAACGACACCAGGTGGTCGTGCCCTGAAATTCTACGCCTCTGTCCGTCTAGATGTTCGTGGAAACACTCAAATCAAGGGTACGGGTGACCAAAAAGATACCAACGTTGGTAAGGAAACCAAGATCAAGGTTGTGAAAAACAAGGTGGCTCCACCCTTTAAAGAAGCTATGGTGGAGATCATGTACGGTGAAGGAATTTCACGTACTGGGGAATTGGTTAAGATCGCAACAGACCTGGATATCATCCAAAAAGCGGGTGCGTGGTACTCATATAATGGAGAAAAAATTGGTCAAGGATCTGAAAATGCTAAGAAATTCTTGGCTGACCACCCAGAAATTTTTGACGAAATCGACCACAAGGTTCGGGTTCATTTTGGTTTGATCGAAGAAGACGAAGCAGTGAAAAACCTTGATAAAACTGAAGAAGCAGCTCCTGTCGTAGAAGAAGTAACTCTAGATTTAGATGACGCGATTGAAATTGAAGATTAATTTTTTTCAAAATAGGTCGCTAGACTGATGGTTTTTGTGTTATAATTTAATACGATAGTATTATCGTGTAGCGAAAGGAGTGCATGCATGATTAAAATTTATACAGTGTCAAGTTGTACTAGCTGTAAAAAAGCAAAGACTTGGCTCAACGCTCACCAGCTAACTTATAAAGAACAAAACCTCGGTAAGGAAGGGATCACCAAAGAAGAATTATTGGATATCCTTACAAAGACTGAAAATGGAGTGGCAAGTATTGTCTCTTCAAAAAATCGATACGCTAAAAATCTAGGAGTGGACATCGAAGACTTGAGTGTCAATGAAGTCATTGACATCATCATGGAAACACCTCGTATTCTTAAAAGTCCGATCTTAGTAGACGATAAACGTCTCCAAGTGGGTTACAAAGAAGATGATATTCGTGCTTTCTTGCCACGATCAGTTCGAAATGTAGAAAATGCAGAAGCACGGATGCGTGCAGCCCTTTAAAGCATTAAAAATCAGAAACAGTCTGTTTCTGATTTTTTTCTTTAAATTTAGAAATGAGAGTAGTTTCCGCGATATTTTCCGAAATCTGTGATACAATATTTTAGAAACCAATAACTAGTAAGGAATGGAAAATGAAAAGAAAGATCTTCTTATTGGGCGCTCTTGTTTTGTGTTTGACAGGATGCGGTCAAAAAAAGCAAGCGACAACACCAAACTCAAGTGAGCAAAAAGAAATCAAAGCGAAAGCAGAACAGCTACAAAAGGATAATAAAAGCATCTTGCAAAAGGCTGAGGAGAATCAAGTGGTTACACGAACCTTTGTCTTTCCAAAAGATGACAAGGGAACGCAACAGACCCAAATCGTAACCTATGTGGGCAACACCTTCAAAAAATTGGAGACCATCAATGTGACGGCGACCGATGAGGAATTGAAAAATGGAATTCAACAGGTCGGACTCGAAGAGGCACAAAAGCAATTGAGAGAATCCTTTAATAAGGATGATACCCTTAAGGAAGCTTTGACAGTGCCTGGTTTCACGGCTGATTTGACCTTGGAAAATGAGAATGAGTACAAGGTGACCATCACCTATGACTTTGAAGCAATGGATGTGAAGAAGGCTGAAGGCATGACTTACTTCAAAAACAATCACTTACCAGAGTTGTTGAAGTTGACACCGAGTCAATTTGCGGATAATCTTATCAATGCTGGAGCAAGTGAGCAAAAATAAAAAAACAGTTTAGCTAAAATAGCTCAAAAATGCTTGAAAAAGCTGTGAAATCAAGGGCTTGACCATTGTGGAAAACCCTTAATTATGATATAATAGTAGTATTCTAAGGAAAGAGGGTGTTCTTGTGGGATTTACAGATGAGACAGTACGTTTTAATCTTGATGATTCAAATCGTAAGGAAATTAGCGAGACCTTGAAAGATGTTTACTTGTCACTGGATGAAAAAGGCTACAATCCAATTAATCAAATCGTAGGATACGTACTCAGTGGTGATCCTGCCTATGTACCTCGTTATAATAATGCACGGAACCAAATTCGTAAATATGAACGAGACGAGATCGTGGAAGAATTGGTACGTTATTATTTGAAAGGGCAAGGAATAGACCTCTAATGAGAATTATGGGATTGGATGTCGGTTCAAAGACCGTCGGGGTTGCGGTGAGTGATCCCCTTGGTTTTACAGCTCAAGGTCTTGAAATCATCCAAATCGATGAAGATAAAAAAGAATTCGGTTTGGAGCGCTTATCCGAATTAGTAGCTCAATACAAGGTAGACCGTTTTGTTGTAGGCTTGCCGAAAAACATGAACAATACCAGCGGACCGCGTGTCGAAGCCAGTCAGGCCTATGGCACGATGATTGCTGAAAAGTTTGGCTTGCCAGTCGACTACCAAGACGAACGGTTGACAACAGTTGCTGCAGAGCGGATGTTGATTGAGCAAGCAGACGTTAGCCGTAGCAAACGCAAAAAAGTTATTGATAAGTTAGCAGCGCAGCTCATTTTACAAAATTATTTAGATCGTAATTTTTAGAAAGAAAACGAGGAAAACAGTATGGCACATGATCATAACCACGACCATGAAGAACGTGAATTAATCACATTGGTGGACGAACAAGGAAATGAAACCTTGTTTGAAATTCTTTTGACCATCGATGGCAAAGAAGAATTTGGAAAGAACTATGTCCTTTTGATCCCTGCAAATGCAGAAGAAGATGAAAATGGCGAAGTTGAAATTCAAGCTTATTCATTTACAGAAAACGAAGACGGAACAGAAGGCGACCTTCAACCAATCCCAGAAGACTCAGATGCAGAATGGGATATGATCGAAGAAGTCTTCAACAGCTTTATGGAGGAGTAAAAA
>CAUUAM010000022.1:0-18822 GCA_963543165.1 uncultured Streptococcus sp. | reverse complement strand
AACTATTATCGTAGCGGTAGAAGAAGGACGTAAGGTCTTCTCTAATATCCAAAAATCCATCCAATACCTCTTGTCTGCTAATATGGCTGAGGTCTTCACCATCTTCTTTGCAACCCTCTTTGGTTGGGATGTATTGCAACCAGTGCATCTTCTCTGGATTAACTTGGTAACAGATACACTACCAGCTATCGCTCTTGGTGTGGAACCAGCTGAGCCAGGTGTTATGACCCACAAGCCTCGTGGACGTAAATCTAACTTCTTTGACGGTGGGGTCTTTGGAGCTATTCTTTATCAAGGTGTCTTCCAAACCATGCTGGTTCTTGGTGTTTATGGCTGGGCCTTGCTCTCTCCAGAACATGCGACTCGTGCAGAAATCCATGCAGACGCTTTGACCATGGCATTTGCGACTCTTGGTTTGATCCAATTGCTCCATGCCTTTAACGTCAAATCGGTTTACCAATCCATCTTTAAAGTGGGACTTTTTAAGAACAAGACCTTTAACTGGTCTATCCCAGTTGCCTTTGTTCTCTTGATGGCAACCATCATTGTCCCTGGATTTAATAAACTCTTCCATGTGTCTCATTTGAGTTTGACGCAATGGTTGGTGGTTGTTATAGGTGCAATGATGATTGTGGTCCTTGTTGAAATTGTCAAAGCCGTTCAACGTGCACTCGGTAAAGATAAAAACGCCATTTAAACACTATGAAAAGTCATCTTCGGATGGCTTTTTTGTATGCAGAAATGTCTGGGCATATTTCTTGAGGTACATGTGGATTTTTGATAAACTAGTCAACAGTTTGAAGAAAGGAAACTTAATTATGAAAAAGTTTTTTGCTGAAGTAATCGGCACATTTATGCTTGTCTTTATCGGGACTGGCGCAGTTGTTTTTGGAAATGGGACAGAAGGTCTTGGACATTTAGGAATTGCCTTGGCATTTGGTTTGTCAATTGTTGCAGCAGCATACTCCATTGGGACTGTTTCTGGTGCTCACTTGAATCCAGCTGTTTCCATTGCGATGTTTGTCAACAAACGCTTGTCATCTAAAGACTTGGTTAACTATATCGCAGCGCAAGTGGTCGGTGCAGTTCTTGCATCTGCAACAGTATTTTTCCTCTTGTCTAATTCAGGCATGTCAACCGCTAGTCTTGGTGAAAATGCCTTGGCTAAAGGTGTAACTCCATTTGGCGGTTTCTTGTTCGAAGTGATTGCTTCCTTTATCTTTATCTTAGTCATTATGACAGTCACATCTGCTTCTAAAGGAAATGGCAAAATTGCTGGTCTTGTGATCGGTTTGAGCTTGACTTTGATCATTCTTGTTGGTTTGAACATTACAGGTCTTTCTGTTAACCCAGCTCGTAGCTTGGCTCCTGCTCTCTTTGTAGGTGGTGCAGCCCTTCAACAAATTTGGATCTTTATCTTAGCTCCAATTGTGGGAGGATATCTCGCAGCAATCGTTGCAAAAAATCTCTTAGATACAGAAGAGTAAAAAATGATTTCAGAGGAACAATTTTGAGAACGTAGATAAAATGTTCTTCTTTGCAAATCTTATAAATTTTATAAAGATAAAAAAATTATCTGTTAGCATTATTCAATCATCAACTAAAACTTTCCTTTGTGAGAAAAGTGCTAGAAACACTCTTGTTTCTAGCACTCGGGAGTTTTGGAACCTTAGGTCCAAAACGAAGTCATAGAACTTCTTAGAAGTTTGCTGACGTCCGTACTCACCTAAGGAAAGTTTTTAGATGACCTTATCTTCAGTCTGAAATTGGTTCCAGAGGGATCATTTTTTATTATAGTTCAAGGATAGTCATGGCTTGAGAAAATTCATGAGCAAGCTGTTTTTTCTTGTAGGCTTTAAATTCAGGAAGGTCTTTAATTCTGCGATAGCGTTTGTAGGGGTCGTACCTTTTTGGAAAATCATATTCAGGAAAAACCTCGAAGAATTGTTTGCAGAGCTCCCATTCTCGGACATAGCCTAAAGGTCTGGCATGATAGGTGATCGTGTCAATAGTTGTTGCTGGCATTCGGTGGTGGCTGTGTCCAAATATGACATCTTTGACAGGGAATTGACGAAAAAGCTCATGGAAAGCTTGACTCCCGAGAAAAGCATTAAAACGCTCGAAATAAGGATGGCGCATGAGAAAATGAGCATGGGGAACAAAGTGCATAGCAACGATCAAGGGTTGATCCACTTGCATGAGTTCTTGTTCCAGATCATGCAAAAGATGTTTGGTAATGGCTGGATCAGATCCCATTCGTTGAAGCCGTCTGTCAAACCAAAACAAATTCTTGGTTTGGAGATGTTTTTGGGGAGAGAGATTAGGAACAAAACTGTAGTCATACCAGCCCGAAAAGGCAAGGAGCGTATGTTTCGAAAAAGGAATCTTTTGAAATTCAAAAGGTCTCATGGCCTTTTCTGATAGACCTAGCATATCATGATTTCCTAGACTAAAGGTCACTGGGAGGTGACATTGGAGTTGGGCTAAAAATTCTTGTGAGGTCTTTTCAAAGCCGTTGGCAATATCTCCTGCAATATGGAGATGTTGAATTTTTTTGTCCTTGAAAAGAGTGATAAGGGTCTCTAATTCATCTTTTCCAAAGTTGTTCGAATCAATATGTAAATCGGACATAAAAGCTACTGTTGTCATGCTACCAGTCTAGCATAAGAGGTTCTTTTTTTCTAACAATTAGGTTACAAAAGAATCGTAAAACATTTAAAATAAACAGGGTTCGTGGTGGTAAAACCAGCAGAATCAATATTGGAAGGTGGGCAAATAGTGAAGGTTATGATATAATAGACTAGATACATAGAAAGAGGTACTTATGGACATTTCAGAAATTCGTCAAAAAATTGACGCAAATCGTGAAAAATTAGCTTCTTTCAGGGGGTCTCTTTGACTTAGAGGCATTGGAAGAAGAAATTGCCATTTTAGAAAATAAAATGACAGAACCTGATTTTTGGGATGATAACATTGCTGCGCAAAAGACATCTCAAGAATTAAATGAACTCAAGCAGACCTATGAAAATTTCCATCAAATGGTGGATCTCTTTGATGAGTCAGAAATCTTACTGGACTTTTTGGCAGAAGACGATTCGGTCAAGGAAGAATTGATCGAAAAGTTAGAGGAGCTGGATAAACGCATGACCAGCTATGAGATGACCTTACTATTGTCTGAACCCTATGACAATAATAATGCCATCCTAGAAATCCACCCTGGTTCAGGAGGGACAGAAGCTCAGGACTGGGGTGACATGCTTCTTCGGATGTATACTCGTTTTGGAAATGCCCATGGCTTCAAAGTTGAAGTCTTGGACTATCAGGCTGGAGATGAAGCTGGAATTAAGTCTGTGACCCTATCCTTTGAAGGGCCACATGCATACGGTCTTCTGAAATCTGAAATGGGGGTACATCGTTTGGTTCGAATTTCTCCATTTGATTCTGCTAAACGTCGGCATACATCCTTTACATCAGTTGAGGTTATGCCTGAACTCGATGATACCATCGAAGTTGAAGTTCGTGATGATGATATCAAAATGGATACCTTCCGCTCTGGTGGAGCTGGTGGACAAAACGTCAACAAGGTTTCTACAGGTGTGCGCTTGACCCATATTCCGACAGGAATTGTAGTGGCATCCACCGTGGATCGGACCCAATATGGGAACCGTGATCGTGCTATGAAAATGCTTCAAGCTAAACTCTACCAATTAGAGCAAGAGAAAAAAGCAGCAGAAGTGGATTCTCTAAAAGGGGATAAAAAAGAAATCACCTGGGGAAGTCAAATCCGCTCTTATGTCTTTACCCCTTACACCATGGTTAAGGATCACCGGACCAACTACGAAGTAGCACAGGTGGATAAGGTGATGGATGGAGATATCGATGGCTTTATTGATGCCTATCTCAAATGGCGTCTCCAATAACCTAGAGGTAATCAACCAGAAAAGAATGAAAGGAATTTCATTACATGTCAATGATTGAAATGAAAGATGTTGTCAAAAAGTATGACAACGGGACGACGGCCCTTCGCGGGGTCTCTGTCCAAATTGAACCAGGAGAATTTGCATACATTGTAGGACCTTCTGGTGCAGGGAAGTCGACCTTTATTCGACTTTTATACCGTGAAGTCAAACACGATAAAGGAAGCTTAAAAGTAGCTGATTTTGATTTGGATAAAATCAAAAAACGTGATATTCCTATGTTGCGACGCAATGTAGGAGTGGTTTTCCAAGATTATAAATTACTTCCAAAGAAAACTGTTTATGAAAACATTGCCTACGCAATGCAAGTTATCGGTGAACGCCGTCGCAATATTAAAAAGCGTGTGATGGAAGTTTTGGATCTTGTTGGGTTGAAACACAAGGTCCGCTCATTCCCAAATGAATTGTCTGGTGGGGAGCAACAACGGATTGCCATTGCGCGGGCCATTGTAAATAATCCCAAAGTCTTGATTGCGGATGAGCCAACTGGTAACTTGGATCCAGATAATTCATGGGAAATCATGAACCTTTTGGAGCGGATTAATCTGCAAGGAACAACAGTATTGATGGCGACCCACAATAGCCAGATTGTAAATACTTTACGTCACCGTGTAATCGCGATTGAAAATGGTCGTGTAGTGCGTGATGAAGCGGAAGGAGAGTACGGATACGATGATTAGAAGATTTTTCCGACACTTAATCGAATCGCTTAAAAGCTTGAAACGAAATGGTTGGATGACGATTGCAGCGGTCAGCTCGGTTATGATTACCCTTAGCTTGGTTGCTATTTTCGCCTCTGTGATTGCCAATACCATCAAGCTTTCAGATGATATTCAAAATAGTGTGCGGGTTGTAGTATACATGCGCAAAGATATTCAAGACCAGAGTGAGCAAATTGAAAAAGACGGTCAAACCGTGACCAATGAAAACTACCATAAGGTCTACGATGCTCTGACAGCCATGAAACATGTTGACAAGGTTGATTTTTCTAGCAAGGAAGAACAGTATGATAAACTGATCAAAACGGCTGGGAACAACTGGAAGATTTTTGATGGAGACGCAAACCCACTCTACGATGCCTATTATGTAGAGACGACAGCTCCAAAATATGTGAAGCAAGTCTCAGCAGATGCCAAAAAAATTGAAGGGGTCTCTGAAGTGAAAGATGGTGGGGTCGATACCCAACGCTTGTTTGCACTTGGAACCTTCATCCGAAACTGGGGCTTGATCGGTGTAGCTTTATTGATCTTCATCGCAGTCTTCTTGATTTCTAATACCATCCGGATTACCATCATTTCACGTAGTCGTGAGATTAAGATTATGCGACTGGTAGGAGCAAAAAATGGCTATATTCGTGCACCATTCCTTTTAGAAGGGGCTTGGATTGGTCTCTTGGGAGCCTTGGTTCCTTCAGCTTTGGTCTTCTATGTTTATAACGTTGTCTATACATCGATGAACAATAACTTGGCAGATCAAAACTTGTATCTCTATAGTCCACATCTTTTGGTACCGATTATGGTGGGTGGCTTATTTGGATTGGGAATTTTGATCGGAGCGATCGGTTCGTCAATCTCCATGAGACGTTTTCTTAAGATATAATAAAAAAGCAAGTTCACACTTGCTTTTTTTGTATCCTTTTATGAGGATAGGAAGGAGGATACATGATTCTTTAAGATTGTCTAAAGAAGGGATTGAACATCTTCTCGTGACCAATAGAAGTTTCAGGGCCATGACCAGGATAGACGGTATAGGAAGATGGAAGGGAAAAGAGTTCTTCCCTAATACTGCTAAGCAACTGTGCCGCGTTCCCTGTTGGAAGATCTGTCCGTCCAATGGTTTCGCGAAAAAGGGCATCACCGGATAGAACCAGGTGATCTTCAGGAAAGACGATGGAGACT
The DNA here is from genome assembly GCA_963543165.1 of uncultured Streptococcus sp. Taxonomy (GTDB): domain Bacteria; phylum Bacillota; class Bacilli; order Lactobacillales; family Streptococcaceae; genus Streptococcus. The sequence goes on along the minus strand of CAUUAM010000022.1, from coordinate 12,947 downwards.
CCTCCTGCAGAGTGGCCCGGTGTCTCTAGAACATAAAAGTGGAAATCGGCTATTTCGTAATCGGAGCGAATTTCATAAAGGAAGTCGGCCTCCTTGCATACAACATCTTCTAAATCCGCATGCCGATCCAAACCAGATAAATTATCGACAGGAGAAGCTAACCATCTGGCTTCTGCTGAATGGACATAGACTTGAGGGAAATGATACGTTTGACGAACCTTTTCAAGACTCATAATATGATCGTAATGCGTATGGGTTAAAAGAATCGCTACGATTGGTTTTCCAATGCGATCTATTTGTTTTTGAATGGTCGCCCAGTCGCTACCTGGATCGACAAGAATAAGGGAGTGTTCATTTTCAAGGTAGTAGGTATTTTCATAAGCTACAGGATTTACAGTACGATAGATTTTCATATGGACTCCTTTCTAGAATAGTGTATCAAATTGCGAAGAAAATAACTGGATTGAAGTCAGCCTCAAAGGAGAAAAAAATCTGCAGAGCTTGATCAAACGTGATATAATTTTAAGTACTATGACAAGACAGAAACGGAAATATGCCATTGTGGACCTGGAAGCGACCAGTGCTGGAAGCAATGCTAAGATCATTCAGGTTGGGATTGTCATCATCGAAGATGGAAGGATTACACAATCCTATGAGACGGATGTGAATCCCCATGAACGATTGGATGAGCATATCAAACAACTGACTGGCCTGACAGATGCTCGCTTACGGAAAGCACCAGAGTTTGCACAAGTGGCAAAAGAAATTTTTGAATTAATAGAAGATGCCGTCTTTGTGGCTCATAATGTCAAATTTGATGCGAATTTATTGGCAGAAGCTCTCTTTTGGGAAGGATTCGAACTAACGACTCCTCGAATTGATACGGTTGAATTGTCTCAAATTTTCTATCCGACTTTAGAACGCTACAATTTAGGAGCGCTTGCGACTGAACTGGAAATTGAGTTGCACCATGCCCACTCCGCTCTAGCGGATGCTATGGCAACAGCCCAGCTGCTGTTGAAATTGAGAGAGAAAATTGCGAGCTTACCAAGAGGATTGATCGAAAAACTTCTTTCGATGGCAGATTGTTTGATTTATGAATCGCGACTCTTAATAGAAGATGCACTTGAAGACAGTAGTCTTTTTTTACCAGCTCATTTAGTAGAAGTTCATGGACTCTACCTGCGAAAGCCACAGCAGTTCTTAGAAAGTCACTATTTGTCTGAACAGTTTGAACTCAATATGCAGTTGTTGGGAATGGAAGCTTATCCGGAGCAGAGAGAATTTGTTGCCTATATCGAGGACAGTTTGCACCAGCCGCTTCCAAGTTTTATAGAGGCGCCAACGGGAATTGGGAAGACCTACGCTTATCTGTTAACGCTTTTGGCTAAAACCTCCAAGCGCATTCTTGTGAGTGTTCCAACTAAAATTCTTCAGGATCAAATTATGAAGAAAGAAGGAAAGACCATCCAGGATCTTTTCCAAATTCCCTTTCATAGCCTCAAAAGTCCCAAGGATTACATCCAACTCGATAAATTTTATGAGACCTTACAGAATGAGTCAGATAATGGGATGATTCGACGCTTTAAAATGCAATTGCTGGTTTGGCTGACCATGAGTGAAACAGGAGAGTTCAGTGAAATTGGCCAACTCTATCGTCATGTCCATTTTGTAGCTGACATTTGCCACGATGGTCAATTGTCGAAACGTTCACTATTTTATCAGGAAGATTTTTGGCGTCTTGGTCAGGAAAAAGTGAAAACCAGCCGGGTGATTCTGACCAATCATGCTTATCTGCTAACCCGTCTAGAAGATGATAAGAGTCTACTTCAAGATTCTGTTCTGGTCGTGGATGAAGCGCAAAAACTCTTCTTTGCTTTAGAGCAATTTTCACAGAGAGAAGAAACCTTGCAATCTCTTCTTTTAAACTTGCAACACGCTATTGAAGAGGAAAAAGATCTTCTACAACGACGTTTGCTGGAGAGTATTCAATTTGAGTTAAATGCCTGCTCCAAAGAAGTCGTGCAAGGAAAAACTGCACTCTTATCAGATCAAACGGTGGCAAAAATTCGTCAGGATGTATCGGAGTTGAAAACCGAATCTCTAGAGAATCTAAAGGAATTGTTTGATGAGCGCTACCAAACCTTTTGGATAGACAAAGAAGTGGTTGAAAGCCACCAGATTCTTCGTCTTCATGGAGGAGTGGAGGACTTACTATCCTTTAAGGAATTTGTACCTGAAGAAGTGACCGTGCTCTTTGTATCAGCGACGATCGCTATCAGTAAAAAGGTGCATTTACCTGCTCTTTTGGGATACCAAGAGCAGCAAGTCTACCGGGTGCCAATAACAGTCAAACAACACCAGGAATTGTTGGTGCCGATAGATTTCCCAGATGTTGTTTCTTTGTCTTCAGTGGAGTACGCAGGGGAGATTTGTCAGCTCGTCGGTGAACTCCTTCCTTTACGAAAGCCAATTTTTCTTTTGTTTACTTCAAAAGAATTGTTACTGGAGACGTCAAATTCATTGAAGTTTCCTCACTTGGCCCAGTATCGAAATGGGGATGCAGCCAATATTAAGAGGCGATTTGACCGAGGAGAAAGCTCCATTTTATTGGGAACAGGAAGCTTCTGGGAGGGAGTCGATTTCTCCCAACAAAAAGAAGTGATTCAAATCATCACGCGCCTTCCTTTTGACAATCCTAAAGATTATATGGTTCAAAAGCTGAATACAAAACTCAGAGAACAGGGGAAAAATCCCTTTTACGACTATAGTCTTCCGGTTGCGATTTTAAGGCTAAAACAGGCTATTGGGAGAACCAGCCGTTTTCAAGATCAGGAATCTCTGGTCCTCTTATTGGATCAGCGGGTGGTAACCAAGCGATATGGAAAACAAATTTTGGACGGGTTGCAACAGGTGTTGCCCCTTCACACGACAGTGAGAGAGCGGCTTATTGACCAAGCAGCTGGCTTTTTTGAAAGGAATTGAGAGAATGAAAAATAAAGGATTTGGACTTGCAATTGCATTTGTACTGGCTCTTTGTGCCATGTTTTTGGGAAATTTCTTTCCCATTATTGGCTCCAGTGTTTTTGCCTTAATTTTAGGAATTGTCCTTAATGAATTTGTGGATTTGCCGGAGAATTCACGACCAGGCTTGAACTGGTCCGGTAAGAAATTGTTGCAGTATTCGATTATCTTCATGGGATTTAGCTTGCCCATTGCAACAGTAGCCTCTACAGGCTTGTCTTCTTTAAAGATTAGTCTGCCAACGATAACTGTTGCCTTTCTTGCAGCTATTATTTTTGGGAGAGTCTTCCACCTGAAATCTCATCTACGGACCTTAATTGGGTTTGGTACAGCTATTTGTGGTGGATCTGCTATTGCCGCAGCAGCGCCGATCATTGAAGCAGACGAAGAGGAAATTGCCCTATCTATGTCAACTATCTTCTTCTTCAACATTTTGGCTGTCTTTATCTTTCCAGTATTAGGGCATTTATGGCATATGTCTAATTTCCAATTTGGCCTCTGGTCAGGAACAGCCATTAACGATACGTCATCTGTTGTAGCAGCAGCATTTTCGTACAGTAAAGCAGCGGGGCAAATGGCTACAATTGTTAAGTTAACACGCGCTCTGATGATTGTACCAGTTTGTTTGAGCTTGATCGGTTTAAAATGGTATCGGAGTAAACAACAAGGAAGAAACAAAGGAATGTTAAAGAAAATTATTCCTTGGTTTATTATCTGGTTTATTGTGGCTTCCATTCTTTCTTCTATTGGCCTGGTACCTAAAGTGGTCCTACCTTACCTAAATGACCTTTCTCACCTCTTTATGGCCATGGCCTTGGTTGGAATCGGAAGCAAGGTTTCTTGGAAACAGTTCCGTGCGGCAGGAGCAGCCCCCCTTCTGGTAGGTTTGATTGCTTGGTTTTGTGTGGCAGGTTCTAGTTTGATTCTGCAAATGTTACTCTACTAATCCATCATTGAATCATTATAGAAAGGAACGTGAATGAAGAAAAATCATTTTTGGACGATCCACCTGGATTATTCGATCATTGGAATTGTCTTCACCCTACTTATGATTGGGATCTTATCCGTTTATGTGGCAGTTTCTCATGATTATCCCCAAATGGTGTGGCCTTTTTTGGGGCAGCAATTGGCCTGGATTGGTGTGGGATGTATCATTTGCCTGATTGTGACGATTTTTAGTACGAAATTTCTTTGGAAAATCACTCCCTTTCTTTACCTACTAGGCTTGGCCTTGATGGTTCTTCCTCTTGTTTTTTATAATCCAAACTTGGTGGCTTCAACAGGTGCAAAAAACTGGGTAGCTTATGGAAACATCACCTTATTTCAGCCTTCAGAATTTATGAAGATTCCCTTCATCCTGATGCTGTCACGTTCTATTGTTCGATTTTTACAAAGAAATAAGGGGCGTGAGCGATTGTTACGACAAGATTGGTTTTTAATTCTAGAGTTGACCATCTATACAATTCCGGTCTTTGCCTTATTGGCCCTCCAGCAGGACTTGGGAACGGCCTTAGTATTCTTGGCCATCTTTGCGGGCTTAGTGCTTGTTTCAGGAGTTTCCTGGAAAATTATCTTGCCGGTCATCTTGCTTCTAGCAGGTGGGTTAGCAGGCTTTCTCTTTCTCTTTCTATCAGAAGGGGGTCGGGCTTTTCTGCACCAGCAAGTAGGGATGCCAACCTACCAAATGAACCGTATTTTAGCCTGGTTAAATCCTTTTGACTATGCACAAACAACCACCTACCAGCAGGCGCAAGGACAGCTAGCCATTGCCAGTGGTGGACTCTTTGGTCAAGGATTTAATGTATCTAATTTATTGGTTCCCGTAAGGGAAAGTGATATGATTTTTACAGTAGTAGCAGAAGACTTTGGTTTTGTTGGAGCTCTCGTGCTGTTGATTTTATATGTGACCCTGATTTACCGCATTTTAAAAATCACCCTCCAGTCCAATAACCAATTTTATACCTATATTTCCATCGGATTTATTATGATGCTGGTCTTTCATATTTTTGAAAATGTCGGAGCAGTAACGGGTCTTCTCCCCTTGACAGGGATTCCCCTCCCCTTTATCTCACAAGGTGGCTCCTCTATTATTAGTAATCTGATTGGGATTGGTCTAGTACTCTCAATATATAATCATAGTAGTAAAAAGAAAGGACCAGAAGAAGAGGTTCTAATCCGTAAAAAAGTAGTCCTTAAAAAGGCGCAATAGTTAGGAAGAAGGAATGAAAATGAAAAAAGTAGCAACGATTTTAGCAAACGGTTTTGAAGAAATTGAAGCCTTGACCATTGTCGATGTTTTGAGACGGGCTGGAATTGACTGTGACCTCATTGGCATGGAAGAAACGGTCACAGGTTCTCACCAGATCACCGTGGAAGTAGACCGCCTCTGGAATGGAGACCTGTCAGATTATGATGGAATCTTTTTACCAGGTGGGATGCCAGGAGCCGCGAATTTGAGGGACAATGCAGAATTGATCACAGCCCTTCAGGAAGAAAGTGGCAAAGGGAAAACCATCTCTGCAATTTGTGCTGCTCCCATTGTTTTGGCGCGTGCAGGTCTCTTAAAAGATAAACACTATACGTGTTACGATGGCTTTGAAGAAGAGATTCAAGATGGCCATTATCAGAAAGAAACAGTGGTGAAAGACGGTAATCTTCTCACCAGTCGTGGTCCTTCAACAGCCCTAGCCTTAGCTTATGCCTTGGTGGATCATTTTGGAGGAGATGCCCAAAGCCTTCGGCAAGGAATGCTCTATCAGGACGTCTTTGGAGGTGCATAAAAGGGCTCTTTTGAACACAACGGTTTCTGGTGATAGATCACTTTTTATAGTGTGAAATGAGTTTTATTTGATTTAAAATGAAATGACCGTAAAAAATGGCTAAAATCCCCCCTAAATGAGGGTTTTAGCTTATTTTTTTTGTCCATTTGTGGTATAATATTGACTATGAATTATCATGATTTTATATGGGATCTTGGTGGGACGCTATTGGATAATTACGAAACGTCCACAAATGCCTTTGTAGCGACATTGAAGGACTTTCACATCCAAGCCGATCATGATTCTGTTTATGCAGCGTTAAAAATCTCAACACAGGATGCAATCCATACCTTTGCGCCTCATATTCCTAATTTTCGTACGGAATACAAGAAAAAAGAAGCCTTGGGTTTGCAAGATCCGGTTTTATTTGATGGAGCAAAAGAGTTACTAGAAGAGATTCAAGCACATGGAGGACGTCATTTTTTGGTATCTCATCGAGATCGCCAAGTTTTGACCCTTATTGATCAGACAGGCATTGCTCCCTTCTTTACTGAGATTGTAACAGCAGACGAGGGCTTTCCTCGCAAGCCAGATCCAACCTCGATGCTCTATTTGAAAGAAAAATATAGCATTCAAGACGGTCTGGTCATTGGAGATCGTCCGATCGATATAGAAGCTGGGAAGGCAGCAGGGCTGACAACTTATTTATTTGATACCATGCCCCACTTACACCAGTTTATATTTGAATAGAAAAGGGAAATTATGACAGAGGATAAACAGCAAGAAATTCAAGCGCAAGAATATGATGCCAGTCAGATTCAGGTCTTGGAAGGACTAGAAGCCGTTCGCATGCGTCCGGGGATGTATATTGGATCTACCTCAAAAGAAGGTCTGCATCATCTGGTCTGGGAAATTGTAGATAACTCGATTGACGAAGCCTTAGCCGGTTTTGCTAGCCATATTGAAGTTTTCATTGAAAAAGACAATTCTATCACGGTTGTCGATGATGGTCGGGGAATTCCAGTGGATATCCAAGAAAAGACGGGTCGACCTGCCGTTGAAACTGTCTTTACCGTGCTCCACGCGGGAGGAAAATTCGGCGGAGGTGGCTACAAGGTTTCTGGTGGTCTTCACGGGGTAGGATCATCTGTTGTCAATGCCCTTTCCACATCCCTTGATGTTCGCGTCTATAAAAACGGCAGTATCCATTACCAAGAGTATCGTCGTGGACAAGTTGTGGATGATTTGAAAGTCATCGGAGAGACAGATCGGACAGGGACAACTGTTCACTTTATTCCAGATCCAGAAATCTTCACGGAAACGACTGAGTATGATTTTGAAAAATTAAACAAACGGATTCAAGAATTAGCCTTTTTGAATCGTGGTTTGCGTATTTCCTTGACGGATAAGCGCGAAGGCTTAGAGCAGGAAAAGCATTACCACTACGAAGGTGGGATCTCTAGTTACGTCGAATACATCAATGAAAACAAAGATGTCATCTTTGAAACACCCATCTATACAGATGGCGAAATGGATGATATCACCGTTGAAGTGGCGATGCAATATACTACGGGCTACCATGAAACGGTTATGAGTTTTGCTAATAACATCCATACCCATGAAGGTGGTACCCACGAGCAAGGTTTCCGTACAGCCCTCACTCGTGTCATCAATGATTACGCTAAGAAAAATAAACTCTTAAAAGAAAATGAAGACAATTTAACAGGTGAGGATGTTCGGGAAGGTTTAACAGCAGTTATCTCAGTTAAACATCCAAACCCACAGTTTGAAGGACAAACCAAGACAAAGCTTGGAAATTCAGAAGTTGTAAAAATTACCAATCGACTCTTTAGTGATGCCTTTTCTGATTTCCTTTTGGAAAATCCACAAATCGCTAAGAAAATTGTTGAAAAAGGGATTTTAGCAGCGAAAGCTAGGGTAGCAGCTAAGCGGGCACGGGAAGTGACCCGTAAGAAATCAGGACTTGAGATCTCTAACCTGCCTGGTAAATTGGCAGACTGTTCTTCAAACAACCCACAAGAAACAGAACTCTTCATCGTCGAAGGGGATTCGGCTGGAGGATCTGCTAAATCAGGTCGGAATCGTGAATTTCAAGCAATTCTTCCAATCCGTGGGAAAATTTTGAACGTTGAAAAAGCAAGTATGGACAAGATTCTTGCCAATGAAGAGATCCGTAGTTTATTTACTGCTATGGGGACTGGATTTGGTGCTGAATTTGATGTCACAAAAGCGCGTTATCAAAAATTAGTCATCATGACCGATGCCGATGTCGATGGCGCACATATTCGAACCCTTCTGTTGACCTTGATCTATCGCTATATGAAACCAGTCTTGGAAGCGGGATATGTTTATATTGCGCAACCACCAATCTATGGGGTCAAAGTAGGTAGTGAGATCAAAGAATATATCCAACCTGGTGCGAACCAAGAAGCAGAATTAGCTGCAGCTTTGGAACGCTATTCAGAAGGTCGCTCAAAACCAACCATCCAACGCTACAAAGGTCTTGGGGAAATGGATGATCACCAATTATGGGAGACAACCATGAACCCCGAACACCGCTTGATGGCACGGGTATCAGTAGACGATGCTGCAGAAGCAGATAAGATATTTGATATGTTGATGGGGGACCGAGTGGAACCACGTCGGGAATTTATCGAAGAAAACGCTGAATATAGTACACTCGATGTATAAAATTCAACGAACGCTTCCCATTAATGGATATTTTATGGTATAATTACTAGGATTACGTTCAAGTAATACGATGAAGGAGTTTTTATATGTCTAGTGGACTAATTGTTCTCATCTTTATTGTCGCCCTTATCTTGATTGTAGGATATGTGGTTGCAGTAATTTTGAGAAAACGAAACGAGGCCTTACTGGCAGCACTGGAAGAACGAAAAGAAAAGTTATATAACCTTCCGGTCAACGATGAAGTTGAGGCCGTAAAAAACATGCATTTGATTGGTCAAAGTCAAGTTGCATTTCGTGAATGGAATCAAAAATGGGTAGATTTATCCTTAAATTCATTTGCTGATATTGAAAACAATCTGTTTGAGGCGGAAGGCTACAATAATTCTTTCCGTTTCATGAAGGCTAAACAAGCTATTGACAATATCGAAAGTCAGATCCAGTTGATCGACGAAGATATCAAAGCGATTCGCCAAGCCCTTTCAGATCTTGAAGAGCAAGAACAAAAAAATAGCGGACGCGTGGTTCATGCCTTAGATATGTTTGAAGAACTTCAAAAAGAAGTCACTTCAGATCCAGATCGTTATGGCAGTGCACTTCCTGAAATTGAAAAGCAAATTGGAAATATTCAATCTGAGTTTTCACAATTTGTCACCTTGAATTCTTCAGGTGACCCTGTTGAAGCAGCTGAAATCCTTGATACAGCTGAAAATCATATTGTAGCCTTAAAACAAATTGTTGAGCGAGTGCCAGAAATTGTCACTGCCCTTCAGGCAAAACTTCCAGACCAATTAGAGGATTTGGAAAGTGGCTACCGCAAGCTTTTGGAATCTGGCTACCACTTCACTGAAACAGATATTGAATCTCGATTCCAACAGTTGCATGCTTCCTTGAAGAACAATATGGCAAATGTATCCGCGCTTGAATTGGACAATGCCATTTACGAAAATGAACAAATTCAAGAAGAAATCGATGCTTTGTATCACATCTTTACTCGTGAAATTGAATCACAAAAGGTTGTGAAGAAGTTAGTGAAACAATTGCCTGGCTATTTGAAACATGCGAAAGATAACAATAGCAATCTTGCGGCAGAAGTGGAACGTCTCGGTAAAACATTCGTCTTGAATGAAGCTTTCAGCCAACAGTTAAAAGAGTTGGAAGCTGAGTTATCTTCACAAGAAAATGTGGTAGAAGATGCCTTGAAAGATTCATCTGAAACACAAAAGGCCTATTCTATCGTAGAAGAAGAATTAGAAGCTATCGAGGCTCGCTTGAAAGAAATCGAAGATGAGCAAATCGGCTTAAGTAATTCTCTTTCAAAAATTGAAAAAGACGATGCCAATGCTCGCCAAAAAGTTAACATCTATGCCAACCGTTTGCATGCGATCAAACGCTATATGGATAAACGGAACTTGCCAGGAATTCCTCAAGAATTCTTAGAAATTTTCTTTACAGCAAGTAACAATACAGAAGCTTTGATGGATGAGTTGGAAGGGGATAAAATCAACATCGAATCAACCAATCGTTTGTTGGAAATCTTGACCAATGATATGAATGAATTGGAAGAAGCGGCTTATCAAATTGTTCAAAATGCGACTTTGACAGAGCAATTGTTGCAATACTCGAACCGTTACCGTTCATTTGATGATCATGTACAGGCAGCCTTTGATGAGTCCCTTTATATTTTCGAAAGAGAATATGACTATGCGGCTTCCTTCAAAGTCATCTCAGATGCTTTGGAAATGGTAGAAGCTGGCGTAACAGATCGCTTTGTTACTTCATATGAAAAAACCCGGGAGCAAATTCGCTTCTAACAACAGAAAAACGACCTTTAAGGAGGTCGTTTTTTCATCTTCAAATGATCATTGAAACTTGAAATTTATTACCTATTTTTGTATAGTAAGGGAGAAATAAGAAAGGAAAGCGATGAAAGAAGTAACAGGTCTCCTCCTTATGGATGTAGATGGAACTTTGATCCAACAAGAAGGAATTGATTTACTAGCTCAAGAAGCTGGCGTGGGACAAAAAGTAGCAGAGATTACGGCGCAAGCAATGAATGGAGAGTTGGATTTTAAAGCATCTTTACAGGCGCGTGTCGCTTTATTGAAGGGATTAGAAGCCTCTATTTTTCCGAAAATTATAGAGCAGATGGACGTTACACTGGGAGCTAAGACATTAATCACGGAACTTCATCAAAGAGGGTACAAGGTTGGCCTTGTTTCAGGGGGATTTCATGAAGTCATCGATCCTATCGCGAAGTCTTTAGGAATTGATCTGGTTCGTGCTAATCGTTTGCAGACTTTTGATGGCCGTCTGACAGGGAAAGTGCTCGGAGAGATTGTGACACCTGAAAGAAAAAAAGACTCCCTCCTGACATGGGCGAGAGAAAATCATATTCCACGAAGTCAGACGATTGCTATGGGAGATGGTGCCAATGATCTTCCCATGATTGAAACAGCCGGAATCGGGATTGCCTTTATGGCAAAGCCAATCGTAGCAGAACGAGCTCCATACCGTATTGAGACGAGGGATCTAAGCCTTGTTCTTAAAATTCTAGACCAGCATAGAAAGGAAGCAGTATGCATATCCTACTAGCACCGGATTCATTTAAAGAATCCTTATCCGCCAAACAAGTAGCAGAAGCCTTAAAAAAAGGATTTCAAGAGGCTCTACCAGATGCAACTTTTGACCTCCTTCCCATAGGGGATGGTGGCGAAGGAACCATGGATACACTTGCTGGCGTTCTGAATTTAACCAAGAAGCATACTCAGGTAACAGGACCATTTGGGAAGCCTGTTTCAAAGACTTACTACCAAAAAGATGAGATGGCATTTTTTGAGATGGCCTCTCTTGTTGGCTTAGGCTCTATCCCAGCTGAAAAACGCAATCCACTAGAACTAGAGACACGAGGAATTGGTGAACTGATTTTGCAATTGGTTGACCAAGGGGTTAAAACGATCTGTGTGGGAATTGGTGGTTCAGCGACCAATGATGGTGGGATTGGGATGGCAGCCGGACTAGGGGTAGCCTTCTATGATGACCAAGGTCATCTGCTTCGTCCCGTAGGAGCTTCGATCGGTCGTGTGGCTAGAATAGATACCAGTGCGGTTCCAAAAACTTTACAAGACATCGATCTTCAGGTTTTAACGGATGTCACCAATCCTCTTTGTGGCAGTCAAGGAGCAACCTATATCTTTGGCGGGCAAAAGGGATTGACTCCCCTTCTTTTTCCAGCAGTTGATCAAGCTATGGAGGATTTTTATCAGCTAGTTGATCCCCGAATCTTGTCTATGGCTGGCGCTGGAGCTGGAGGTGGCATGGCAGCAGGCTTGGTCGCTTTTGCGGGAGGTCAGATTTCATCAGGAATTGAGAAAAGTTTGGATCTAATCGACTTCGATGGTAAGGTTCAAAAAGCGGATCTGGTCGTCGTGGGAGAAGGTAGGATGGACCTCCAATCTCTGTCTGGAAAAGCTCCTGTCGGGGTAGCCAAACGAACACCAGAGAAGATCCCAGTGCTTGCTATTTGTGGTAGCTTAGCGGACGATTTGCCAGCATTCCCAAGTCATCATATTGAGGCTGCCTTCTCTATTGTACCAGGTCCTTGTGAGGTGGCAGATGCACTCACTCATGCTGAAAAAAATCTGATTTCCAGTGCTCGAAATATTGGTAACCTCTTAAAAATGAAAGCAAACTAAAAAACCAATTGAAAAGGAAATTCCTTTTCAATTGGTTTTTTCTTTAGCTAAAGAGGCGTTTCCAAAATGATTTTTTTTCAGGTACTGTGCTCTCTTCTTTCTTTTCAAACAAATTTGGATACTGGAGGCTGATATCGGTTGGAGAAATTCCAGATGGATGATCAGTATGGATGATGAGACCGAAGTGAGAGTGGCGACAGTCATCAGAAACGATGCTTGCCACAAGACCAAGATCCTTTGTTTTTTTCAAATATTGAAGTTGGCTGCTTTCATCCAAGGCAGGTGAAATCTTGACTAATACAGGCTCAAAGCGTTCTGAAATGTTCGTAAGAATTGAAGAATAGTGCTCCAAATAGAGATTGTCCCTTGCCTCCTCCAAGGTACATGAAGCAATCACACGCTCCTCATATGTCTCCAAAAATCGACGCTGCTCATCAGGATTGAACCGAGTAGGACCAGCAGCTTTTTCTAAAATTGTTTTATTAATATCTGTCATAAGCTAAGTATAGCATAAAGCGTAGCAGAAGAGTAGAAGAATGCTAAAAAATTAAATCAGGTGTGAAAATGAGAGTGAAACTGTAGCTGGAACCGTTTTCTTGTTAAAAACTTCTCAATTTTCGTAGATTTCCTTGTTTTTTCTTGAAAAAATAGCCTAATTACGATATGATAGAGGAGTAAAAAATATAACTCAATAAGGAGAGTAAGAAATGTCAATTATTACTGATGTTTACGCTCGCGAAGTCCTAGACTCACGCGGTAA
>CAUUAM010000021.1:0-18830 GCA_963543165.1 uncultured Streptococcus sp. | reverse complement strand
GGCATAGTGTTTTTGTAACTTTTTAACCACTGCTTTTTTCGAAATGGCCTGAACGCTAGGTTCATTATGGAGTTTTGATTTGACACATTTAGCCTTAGAAATAGGAAAACGTGCTCCTAAAGGCAAATAATTTTCCCAATCCAAAGCAAAAACACCTTGAAAGAGTTCTTCGAAGGTTTTGGCTGGAAAAGTCCCAACCACAATTTTCACTCGATCAGCCGCGCGCAACCAGAGATTTGTCTCGATGATTGCTCGACGGTCTCCTTGAAATCGAACCCGTCCATTTTCAACCTGGCAATCGTAGCCAAGATCGCGTAGTTCTCGACCAACAACAGCCTCTATACCAGCAGCAGCCGTTGCAATCAATTCAAATTGTTTTTTCATCTTATTCCTATCACTTTAAAAAAGGAGGTTGAGATCTCTCTCCACCTCATCAACCTATATGCAATTTTCTATAAGCCATGTTTTGTTCCAGAAATGACTAGGTACCATTTCCTTCGATAATCATCTGTCTACTGTTTCCAGTCAGAGTGCTATGTTCGCTTCCACGCACTCCATGCCCCGACCAAAGTTTGGGTTGCTAGCTTGAGGGGTTTACCGCGTTCCACTTTTTAGGTTTCCCTAAAAACTACGTCACTGTGGCACTTTCAGAGCTACTAGAGCTTATCCTCAGACTTAGCTCCTTCACTCGCCGTAACTTGAATACCAAGTCCCTAGGCTTATGGATTCACCTAGCACAAACACTACAGGCATCACAGCCTGTGCTAGCATGGACTTTCCTCATGAGAACATTCTCTCACGCGATTATCCAAAAATTGCACGATCTATGGGATTAATAATCGCGATCTACGATTTGTTTCCCAAAAACTTCTTTTTCCAAACGATTGAGTCGTTTAAGAATATCAAAGTTCGTCGCTGTTGTCATTTGCGGGAATTCTTGCGTAGCTGTACTAGCAATTGGAGATGTTTGTGGTGTTTCCTGTGCTTTTTGGGCAAGTTCTTCACGAAGGCGTGCGTTTTCTTCACGCAATTCCTTCACCAAAGCAGCATAGGTTTCATAATCTTTTATAACATCATCCAAAAATTCATTTACTTCATCTTTATTATAACCACGAACTTCTCGTTTGAAATCTTGATCAAAAATATCTTTCGCAGTAAAAATAATACTTGCCATTACTCTCTCCAATCTAGTTCATCATCTCAATTATATAAAAAATTGGTAAGAAAAAGCAAGGTATAACACTTAGTTTTCGTAAAAATTTTCAGCAAGTTCATTTAAGTCATCAAAACTTAATTTTTTGACATAAAATAGTTCTTTTTCTAGCATCATTTTGTAAAGATACTTTAAATTGGTTTCATTTTCTGGATCGTAAAAAAGGTAAGCTCCATCCGCATTATCTATCAAAAACTGATTGTATTCTTTTAATTGACCCGGATTGCTATAGTGGGGATAGGCATATTTCACGAAATCTACCTGTTTGAAACGTGCCAACATTTCCTGATTGGCTTCATTCCAATTTTCGCCAACGTTCTCAAATAGAAAGATCGTCGCCATTTGAAAATCGTAATCTTCTTTTAACTCAAAGGCAACTTCTAGTACCCAAGTCTCAAATCCCAAATTACCAGAAAAGACCAGCCATTTCACTCCTTCTTCAAATAGACAACGAAGATCTCTTTCAATAGCTTTTTTAATGATGGGCAGTCGAGGGTCTTTATTGGAAAAGACTCCCACATCAAAACTCTTATAACCTGCAACAAGTATGGTATTCATTTTTTCCTCATTATTCTAATTTATGATATAATAGAGTGATGTAATTGTACCAATAAGGAGAACTATGGTCAACTATCCACATAAAGTAGCCAAAAAAACCTTGGTCTCTACACAAAAGAAACATCCGATCGACTTTGCGAATCGTGGGATGACATTTGAAAAAATGATCAACGAAAGCAATCAATACTATCTTTCTCGTGGTCTGGCAGTCATCCACAAAAAACCAACCCCGGTTCAAATCGTGAAAGTGGATTATCCACGTCGCAGTCGGGCAAAGATTGTTGAAGCCTATTTCAGGCAAGCCTCAACGACGGACTACTCTGGAGTATACAAGGGACGCTATATCGATTTTGAAGCTAAGGAAACACAGCAAAAACAGTCCATGCCGATGAAAAATTTTCATCAACATCAGATCGATCATATGGAAGCGGTTGTCCAGCAAGGTGGTATCTGTTTTGTTCTCTTGCATTTTGCAAAGTTAAGTGAAACCTACTTACTTCCTGCTCCTGCATTAATTCACTATTACAACATCGATCATGGTAGTAAATCCATGCCCCTCTCCTATATTCAGGAGCACGGCTTTCTAGTAGATAAGAATCGACTTCCGAGCGTTCCTTATCTTGATATTATCGAACAGAAACTTCTAGGCGGTATTTAAATGAATAAACAAACAGTCATTCAGTGGTTGAAATATGTTGCGATCGCAGCCATTTCATTTTTCTTACTTTTATTTGTCCTTGGCGGACTGATATTTGGTTATTATGCCATGAAAGCACCAACCTTATCTGAAAAAGATTTGGTTGCAACAACATCGAGTAAGATCTATGACAACCAAAATAACTTGATCGCAGATTTGGGAGCTGAGAAACGAATCAACGTTACAGCAAATGAAATCCCTACTGATTTGGTCAATGCTATCGTAGCGATTGAAGACCACCGTTTCTTCAATCACCGCGGGGTCGACATCATTCGGATCGGCGGTTCCTTCCTTCACAACTTACGAGGAGGAAGTCAAGGTGGGTCAACCTTGACGCAACAATTGATCAAATTAACCTATTTCTCCACTTCGGCCTCTGACCGTACCCTCTCTCGTAAGATCCAAGAAGCTTGGTTAGCAACCCAATTAGAAAAGAAAGCAACCAAACAAGAAATCTTGACCTATTACGTCAATAAAGTATTTATGGCGAATGGGAACTACGGAATGCAGACAGCTGCAAAAAGTTATTACGGAAAAGATCTAAAAGATCTTTCACTCCCTCAATTGGCACTCCTTGCGGGGATGCCCCAAGCACCAAACCAATACGATCCGTACTCCCATCCTGAAGCAGCGCAACAACGCCGAAACTTAGTATTAAAAGAAATGCTCGATATGAAGACCATTTCTAACAAACAATACGAAGCAGCGGTCAATACACCTGTTACAGATGGTCTGCAAAGTCTTAGTTCTTCAAGCAGTTACCCAGCCTATATGGATAATTACCTGAAAGAAGTGATCGAGCAGGTCGAAGAAGAAACAGGCTACAATTTGCTCACAACTGGGATGGATGTCTATACTAACGTTGACACTGAAGCCCAAAAGAAATTGTGGGATATCTACAATACAGATGAATATGTCAACTATCCAGATGATGAATTGCAAGTAGCTTCAACAGTTATCGATGTTAATACTGGTAAAGTCATTGCTCAACTTGGCTCTCGTCACCAATCTAGCAACGTTTCCTTTGGTACCAACCAAGCCGTTGAGACCAACCGTGACTGGGGTTCTTCAATGAAGCCAATCACAGACTATGCACCAGCTCTTGAACATGAGGAATATACTTCTACTGCAGCTACCATCACAGATGCACCGTATAATTTCCCACATTCCTCAACACCAGTCTACAACTGGGACCGTTCTTACTACGGTAGCATTACTATGACCTATGCGATCCAACAATCTCGGAACGTTCCTGCAGTGAAGGCTCTTGAAAAAGTTGGCCTTAAAAAAGCCAAGAAATTCCTAAATGGACTGGGAATCGATTATCCAGAAATGGTATACGCTAATGCCATCTCAAGTAATACTAGCGATTCAAGCAATAAATACGGAGCTAGCAGTGAAAAAATGGCTGCTGCCTATGCTGCCTTTGCTAATGGTGGTACCTACTACAAACCGAAATATGTCAGTCGAGTTGTCTTTAGTGATGGAACCACAAAAGAATTTGATTCCGAAGGAACCCGCGCGATGAAGGCAACAACCGCCTACATGATGACAGATATGATGAAGACCGTCCTCATGTCTGGTACTGGTACAAATGCGGCTATTTCAGGAGTCTACCAAGCTGGTAAGACAGGTACATCAAACTATGCTGATAACGAGGTCAATAAGTTAACAAAAAATACAGGTTATTCAAGTATCATGACACCGGATGAGTTATTCGTAGGATACACACCTGAATATGCTATGGCCGTCTGGACGGGTTATTCAAATCGCTGGACTCCGGTATTAGATAACGGAATTCAGGTGGCAACGGATGTTTACCGTCAAATGATGCTCTATCTTGCCAATAACAACAATTCTGGTCATACAGATTGGACACAACCAAGTGGGCTGTATCGAAGTGGCTCTTATCTCTACTTAAACAATGGTAAGAACAACTACAATAACTATTACTATGAACCAAGTTATTCCACTGAGCAGTATTCGTATGAAGAATCTTCAACTAGCTCTTCAAATGAAGAGAATCCATCTAAACCATCTGAGCCTTCTTCACAAGACTCTAACAATCATAACGAATAATCTAATGGAGAAGTCGGGCTTTTCGCCCGGCTTTTTTAAAACAATGATTGAAACATCAGAACCTTCTGCTTCTTGTTTTAGATGCCAGAACGAATAAAGCTGGTTTATTTAGATTAACTTCCCAGCTATTTTTGAGCATACAAAAAAAGAGCCTTCCGGCTCTTTTTTATATCATTATTTTGCCAAAGCTCCCATTGGATCCCACGGTGCTAGGACAATTGGTTCTGCTTCATAGGCTGCTAATTCGTCTGCTGTTAGGAATTCTTTACGAACCACGATTTGGTAGGTATATTCATCCATCCAAGCATCAGAAGCCACAAAGTAACCATCTGTACCGACCTTGTCTCCCCATGAATTTTCAACCTTCCATTTACGAGACTGACCTGCTTCGTCTAAATCAACTCCTGTCAAGACCATAGCGTGTGTCATGAGGCTTTCTGCATAGTCCAAGCGACCGGCCTTGTCTTGTGTCAAATGAATATCCATGCCCGCTTCAAAGTCGTAGACATCGGTTGCCAAGATTCCCGCTTTACGGTTGCTGACTTGGCCTACATCTGAACCAAACCAGACAGTTTCTCCAGCTTTCATTTGAGCGATGGCTAGTTCTTTCAAACGATCCATTGGAACATTTAGGTAGCGGACTGGACGGCTACCAACAACATTTCCTAACATCTCAACTGTGTAAGATTTTCCATATGGTTTATCAGCAGTTGGGGCATTGATAATGGAGACGTAATCATCTAATTGAAGGTCTACATATTTTTTGTAGAAGCTTTGTGGAGTTAAGCCACTTTCGCTATGGAATTGGTTGTCCTTATCACGATATGAAAAGTCAAATTCACGTGGAGGCAATCCTAAAGACATGGCTAAGAAGTTAAAAATTTCTTGCAACAACGCTTGTTTCTTGGTCGCAACCGCCTCATTATCTGCGCCTGAGTGAATCAAGTCACGCAAGATTTGCGCATCTTGACGCAAGAGTTTATTGAGGTAGGTGTTCAATTCACGGCTATTGCTTGAAGAAATCGATTCTGGATAAACTGATTTTGGAACCACTCCGTATTTCTCAAAGAGAGATACTACCATATCCCATTGACCGCCATCTTGTTGAGGGGTTTGTAGGAGAAAAGCCACCTTACGGCTGGTTAATTCTTGGTCTGCTGTAGCAATCACTTGCTCCAAAAACCAGTTTGCTTTTTCATACTTATCCCAAAAGAAAGTATGGGCTTGAGACAATTCAAAATCTTCCAATTGGAAGCTTGAAATCATCTTGTGACGGAAGGTATTTAAAGCCGCAAACATCCAACAACGCCCAGATGCTTTTTGGTTTGTCACCTTGTCCTTGGTCAAATCAAGTGAAAAGACTGGTGTATGTTCTACTGCACTCTTGCGCGTTTCAAGTGATGCATGAATCCCATTGTGGGTAACAGCATTTTCAAGAGCCGCATATTTCACATTTGCTTCATAATTAGCATAGAGCTGGTCTGTAAATTCTTTCGTTAATTCTGACATAGCAATCTCCTTTTTCGTTATCTACTATTATAATCCTTTGAGCAGAATCTTCAAGTAAAAATCACCCTATAGAGAGGGGTTCTGTATGGAATAAATAATTTTATCCCCGCAATATCCTTTGCGTTGAATGGCATGAGGGATGGTTTCTACATACTGCATTCCTGTCTTTTCCATGACTTTCCCTGAAGCAGGATTTAAACTGACATAAGTGGCTTTGATTTCTTTAAATCCGACTTCGTTCAATAAGAAAGCCAAAACAGCTATGACGGCTTCTGTCATGAATCCCTGCCCCCAGAATTTCTTGCCAAGGATATAACCTAGCTCGCATGATTGACTTTCCGGGTCCTGAGAAACCACACTAATATCTCCAATTACCTGATCCGGTGATGTTTTCAAACAGATCGCCCATTTATAAGTATCTGATTTACGATACTGTTCGATCCATCTTTTGATCGATTCTCTAGTTCTCTCAGAAGATGCATGGGCATCCCAGGTGACATATTTCAGGGTTTCAGGATCAGAAGCCCAATTTTCAAACATCGCTGATGCATCCTCCAAAACGAAAGGCCTCATGTATAAACGCTCCGTCTCTATGACAAGACTTCCAAGATGCTTCATAGATTGTCTCCCTTCATTTTTTCATGCAACTTGAACTTTGCAAGTTGGTTACTTTAATCTAGAAGAAAAGGACGGATGAAACCGCCCTTCTTTTTAATGCTTTTCACAATATTGTATGGTGAGACTACGAAATAGAACTCTACGAGTTACCGATTTCTACCTCGTTCTCCTATTTTAAGACTCGGGCTAAAAAGGTCCACTGGACCTTTTTACTCCCAAAAATGATCAAATACTGTGATTGGCAAGTGGCGTTTGTGTTGGCCTTTGTACCACCATTTTTCAATAGTGGCTTGAGCTTCTGGACTCACTTGTTTGCCTTCTAGGTAATCATCAATTTCATTATAGGTGACACCCAGTGCTACTTCATCTGCTATTCCTGGTTTTTCTTCTTCCAAATCTGCTGTTGGGATTTTCTCATAAAGAGCAGGATCGGCTCCTAAGGCCTTAAGCAATTGTTTTCCTTGGCGCTTGTTCAAACGGAAAAGGGGTAAAATATCTGCACCACCATCTCCAAATTTTGTGAAGAAACCAGTAATATTTTCTGCAGCATGATCCGTTCCAATCACCGCTCCGCTGCGTGCTCCAGCTAGAGCATACTGAGCAATCATGCGACTGCGAGCCTTAATATTGCCTTTGTTAAAATCAGAAACCTCTGTTCCAGTCGCTTCTACTGCTCGTACCATTTTGTCAGCAGACTCCTTGATATTCACAACCAGGCTAACATCCGGCTGGATAAAGGCCAATGCTTTTTGTGCATCTGCTTCATCTGCCTGTACCCCATAAGGAAGACGAACGGCAATAAATTGATAGGAGGCATCTCCTGTTTCTGCACGCATTTCTTCCATGGCTAATTGAGCTAATCGTCCAGCAAGCGTTGAATCTTGTCCTCCTGAGATCCCTAATACAAATGTTTTCAAGAAGGGATGTTTTTTTAGATATCTTTTTAAGAAATCAACCGAGCGGCGAATCTCTTCCTGAGGATCAATGCTTGGCTTGACACCCAATTGTTGGATAATCTCTTCTTGCAAACTCATTTTGCTTCTCCTTCTCCATTGGCCTTGTTACGCATTTCCTCGATCAGATCCATCTTATCCTGCCAAATATCTTTTGCCAAGTCAACTGGGTAATGCTGTGGATTGAGGACGCGCTTGTATTCATCCCATAATTGATCGTAATTTTTACGAGCATATTCTTGAATTTCTGATAATGTTGGCAGTTGATAAACCAATTGACCCTCTTTAAAAATATCCACTAAAAGAGGAATAGCCTCAAAGTTTCGGACTGTTTTATTAATGTAGGTATAAGTTGGATGGAACATTTTAAGTTCTGTCAGTTGTGAAACATCTACTCCATCATAAGTGATGTAGTCCCCTTCTGACTTACCTTTTTCACGGCTCGTAATCCGCCAGACTTGCTTTTTACCTGGAGTAGAAACTTTCTCCGCATTATTGGAAAGCTTGATGGTATTGATCATCTCTCCTGCTTCGTTTTCAACAGAGACAATTTTGTATACCGCTCCAAGCGCTGGTTGATCGTAAGCTGTAATTAACTTGGTTCCTACACCCCAAACATCAATTTTTGCTTTTTGCATTTTTAAGTTGAGGATGGTATTTTCATCCAAGTCATTAGAAGCGTAGATTTTAGCATTTGTAAACCCAGCCTCATCTAATTGCTGGCGAACCTTTTTAGAAATATAGGCAATATCTCCTGAGTCAATCCGGACGCCTAGGAAATTGATTTTATCTCCCATTTCACGTGCTACCTGAATAGCTGCTGGTACCCCAATACGCAGCGTATCATAGGTATCGACGAGGAAGACACAATCTTTATGGGTTTCCGCATAAGCTTTAAAGGCTTGATAGTCATTCCCATATACTTGTACAAGAGAATGGGCATGGGTTCCTAAAACTGGGATTCCAAAGAGTTTTCCTGCACGAACATTACTAGTTCCATTGGCCCCTCCGATGACTGCTGCACGAGTTCCCCAAATGGCAGCATCCATTTCTTGCGCACGACGTGTTCCAAATTCCATCAAAGGCTCATCTTCAATGACTGAACGAATACGAGCAGCTTTTGTTGCTATCAAGGTTTGAAAGTTGACGATATTCAAAAGGGCTGTTTCCACCAATTGACACTGAGCCAGAGGACCCTCTACCTGAACAATTGGTTCATTGGCAAAGACTAAATCTCCTTCTTGAGCAGAACGTACCGTCAATTCCAACTTGAGATCACGAAGATATTCCAAGAAGGCCCCATGATAACCAAGTGACTCTAAATAGGCAATATCGCTCTCAGAAAAACTCAAGTTTTCCAAGTATTTCACAATTCTTTCTAAGCCAGCAAATACTGCGTAGCCGTTTTTAAAAGGCTGTTGACGAAAATAGACTTCAAATACGGCATGTTTATTGTGGATACCTTGATCAAAATAGACTTGCATCATGTTGATTTGGTATAAATCAGTATGCAAGGTTAAACTGTCATCCGGATACATATGAATACCTCTTTTTTATAGATTTGTTCTATGAATTCCTACCATAAAATTAGTATCATTATAGCACATTTCAGCCCTATTGAATACTGAAAGAACGGTATAAAAAAATCTGAGACAAAAGATCTCAGATTTTTTAAGCATTACAAGTTTTCCGTGATATATTTATAGACTTCTTGTCCAGCAATCGCACCATCTCCAACCGCAGTGGTCACTTGGCGCAAGTCTTTTTGGCGAACATCCCCAACAGCAAAAACACCTGGGACTGTAGTTCTCATATGATCATCCGTCACTACCCAACCATTCTCATCCAAAATACCAAGTTCAGACGCAAAATCACTGACAGGATCTAAACCAACATAGATAAAGACACCACCGAAGGCCTGCTCTCTTACCTCTCCTGTTTTGACATCTTTTAAAAGGACCGAACTAACCCGTTGGTCTCCCTTAATTTCTTCAACAACCGTATTCCAAGCAAAGTGAATCTTTTCGTTAGCAAAGGCACGATCTTGAAGAACTTTTTGAGCCCGAAGCTCATCTCGGCGATGGGCAATGGTCACTGTTTTTGCAAACTGGGTTAAAAAGACAGCTTCTTCAACCGCTGAATCTCCACCACCAACTACTAGAAGATCTTCATCTCTAAAGAAGGCACCATCACAAACAGCACAATAAGAAACACCTCTGCTATTCAACTCCGCTTCACCAGGAACATTCAATAAACGGTGGTTAGAGCCTGTTGCAATCACAAGGGTTTTGGCTTCAAATTCCCCATCATCTGTTACAATCTTTTTAGTTGCTCCTAGATCTTCAATGCGCTCTACTTGACCAAACAAATGCTCTACTCCGAGATTTTCCAGAGGCTCAAACATTTTTTCGGCCAAATCTGGGCCGCTGATATTGGCATAGCCAGGATAGTTTTCAATATCAGAAGTATTGTTCATTTGACCTCCCGGAATCCCTCTTTCGATCAATGCGACCTTTAAATTGCTTCTAGCAGCATAAAGGGCTGCGGTCATTCCTGCAGGGCCTGCTCCAATAATCACTGTATCAAACATACTCAACCTCTTTCCATTTTGTTGTAACCATTATAATTCTAACACGGTCTTTTTGCAATTATCGTGCTTGAAAGATAAACAAAATCCCTATCACTGCAAAAGTTAAAATAGGAATCGTCATGATATCAATTAAGAGGATATCATACAAATGCGCTTGTCTTTGCTTGGCCGTCTTATCTTTCTTCTTAAGAGCACGATAGCCAATCCAAATACCAGAAGCGATCCCAACTAAAATAGTTGTCGTCAGTAGACTTTGTATATATAAGGATAATAATTTATTTAACATCACTACTCCAAATGTTTTTGCATCTTCAGAAAACAGACTCAGCTAGCAATTGCTAACTGAGCCTCACCTCTCTTCTATTATATCAAACATAGGTCCGTTTGTAACTAGCAAAGAATTCTTTTGTCCGTTCTTCTTTTGGATGCTGCATGATTTCCTCTGGACTTCCAGTTTCAATAATCCGTCCTTTATCCAAAAATAAAACCTTATCTGCCACTTGTGCTACAAAAGACATATCATGACTAACCAGTATCATGGTTTGACCTGATTTTGCTGCATTGGCAATTGATTTTTCAACCTCTCCAACCAATTCTGGATCCAAAGCTGAAGTCGGTTCGTCTAGCAAAAGAACTTCTGGTTTCATCGCTAAGGCACGCGCCAAAGCTACCCGTTGTTTTTGTCCGCCCGAAAGGTGACGAGGATAGTGATTGGCACGATCTGATAAGCCGACTTTTGCAAGTTCTTCACGCGCAATTTTCGTTGCTTCTTGATCGGATAAGCCCTTCACAACAATCAGACCCTCTTTAACATTTTCGAGAGCTGTTTTTCGCCCAAACAAATTGAACTGTTGGAAAACCATGGCTAACTTTCTTCTGAGGGTTAAGATTTGATCTTGGGTAATTTGCTCAAAATCAACCTCGAAATCATCAATTTTAATTCGACCACTGTCTGGAGCTTCCAAATAATTTAAACTGCGTAAAAAGGTCGATTTACCAGCTCCTGAGGACCCAATCAAGGCTACGACTTCCCCTTTTTGAATTTCCAAACTTAGATTATTTAAAACCTTTTGACCTGAAAAAGTCTTTGATAATTCTGAAATATAAATCATTAGATCCTGACCTCCTCATCTGGTAAATCAATGGCTACGGGAGTCTCAATATCCAGTCGACGTTCAATGTGACGGCCTAGCATTTCAATGAGAATATTCACAATCCAGTAGACAATCGATACTGTGATAAAGCGTTCAAAGTACTTCAAATCGCTCCCCCCAATAATCCGTGCTTGGGCAAAAATTTCAACCACACTGGCACTAAAAGCTAGCGATGTTCCCTTGGTTAAGCCAATAAGAGAATTGATTAAGGTTGGAGTTGCAACGACTGCTGCATTGGGGATAATAATCCGGCGGTAAACTTGACGGTTCGTCATCCCAAGACTACGCGCAGCCTCGATTTCACCAGGATCCACCGATAAAATTGCTGCCCGAATGGTCTCACTCGCATAAGCTGCCTCATTGAAGGCAAGGGCGACAATGGCAAATAGCTCAGCTGGAATGGCATTAATATTAAAAGCTGTTCCATAAGACTGATTGATCGCTTTTAAAATAAGAGGAATCCCATAATAGGTCAACATCAATTGAACCAACAAAGGGGTCCCGCGCAAAAAACTGACAAATACAGCTTGAATGGGGTAAAGAATTCGGACTCGATTAATTTTGACCAGAGCAAAAATCATGGCAAAAATAATCCCAAAAAATGCACCTCCTAATGCTAGCAGAATGGTGACTGGCAATTTGGCGATGACCGATGGGAACGCGTCAAACACAGCTCTTAAACTAAACAACTTACTATCTGGAATATACTTCAAAAAGTCAGCATACCAGTTGGCTGCTATCAGATTAGTTGTAAACATTTTTGTTACTTCCTTTCTCGATTATAAACATTCTATCACATTCACTATCAGAATTCCAAAAATCGCTACAGAAATAGAAAAATGATAGACTAGTCAAAAATAGTCTATCATAATTCCAGACAAGTTCCCAATAGTTTTTCTTTATCAAACCAATAAAGAGAAGCTATGTTTTCTTCGAAAGCTGTGAAAAAACTGTTTAGAAGGTTTGGCGCTTAGCCTTCCGCTCAGCTCGTCCACGCGCACGGTTTTCAGCTCGCTTCGCTTTTCTCCGCTTCTCATCAACAGCCCATTTGATTTTTTTCTTATAGCCTGGTTTGATTTTTTTCTTTTTCTTCTTCACAAGACCAATCATTTCAATATCTAGCTTCTCTTGTTTTTTCTCCCGGTTCACTCGTCTGTCCCGATCATAGGTATCTTCAATAACCCCATTCTTCAAAACTTTCGGTACGAAACGAATTCCCATTTTTTCTAGTTCACTGATATCTGAATCATCACTCGGTTGGTAAAGGGTGATGGCTACACCAGGCAGGCCATTGCGTCCTGTCCGACCAACACGGTGAACAAAGAAAGAAAGATCTTGAGGAATGGCATCATTGATGACATGACTGACCCCTTCGATATCAATTCCACGAGCTGCCAAATCTGTCGCTACAATGTACTCAAAATCAAGATTTTTAACCTGATTCATGATGCGTTTCCGTTCACGCGGTGGAATATCTCCATGAATTTTTGCTACCTTCAAGCCCTGGGCTACTAAATAAGCATAAAGATCATCTGCTCTCGTTTTAGTATTAACGAAAATCATAGCCAAATAAGGTTGCAAGGCCTTGGTCAGTTGGTAAATTTGCTCATTTTTATCACGACCTTTGGTGGAAACCAGCCAATTATCGATGGTATCTGAAATCACCGTTTTGGTCTTAATTTGCTCCATGACTGGATTAGAAAGATATTTTTTCAAGAAAGGCTGCAACTTTTGTGGAATCGTAGCCGAAAAGACTAAAAATTGCAGTTGTTGCGGAAGTCTTGAAGCAATCTTATCTACGGTAGACAAAAATCCCATATCCAGTGTCATATCCGCCTCATCTACCACAAAGGTATGGGCCTTATGGATGGCCAGATCACCAGATGCAACCAGATCATAGATCCGCCCTGGAGTTCCAATCACGATATGCGGTTGTTTGACCTGCAATTTTTCAATCTGACGACTTTTATCCGTTCCTCCAACATAATTGGCAATCCGAATTTCTTTTTCAGAATGACTAGAGATTTGACGAGCCGCTTGGTAAATTTGCGTTGCTAACTCCCGACTAGGAGCCGTAATCACCGCTTCAACTTGATCGTTGTCTTCATTTAACGTTTGAAAAATCGGCAAGAGGAATGTATGGGTTTTCCCAGATCCTGTCTTAGATTCCCCAACCAAATCATTCCCAGCTAAGACAATCGGAATTAGTTTTTCCTGTACTTCAGTTGCTTCTCTAAAATTGATTTCTTTCAGTGCCTCTTGAATATAAGGCTTAAAATTAAACTCTGTAAATTTCATTTTCTCAGTTCCTTTCATGATCTCTATTATTATATCAGAAAAGCTGACTTCGTGCCTCTCTTATGAGTCATTTTTACTAACCAACAAAGTCTCTCTGAGTCAGCAAAAAACGATGGGCAAGCCCACCGTCTTTTTTATAAGTAGAGAAGAACAAGAGTAATGACACTTGTTACCAAGGCAATGGACCACATAAAGGCATCCACTTTCCATTCTGACCAGTTTTGACCCTTTCCAGAAAGGCCACCTAGTTCTAAGTGGTGATGGAAAGGGGTCATTCGGAAGATCCGACGCCCTTCCCCATAGCGTTTCTTAGTCCATTTGAAATAGCTCACTTGTAGCATGACTGATCCTGTTTCAATGACATAGACTAGACCAATCAAAAGAAGAGTCCACTCTACATGTAAAGCCATCGACAAGGCCGCAAGCATCCCTCCAAGAGCGAGACTACCGACATCTCCCATAAAAATCTTAGCCGGTTTGTGGTTGAAGACAAAGAATCCAAGCAAGGCACCCATCATACTTAACGTTACAAAGAGAATATCCCATTTCCCTTGCATATAGGCAATGTAGGAATAGGCGCTTAGGCTAATCACAACAGAGATGCTGGCTAATCCGTCAATTCCATCGGTCAGATTGACCGCATTTGAGAAACCAACCAACCAAAATAGAGCAAAGAGAATGTAGAAATGCCCCAAGTAAAGATCATATCCGAAAACATTCAAAAGACTGCCATTACCATGACGTTCAGAGAAAATATAAAAGATCATTCCCCCCATGAGTTGCAGGGCCAATTTTTGCTTCGGATTGAGACCCTCATTGATCTTACGAAAAACTTTTAAAAAGTCATCCAAAAAACCAACAATTCCATATAAAATCAAGATAAATAGAATCAGTTGAACAGGTCGAGTAAAGTTACCAGTCAATATGCTAAAAACAAAAGTCACTAAGACCGCCGTAATCAGGAATACAACTCCTCCCATTGTTGGAGTCCCCGCTTTTGCCTTGTGTTGTTTCACATCTTCGTGCATCTGTTGCCCAGAAATATGAGCACGATGATAAAATCGGATAAAGGCTGGAATAGCAGCCACAGTTAATAGAAACGATACTAAGATCGTGGCAATATACATGTTAGTCTCCTAATGTTAAGGTTATTTTTTTAGTTTTTTCGAGTGAAGTATTCATTTTGACACTTTGTTTGGTCACTTTCTTTCCACTACCTTTATAAGTAATTTCAATACCAGTCCATTCTCCAAAGATCTCTGCATTTTTCTTTGTCCAACCATACATATCCGGCATCACATCAAAATCTTCTGTCAATAGTAATACTTGTTGGTTGGCTTTGACTTTAGAACCAACATCCACAGACATCTTCCGAATATTCTTTCCTGTCCCTAAGACAATTGGTTGTACTAAATTGCGACGCAATTCTTCTGAATAAGCTCCCGGACTTAGATTTTGTTTCAAGCCTAGCTCCTTAGAGACAGCTTCTACTGAAGGGATTTTGTAAGTCGTTTCTTTGGTCACATCATCCAAAGTTGGTGCCTCTGTAGTTAGATGCAATTCGTCTTTTAAAGCAACTGCATCTTCCAAAATAGGATTGACCAGCTCTTCCCAGCTGGTGAATGAGAATTTCACTTCTGGTTGTTGGACCGTCACATACATGATGAATTCAGGATCTTCTGCAGGTGTCATGGCTACAACCGAGTAGATATAATCATTTTCTCCTTGCAAGTATCCTTGATCTGTCGCCATTTGGGCAGTCCCTGATTTCACCGCAACGTTTTGACCGGGTACCTGAATGATGGGTCCATCACTGTACAAGGTTCCATACTCTGGATCTGTTCCGACGGTGATCATATAGTTCCGTGTCTGTTGTGCAGCTGATCCTGAAACTGGTTTTCCAACAACTTCTTTTTTTGATTTGCGGGCTGTGTCTGATTTTTTATCGTAAATAGCACTAATAAACTTCGGCTCCAACATTTGCCCATCATTAGCGATGGCACTAAAGGCCCGTAACATTTGGGTTTGACTGACGGAAATCCCTTGACCAAAAGAAGACATGGCTTGACTGACATAGTTATCCCCTGGAAGACCCCCGTAAGCTTCATTTCCCATTCCAAAACGGGTCGGAAGACCGAATTTAAAGCGGGTTAGGTAGTCCATCCAGACAGCATTTCCCATCTTTTGTTCCAAGCGGGTCATCCCCACGTTACTTGAGTAAGCAAAGCCTTGTGCGATATTCATATAGCGACCTTCAGACAGTCCCATATTGACATCCCAGTCACGGATCGTCGCATCTTTTACTTGTAGTTCGTTACTGTAGTATACTTCATTATAGGCTGGGAAGGTTCCATGATCAATCGCCGAAGCTAATAACATGACCTTCATCGTTGAACCCGGTTCATATTGATCTTGATAAAGGATGGTATTCCAGGTTTTCAAGTTTTTCAGATCCAGCCCTTGTTTGGTATCCGCATTATAGGAAGGACGTTGCGTTGTCGCAAGGATTTCTCCTGTTTTTGCACTGACAAGAGTCGCACTAACATACTTTCCCTTTACTTTTTCTTGGAAAACATCCATGCGCGTCTCAAGGTAGGTCTGCAATTCTGCTGAAAGGGTTGTGTAGACATCTTTTCCATCTTCTGTTTTTACAGAAACTTTGTCTGATCCCGGAACAATATTTCCATTCCTGTCTTTGTCATAAGTAATAACGCCATTTTGTCCAGCAAGAATGCGATCCAGGGATTTTTCCATCCCCGATTGCCCCTTCAGGGTTTTATTCCCATCTTTATCCTCTTGAAGCGAAGCTTGACCGATAAATTGAGAAGCAAAGACTCCATTTTTATAGCTTCTATTTGGGCTAGTTGTAAAGGCAATACCTTCAATTTTCGCAGCTTCCATAGCTTCACGAATAGCCGTCATATTGCTATAGGTAATGCCATTCCCGTCCGATCCAAAAGAAACCTGTTTCAATTTTTTTTGAGATAACTGTTGAATGACGTAATCCTCATCCATCCCTAAGTACTGTTTAAAGATTTCTGCCACTTTCTTAAATTGACTCTCTTCAACATAAAGAATCTTTCCGGTTGCTGATTTATACTTTTTATCAATCACCGCATAAACATTATAAGTTGTAGCATCTTCAGCGATTACCGCTCCATTTCGGTCATAGATCGTTCCACGCTTTGCAGGAACAATAACCGTCTGTTCGTGAACCTTTTTTGCTTGCTCCGATAGGGTCACACCGAATTTCTTATCGGTCCCAATAATCATTGCAAAATTAATCAGAAAGATAAAAAAGAGGAAAATCGCCAGAACACTGAGATTTTTCCCAACTTGTTTTCGGTTCTGATCCGGCAAGCGACGTTTTTTTATCGAATACCTGATCAAAAATTTTTTGAATTTATTCATCACTACTTGCACTCACTGTTTTTCGATTTTCTTTTTGCAGCTTCATTCCTTGGGAACTAGCCAACTGCGACAAGCGGTCATAACGCGTCAGTTCATTAACCTCTTGACGAACATCTGCCAACTCTGTCTTTTTGGCTTCCAACTCGGTATTCAAGTTGGTCAATTCACTCTGTACTTGTAAAATCCGTGTTTGCATAAAGACGATACTAATGGCTAAAATCACAGCTGTTAGGACAATCGATCCATAAAAAGCCTTTTCTACTCTAGAAAAGTGGCGAAATCGCTCCTGCAATATCTGTTTTCTTGTTTTTTCATCTCTTACTGCCATATCATTTCCTCTTACTTGTGTATTTTTCGAGCGACCCGTAATTTTGCCGAATGTGACCGATTATTATCCTCAAGCTCATCGGCACTTGGTAAAATGGGTTTTCGATTGACCAATTCCAGCTTTGGTTTCAAATCATCCGGAATAAAGGGAAGTCCTTTTGGAACTTCAACAGTCGAAGCTTCTTTAAATAGTTGTTTGGTTAAACGATCCTCTAATGAATGAAAGGTAATCACAGAAATACGACCATCAATTGCTAACAAATCCATAGCTTGTTGAATCGATTCATCCGCCGCTCCCAGTTCATCATTGACTTCGATACGAATGGCTTGGAAGATCTGTTTAGCAGGATGACCCTTTTTCTTGAGCTCCTTAGCTGGTTTAGCAGATTTAATAATCTCTGCTAATTCAGTCGTCGTTTCAATCGGTTTAATTGCTCGTGCTTGCTCAATTTTCCGCGCAATTTGCTTGGAAAATTTGTCCTCTCCATATTTGAAAAAAATGCGAACTAGATCATGGTAATCGTAGCTATTAACCACCTCATAGGCTGTTAAAGAAGCTTCTTGATTCATCCGCATGTCCAACGGCGCATCTTTCTTGTAAGAAAATCCACGTTCCCGTTCATCTAACTGAGGACTAGAGACACCTAGGTCATAACAGATTCCATCAATTTCAGTCACACCCAATTCGTTTAGACGTTCCTTCAAATAACGAAAGTTATCCTTAATGAAGGTCACCATGCCTTTCTCAATGAAAGGTGCCAAACGAATCTTAGCATTCTCAATCGCATGCTGATCTTGGTCGAAGGCATAAAGATGGCCTGAATCATTTAATTTTGTTAACAAATATTCGCTGTGGCCTGCCCCACCCAATGTTGCATCCACATAGATCCCATCTGGCTTCACATCCAGCATATCAATCGTTTCATGGAGCAAGACCGTTACATGATGAAATTCTTTACTCATATCTTTATCATTTTACCATAAATAGGAGCAAGATGCACTTCTGAAGAAAATTACACGAACAAATCCTTTCTGATTTTTTACAATCATACAAAAGATCTCTGAAAAGATTGATTCTGCTTGTTTCCACTACAATTTATGATACAATATTCATATGAAAATAAGCAAACAGACTCTCATCCCACTTTTATTGGTCGATGCTATCGCTCTCTACTTTTTTCTAACCACTATTGAGGCTTGGATTTTTTGGCTTGCTGCCCTGATCCTAGTCGGCTCACTTTGGTGGCTCAAAAAAGCAATTCAAGGACAAAAAACAGAGATGGAAGAAAAATAGTTTCTTCCACCTCTGTTTTTCTTTTGTTCCCTCCAAGTAATTTCTTAAAAGAAGTAAACGAGATCTGAAATAGTAAAGAGAGTGGGACAGACAGCCATGACGACATAGCCGTCACCCACAGAAACACGA
>CAUUAM010000020.1:0-18904 GCA_963543165.1 uncultured Streptococcus sp. | reverse complement strand
AAAGCTCCGGTTTCCCGGAGCTTTTTTGATGGATTAGTGTGATACACGACGACGTGCTGCTTTTTTGCGGTTTTCTTCGATGAAAGCTGCTTTCTTTTCTTCTGGCTCGATTACTTTTTTCTTGAATGTGTAAACTGCACCTGCGACAGCCGCAACTGTACCAGCAACACCAGTAACAAAACCTTTACCAAATCCTTTAGCCATGAGAATTTCTCCTTTTCTGAACTTTAAATATTTATGTTATAATATATGGTAACGAAAAAACGTGAATTTTGCAAGGAAAAACGATGAAAACCAAGATAATTGTGATTGTGGGACCGACCGCGGTTGGAAAAACAGCTCTTGCGATCGATTTGGCCCAAGCCCTCAATGGTGAAATCATCAGTGGTGATAGCCAGCAAGTCTATCGGAAGCTGGATATTGGAACAGCCAAGGCGACGCCAGAGGAGCAAGCTGCGGCTCCCCATCATTTGATCGATGTACGGGAGGTAACCGAGTCTTACTCGGCTTTTGATTTTGTAGAGGAAGCCAAGCAGGCCATCGAGGATATCACAGCTCGAGGCAAGTTGCCCATCATTGCAGGTGGGACGGGTCTCTATATCCAAAGTCTTCTCGAAGGCTATCATCTCGGTGGAGCAGTTCCTCATGAAGAGATTCTAGCCTATCGGGCTCAATTAGACTTGCTGTCGGATGAAGACTTGTACCAAAGAGTGGCGGAGCAAGGACTGGTGATTCCTCAGATCAATCGCCGTAGAGCCATGCGGGCTCTTGAAATTGCGCATTTTGGTCAAAACCTAGCCAACCAAGAGACCGATTATGAACCCTATCTGATCTGTCTATATGATGAACGGTCCTTGATCTATGATCGCATCAATCGTCGAGTAGATCATATGCTAGCGGAGGGCTTGCTGGAGGAAGCCCAGTGGCTCTATGACCATTATCCAGATGTGCAAGCCAGTAAAGGGATTGGCTACAAGGAACTCTTTCCCTACTTTAAGGGGGAACAGAGCTTGGAGGAAGCCAGTGAGACCCTCAAGCGCAACACACGGCGTTTTGCGAAACGGCAGTTGACCTGGTTTCGAAATCGAATGGAAGTGACCTTTTACTCCATTTCCGCCCCCCATTTCAAGGAGCAGGTTCTTGCAGATGTAAAGGAGTTTTTACAGTATGATTGAAACAGAAAAGAAACAAGAACGCATCCTTTTGGTCGGTGTGGAACTACAAGGCATGGACAATTTTGACATGTCGATGGAGGAGTTGGCGAGTTTGGCTAAAACAGCCGGTGGAGATGTCCGGGGCTCCTATACACAAAAGCGGGAGAAGTACGACACCAAGACCTTTATCGGATCTGGAAAATTAGAAGAAATTGCTCAAATGGTCGAAGCAGATGAGATCACAACCGTAGTAGTCAATAACCGTCTGACACCCCGGCAAAATGTCAATTTAGAAGAAATCCTTGGGGTTAAGGTCATTGATCGGATGCAGCTGATTCTAGATATCTTTGCCATGCGGGCTCGGAGTCATGAAGGGAAGTTGCAGGTGCACTTGGCCCAACTTAAATACCTTTTGCCACGCCTTGTTGGTCAAGGGATCATGCTCAGCCGTCAGGCCGGGGGAATTGGTTCTCGTGGACCAGGGGAAAGTCAGCTGGAGTTGAACCGCAGGAGCGTTCGCAATCAAATCACTGATATCGAACGCCAACTTAAGGCAGTCGAAAAGAACCGGGAAACCCTTCGTGAAAAACGCTTGGAATCACCAGTCTTTCAGATCGGTTTGATCGGCTATACCAATGCAGGGAAGTCGACCATTATGAATCAGCTAACCAGTAAGAGCCAATATGAAGCAGATGAACTCTTTGCGACCTTGGATGCCACAACCAAGAGCATCCATCTAACAGGCAATCTGCAGGTGACGTTGACCGATACGGTTGGCTTTATCCAAGACCTGCCAACAGAGCTGGTTTCGAGCTTTAAGTCGACCCTGGAAGAAAGTAAGAATGTGGATCTCTTGGTCCATGTCATCGATGCCTCTGATCCCAATCATGAAGAGCATGAAAAGACCGTTCTCTCTATCATGAAAGACTTAGATATGCTAGAGATTCCTCGCTTAACCCTCTACAACAAAGCCGATAAAGTAGCGGACTTTACACCAACCCAGACACCTTACCGCCTAGTCTCAGCTCGCTCTGAAACAGCCCGTGAGGATCTGCAGGCTTTGCTACTAGAAAAACTGAGAGAAATCTTTGTACCCTTTAGCATTCGAGTTCCTTTTTCAAAATCCTATCGGACACATGACCTAGAGACAGTCGCGATCATTGACCAGCGAGCATTTGAAGAAGACGTCGAGGTCATTCAAGGCTATATTGCAGAGAAAAATAAGTGGAAGTTGGAGGAATTTTATGACGGATTACGTTGATTTAGCAATAAAATATGGGGGCTATACCAGTCTCGATCGGGTCTATCTGAACAATCTATTCAGCACCATCCCTGAGGAATTGCGGCTCCGGATGATTACGCCTCCCCCAAGTGTGCTCAACGCTTATTTCGCTGAGCTCTACCAAAAGAAGAGCCCAAAGGTGGCCATGGATTATTTCTTGGACTTGAGCCGGGCATTTGACTTGTTCACCGTTGAGCAAAGCTTTGATGAACACAAGCCCTTTATCCGCCTCAATTTGTCGGGTAAGTCTTACGGTTTGGCTTATGTAAATGAGGAGATGGCTTGTGTCTTTGCTGAAAATCCAGCGGCAGTGATCACCCCTTCGATTTTATTCGAAATCGCAGAGATCTTTCCTCATTGTTTGGTCTTTGAAAAAGAAGGCAAGATCTGCCTACAAGAGGCTGGCCCAGAAGTGGTGACCAAAACGGAGGCGCTCACAGATCTTTCTGACTTATTGACCTTAGAAGATGGACGCTTAAAACTGTCGGGTTATAACCAAGAGGAGTTGCTTGAGCTGGCGCAGGCCTACCCAGGCAACCTTTCGTTCCGTTCAGAGAACCGGACGGCCATGATTTATATAGATAGAAAGTAGACAATGGACATTCAATTTTTAGGAACGGGAGCTGGGCAACCCTCAAAAGCCCGAAATGTATCGAGCTTAGCGCTCAAATTACTAGATGAGATCAATGAAGTCTGGCTCTTTGATTGTGGCGAGGCGACACAGAATCAAATTTTAGAAACGACCATTCGCCCGCGAAAAGTTAGCAAGATCTTTATCACTCACTTACACGGGGACCATATTTTTGGTTTGCCAGGTTTCCTCTCTAGTCGGGCCTTTCAGGCCAATGAAGAGCAGACAGATCTGGATATTTATGGTCCAGCAGGGATCAAATCCTTTGTGATGACCAGTCTTCGCGTATCAGGTTCTCGCCTGCCTTACCGTATTCATTTTCATGAATTCGATGAAAACTCTCTAGGAAAAATTTTAGAAACGGATAAATTTACAGTTCATGCAGAAGCCTTGGACCATACCATTTTTTGTGTGGGCTATCGCATCATGCAAAAAGACCTGGAAGGAACGCTGGATGCGAACAAGCTCAAGGCAGCAGGAGTGCCATTTGGACCGCTCTTTGGCCAGGTGAAAAATGGGCAGGATGTCACATTAGAGGATGGCACCAAGATTATTGCTGCGGACTATATTTCAGCCCCTCGACCTGGTAAGATTATCACGATCCTAGGAGACACCAGAAAGACAAATGCCAGCGTTCGCCTTGGAGTCAATGCGGATGTCTTGGTCCATGAGTCCACCTATGGCAAGGGCGATGAGAAGATTGCTCGGAAGCACGGACACTCGACCAATATGCAGGCGGCAGAAGTGGCGCGTGAAGCAGGGGCCAAACGCCTACTTCTCAACCATATCAGCGCCCGCTTCCTCTCCAAGGACGTCAGCCAATTGCGCAAGGATGCATCCAGCATTTTTGAAAATGTCTATGTGGTCAAAGATTTAGAAGAAGTGGAGATCTAAGATGCGAACCATCATCATTACAGGAGCAAGTGGAGGCTTGGCACAGGAAATGGTCAAACTTCTCCCTGAAGACCGGCTGATTCTTTTAGGTCGAAATCAAGAAAAACTGGAAAAGCTCTATGCCAAGTATTCTCAGGCCGAATGCATCGGGATTGATATTACAGATTCCTCAGCTGTTCAAGAGCTAGTCGAAAAGCTTTATCAGCGCTATGGACAGATTGATGTCTTGGTCAATAATGCTGGTTATGGAATCTTTGAGGCCTTTGATAGCATTTCTGACCAACAGGTGCGGGAGATGTTTGAAGTCAATACCTTTGCCCTCATGCAGCTTTCACGCTTGATTGGTGCGCACATGAAGGAAGCAGGCAAGGGGCACATCGTCAATATCGTCAGCATGGCGGGCTTAGTTGCAACTGCTAAATCTAGCCTCTATTCGGCGACCAAGTTTGCGGCCATTGGCTTTTCCAATGCCCTACGCTTGGAACTCATGCCCTTTGGTGTCCATGTGACGACGGTCAATCCGGGTCCGATTCGAACCACTTTCTTTGACCAGGCAGATCCAGACGGGACCTATGTTAAAGCTGTGGACCGTTATATTTTGGAGCCAGACTTTGTGGCTAAGAAGATTGTGAAGAATTTTGGAAAAGCAAAACGCGAGCTCAATCTTCCTTGGCTCTTGAACCTGACCCACAAGCTCTATACCCTTTTCCCACGCATCTCGGACAAGCTAGCCAGCAAGATGTTCAATTACAAATAGGAGGAGCTAGATGGCAGCTAATATTCAAGCCTATTTAGAAAACCTCCAGCAACCCTGGGGACAGATCTATTATGATATTCTTTTTGCCCAATTAAAGGACATTAAAGGCAAGCGAGTGCTTGACTTTGGCAGTGGCTTTGGCCTTGTAGCCAACCACCTAGCGAAAGAAAATCAAGTCCTTGCTGTGGAGCCAAATGAAGAGATGGTGGCCTTGCGGGTCCAGGACCATCCCTACCAGCAATTCGTTGGAAGTCTGGACCAGTTAGCAAGCCCTGAAGATGCCAGCTTTGATGTCATCCTCTGCCACAATGTCTTGGAGTATGTAGAAGATCGCAAGGCGGTTCTCAAGGAATTTACCCGCCTCTTGAAATCCGATGGTCTCCTCTCGATCGTCAAGCACAATGAGGTTGGCCGCGTCCTGCAGACGGTGGTTTTTGAAAATGATGCTCAAAAGGCGCTTGATCTCCTAGCAGGCCAAGATCTAGAAACCCACTCCATGGGCTTGGCTCAGGCCTATGATCTAGCTGCAACAGTAGAAGACCTAGCCCTTGAAGTCAAAGACTACCAAGGAATTCGCGTCTTTTATGGCTTACAGGATAATCGCTTCAAAGGCCAAGAAGGGTGGCGAGAGTCCATGCTCAAGATGGAACTGGCCGTTTGTCAAGAGTCCCCTTACAGAGATATCGCCTTCTTCCAGCACTATAGCTTAAAAAGGAGTTAAGATGTTACATTACAAACAAGAAATTCCAGCGATGACAGACCTACTCGCACTCTACAGCTCAGTCGGCTGGACCAATTATACCAACAACCCAAGCATGCTAGAAGAAGCTGTCAAAGCTAGTCTTTGGCAATTAGCCGTCTATGATGAGAATGAGCTCGTAGCCTACATTCGCTTGGTAGGAGATGGCCACTCTGTCCTCTTGGTGCAAGACCTCTTGGTACGACCAGATCACCAGCGCCAAGGCATCGGAAGGAAACTCTTAGAAGAGGCTTTAGCGACCTTCCCTAATGTCTATCAACGGCTCCTCGTCACAGAACGTAGCGAGAAAAATCTAGCCTTTTACCAGTCCCTGGGCTTTGTCGAACTCTCTGAGCAAGCCTGTACGGGGATGATTTATATGAAATAAAGAGAGTGGGATAGAAATCGGTCATTCGTTAGAATTCGATTTCGTTGCCCTACCTCCGCATAGTTGAGTAGGGCTGTAAAAGCTGATGAAATCGGCGTAGTAGAGCCCACTCAACCACTGCGTCTTGCTCGACAATCCAAAGACAATTGAGAGGCTAGGACTTTTGTCCCAGCCTCTTATCGATTTGACTGACAAAAGAGGGAATTGATGGTAAAATGAGGGTAAAATTAGGAGGAGATGAAATGAAGAAGGTTTTTAAATCAATTAAGTTTTGGATATTTGTATTACTTGTTACCTTGGCAGGAGGCTGGTTCATCCAGTATGAAATTCATAAGCGTGATATCTCACAATTTGTAACTTGGAAACCTCGTCCAAACATAGTTGACTCCCAATTTATTGCAGGTGGGAAAGCAGTAGCTATTCAATGGGAGAATAAAAAAGAAGTGGATGAGGCACTGGAAGCACATTCGTATAATCCAAATGTTGATGTTATATGGTTTATAGA
Source organism: uncultured Streptococcus sp. (assembly GCA_963543165.1). Lineage (GTDB taxonomy): Bacteria > Bacillota > Bacilli > Lactobacillales > Streptococcaceae > Streptococcus. The sequence goes on along the minus strand of CAUUAM010000020.1, from coordinate 12,554 downwards.
CGGTGGAAATAGCGAACGATATATTGCACAACAAAGTTACAAATTGAAATCACGACCAGGAATCGGTAGTTATGATTCTAGTAAGAAAATTCATTATTTATCTACAAATAAAGCACAAAAGGGAGAGTACTGGCTCATTGATGTCTATGATACCAAGGACAAGCGCTTAGTGAAGAAGACATATGATGTTTTTAAGATAGTACGAGATATGAATAAAAATTATATCCCTGTGTATGTTACAGTTTCTTCTATGTTGTTGGATACAGATAATGGAGAAACATACATTCCAATTGATATTTTGGTCGATAAGAAAGACAAATATATTGTTGGACCTGGAGATATCCATGTCGAAACAGACTATAATTTGCAAACTGGGTTGATGAATGTTAAAAGTGGAAAGATCACCTGGAAAACCTCATCAGGCAAAGATTATAAACAAGTTCAAAAAGAAAGTCGAGAAAGCTATAAAGACTTGCATCCATTTGAATACAATTTTGGAGAAGGACAATTAAAGCTCCAACATTCACGTTTGTTATTTACGGATCATAGTGATGAGGCTAAGGACATCCCATTGAAAGCACTCTATCCGAAAGTATATTCGATTTTGAGCAAAGGGAATGATCCAACTACTGTAAAATGGGGTGAAGAATCGATAAAAGGAGAGAATGCCTACTTATACTTTCTCGGACCAGAAGATCTCAACTTTGATATTTCATTTTTAGAACTGCTTTATAAAGTTTCAGAGGTTCGTTCAGGTGGATGGTATGATGTCCTACAGTATCATAAAATACCAGCAGAATTTTCAAAAGATGGTCAAGAACATCTTGCAAATAACAAAAAGGAGTTTTTCCAATATTTTAAAAAGGAATTAAATCAAAGTAAGGATACTACAGAGTTTTCATTGCTGAGACGCTTGTATGAAGTACAGAACTACGTGGTCTCTAGAGATTTTGGTCAGTCCTTCGGTAACCTTACCATACCAGCTGAGTATACTAAAGATGGAAATATTCATGTCGTTCAAAATGATGAAGAATTCTTCAAATATATGGATTTAGAGAAAATCCCTAATAAAAAGATGAAAGAAGATATTAAAAAAAGGTTCCTATAGGATATAAGAAATTAATTGGTTAGGTTGAATTTCGCAAGGAGGTTAGGATATGAAATCGAATTATTTCAAACGATTGGCGGGTCTTCTACTTTTTCTTTCCTGCCTATGTCTTTCCAGCTGTAAGATCATGACACCGAGCGATTACAAAAAGGCTAAAGAAGTTGTTAGCAGTGAGCTTGCTCAAGTTGGTCTTCATGGAACTGTTACCATTAAAAAACTGGACTGGACTGCCCTAGAATTCCCACAGTATCATGTAAGTTACACCTACTCTGAGAAGACCTTCGACGGTCAGACAGTGCCATTGGAACAGAATACAACTTTTGCGGATGACTGGTCAGATTCATATAATAACCATCTTCCAGAATATAAGGAAGCTTTTTTGGAGCAGAAATCGATTAAAGAACTGGAAGATAAAATTGAGAAACAATTAAAGAAGCAAAAGATCGGTCTCCCTATTCATTTCATTAGTTTCTTTGGGGACTTTGTAAAAGAAGAGAAAGAGGCAAGGTTGGATGCCATCGCCACACAAAATCTAAAAGAAGGAAAGAAGGACTTTGCCGGCTACTATCAAATCCCTTTCCAAACTTTGATAGATCAAGAGCTTGTATATATGACTATTTTTGTCGATGATAGTGCATCTGTCACGACGGTTCAAGACTTGAAGAAGGCTGCGAAAAAGCTAGATGCTAGCGATCTGCCAGATGGTGCCTATAGTTTCTATTATTCCAATCATAAAGATGATTCGGATGACACGCTCAATTACTCTTTCAAAGTTAAAGATGGAAAAGTTGTTTTTTATGAAGATCAAAACAAAGTGGAATAAGAGAAGCAGATACAGAAAAGAGAGTGAGACAGAAATCGGTCATTCGTTAGAATTCGATTTCGTCGTCCCACCTCCGCACAGCTTCAACAGTCTGGGAGACTGTTGAAGGTTGCAGATAAAGGAAACTTTGTTTCCCTCATTAGGTCATATTTGGAGCTTAAAAAGCGAACAAAGATACCACTCAACCACTGCGTCTTGCTCGACAATCCAAAGACAATTAAGAGGCTAGGACTTTTGTCCCAGCCTCTTCTCGTTTCTTAGAAGTCTTCTTTCTTCTTAAGTGTCATAAAAGCAATAGCTGTAGCGACGAATGTCAAACCAGTTGTAAGAAGTTCTAAATGATCTGCAGTTCCTGTTGAAGGAAGAGATCGTTTACTTTCCTTAGGCTTGTCACTAGATTTAGGAGTTTCACTAGATTTAGGTTTGTCACTAGGTTTCGGCTTATCTCCATTAGGTGATGGAGTTTTAGGTTTGCTATTACTTGGTGTTGGTATATTTGGTTTATCTGTTGATGGTGGAGGTGGAAGAAGTTTATTCACCACGTTTCCTTTATCAACAACAAGGTTTGTAGCTGAAACAAAGTCGCTTGAAGAAACCTTGATGGCTTTATCTGAAAGTTGGTAACCACTTGGAGCAGAGAGCTCTTTGATCACATATTCTTTTGCTTCAAATCCAACGAAGCTTGCAATTCCATCTTGACCAGAAATCGCTTGTGCTTGGCCTTGGCCATATGGGTTGGCAACAGGTGTGACCCCATCTGCTTCAAAGAGTCCAAAAACTGCACCTGCAAGATAATCACCCTTTTCATCCACTTTACGAACCTTAAGGGTGTACAGTTTCAATTCAGGAATATTCACTGTTGGTGGAGTTGGTGGGATGACCTTGTTAATAAAGGTTTTCTTGGCACCATAAGAAACCACAGCTTGGATCGCATTTGACGCTTCATTTTTTGTGACAGTAACTGTGACATCCACTTGACCTTCATCATATTGGATGTTTGCCTTATCAGCTGGTAGGACTTCTTTAATGGCATATTGATGAGTACCAATCGTGTCTTCTGTGTAGGCAATCGGATCAAAGGTCACCGTACCATCCGCAGCGTTTTGTTTGGTTTGAAGGACAGTTCCATTTGCATCCAAGAGATTAAAGCTAAATTCCCCACCTTGAAGGTCACGGCCTTCTAGAATTTTACTTGTGGTAATTTGTTTTTCGCTTGGAGTTGGAGGCGTTGGAGGTGTATACGTGTTGGTAAAAGTAAGGGTATCCATCTTACCATCGTATTTCACATCCGCTTTCAATTGTCCATTTGCATCTTTTGTGACAGTTACGGTTACAGTGTGAACAGATTCGTCATAAGCAATAGCGGATTCTGGCGAAGCTGGTTTTTGTTCATCGATTGTGTAAGTGAAAGTACCAGCCTTGCTAAAGGTTACTGGATTGAAGAGAATATCCCCATTCTCATCATTTGTCTTGGTATCAAGGAGCTTACCATCTTGATCCTTGAGAAGGAATGTAAACTCATTTGCTTTTAGGGTACGATCGCTCGTACCATTGATAGCCAATACTTTTTTCGCCTTAAATTGAGCAGTTGTTGGTTTCTCTGTTGGAGGAACTGGAGTTGGCGTTGGAGGTGTCGGAGGTGTTTTCGTATTTGTGAAGGTATCTCCTTGCTCTGTATCTCCGCCTGAGTAAGTCACAGTAGCGACGAGTTTGTCGTTTTCTTTCTTCACATCGACAGTAGCAGTAATGGTTTGGCTGCTATAGTTGATAGAAGCATCCGTACCTTTGTTTTCGGTAATGGTGTAAGTATGTTTTCCTTCTGCAGGATAAGAAAGTTCCTTAAAGGTTACAGTACCATCCGCTTTATTTTTAGCAGTTTCAAGGGTAGTGTCGCCTTCTTTCAAGACAAATTCAAATTGATCGTCTGTCAACGGTAAGCTTGTTTCACCTTCTTTAAAGCTCTTTTTCACTTGAAGAGTAGCTTTTGCACTTTCTGTTTTAGGAGCTTCTTTTTTGTTGGTGAAGGTATCTGTGTTAGTTTGACCATCAGAGTAGTTGACTTGTTCTACAACCAAGGCATTGTCTTTTTCAACCACTACAACCGTAGCTGTGATGGTTTTATCACTGTAGGTAATGGTCTTGTCCGTACCTTTTATTTCAGTGATGGTATAGTTGAATGTTCCTGCCTGGTCTACAGTGATGTTATCAAAAGTAATCTTACCATCTTTTTGGTTCTTAGCTGTACCAACAACCTTACCGCTTGAATCTTTTGCAACAAACTCAAAGTCATCGCCCTTAAGTTCCCCACCTTCAAATGCTTTTTTAAGGTTTAAGGTCACCTTAGCAGTTGAAACTTTTGGTTTAGTTGAAGTGTTTACAACTTTGATAACATTCGAATCGTTAATAGGTTCTACTTTTGAAGTATAACCATCAGGTGTGTTTACTTCTTCTACGGAGTACTTAATCTTCTTACCATCTTTAATACCAGGTAAGTTAGTGAAATCAGCTTTCCAACCAGAATCTTTTGTCAGAGTTTTCGTCATACCGTCTATTTTTTTACCATCAGCTACTAATTGAACTGTGATATCTTTACGGTCTGCTTCGCTATCTCCAACCCATTCTTTTTGGACTGTAACAGTTGTGTCACCAGTTACCCAAAATTTCAATTCTGTGTTATTCCAGAAGGCTGGATCTTCTTGTGGAGTTGTAAGTTCGTCAGCTTTCAATGTAGCGTTGTTGTCTACGCGAATGGTAGTCTTAGGAATTAATGTTTGGTATTCAACAATTACTTCATCGTCTGAAGCTGTTTTGAAAACATCACTGACGTCTGATAAGTTCACGGTAAATCCATTACCATCAGCATCGAATTTCACATGTTGCCAGAAATCCCAACCGGAAGCAACAACTTGTCCACCTTTTCTAAGTGTGAAAGATGGTTTCAAGTAAGTTCCCACAAAGAATTCACTTGCTGCATGGTTAGCAGCCGGAGCAAAAGTGATTTTAGAGTAATCTACCGCTGGAGCTTGGATACGGTCTGTTACCACTGGATTTGTCAATGCTTGTTTTTTGCCATCTCCGTTGATACGGATGAACCATTTTGTAAGATAGTAGTCATCTCCAACATTCATCCATGCATAGTTTTCAGATACATCTAATTTGAATGTTTTAGCAACATAGTCCCCTGTAAGGTTGTATTTGTTAATTATAGTTTCAAATACGCCTGGTCCATCAGGACGTGTAATGACAACTGATTCAGAACCTACTTTTGAAGTAGCTGTTTTGTTGCCAGGATTTCCTGGTGTGTTATCCCATTCCGCTTTGTATGAGAATCCACCTTTTACGTTTTGGTTCATTGATTCGATTGCTTTTTTGAAAGTAAAAGTAATCTTTTTACCTGTCATCGAAACAGTCGCTACTTCAGCACCGTTTGCTTGTAGTGATTGTGTTGCGATTTCAGTGATATTGACACCTTCTGGAGCATCGATTGTGAAGGTATCGCCTTCTTTAACAGATTTACCTGTTAAATCCCAGTCAAAAGAAAATGTAACCTTTTGACCAGCTGTTGTTGCTTTTAAATTTGTAACTGTTGGTGTTACAGTGGTTGCACTAACAGGTTTAATTACTGATAACCCCATTGTTACCACACTGATCATAGCTACAATCATAACTATTTTCTTGTAGATAGATTTCAAAATATCCTCCAATCTTTTTCTTGTAAAAATCCCTCTTGTTTTTCCACATAGTGATAAACATACGTGTGATCGTCAAACAGTAAAAAATTCTGATTTTGCTCCTAAAAATCAGTTATTTGATCTATGTTACCAGTAGTAGAATAGACTATTTTTCAACAGTTCAAAAAATGTTCTAGTACTACCGTTTTCATCTTGAAAGAAACCTCCATGCTCTGAACAAGATGCAAAACTTCCCCACTAACCTTGACTGTTTCGATCAAAAACACTGGGTTATCACAAGTATTGTATAAGTAATGATAATAAATACGCTAATAGCTAACGAGCTCCTATACCATCAGCTATTTAGATCACAATTACTACCAATATAATTATATGCTTTTGTATGCACAAGTCAAGCTAAATGCAACAATAATAGCTATTTCTGTCCATTTTATTTCAATAACTGTCCGACGCTTTATTTCCCGCCATTTTCTGCTTTCGTGATATAATATTCAGACAAGAAAAAGAGGAGACCAAAGAGCTAGATGATCACTTCAAAATACGATTGGCAGTTAGCTTCGCTAAGTACAGATGAGAGCTTTTTAGCCCTTGCTAAAAAAGCAGGCCTAGAAGCGTCCGTAGCAACCTTACTGTATGAGCGTGGCATTCAGACCAAAGAGGATTTAGAAGACTTTTTAGAACCCAAGTTAGAAAACCTTCACGACCCATATTTGCTCCATGATATGGACAAGGCCGTGGAGCGCATCCGACGGGCCATCGAAGATTACGAGCAGATCCTGGTCTATGGAGACTATGATGCAGACGGGATGACTTCGGCCTCCATTATGAAAGAAACCTTGGAGCAGATGGGAGCAGAGGTACAAGTTTACCTACCCAATCGCTTCACAGATGGCTATGGTCCCAATGAGAGTGTTTACAAGTACTTTATCGAGCAGCAGGGTATTTCTTTGATTGTCACGGTGGACAATGGCGTGGCGGGCAATCAAGCCATAGCCATGGCCCAGGCAATGGGAGTGGATGTCATTGTGACGGACCACCACTCCATGCCAGAGGTTTTGCCGGATGCTTATGCGATCATCCATCCAGAGCATCCAGATGCGGCCTATCCCTTCCATTATCTGGCAGGCTGTGGGGTGGCCTTTAAGTTGGCCTGTGCCCTCCTAGAGGAAGTACCGGTTGATCTTTTAGATTTGGTCGCGATCGGAACCATTGCTGACATGGTGAGCCTGACAGATGAGAATCGGATTCTGGTTAAATACGGCTTGGGTGTTCTCCAACATACCCAGCGAATGGGCTTGCAGGAGCTCTTGGAGATCGCTGGGATTCGTCCTGAGGATGTCAATGAAGAAACAATTGGCTTTCAGATCGCCCCTCGTCTCAATGCCCTTGGTCGCCTCGATGACCCCAATCCAGCCATCGAGCTACTGACTGGTTTTGACGATGAAGAAGCGCACGAAATTGCCCTCATGATTCATCAGAAGAATGAAGAACGCAAAGAGATTGTCCAAAGTATCTATGACGAAGCCAAAACCATGGTCGATCCGAGCTTGTCGGCCCAGGTCTTAGCCAAAGAAGGCTGGAATCCGGGAGTGCTGGGCATTGTCGCCGGTCGTCTATTAGAAGAGCTCCATCAGCCGGTCGTTGTTTTAAGTATCGAGGATGGACGAGCTAAAGGGAGCGCTCGCAGTCCTGAGTCGGTCAATATCTTTGATGCCCTCGATCCTCATCGGTCGCTTTTTGTCGCCTTTGGAGGACACGCGGGTGCAGCAGGGATGACGCTCGAGGTGGACCAACTTCCCGCCTTGTCTCAGGCCCTTACGGATTATATTCGAGAGCAAGAGATTGATCTCAGCAGCAAGTCTAGCTTAGCCATCGACGAGGAACTGCATTTAACAGAACTGACGCTTGAAACTCTGAAAAGCTTTGAGCGCTTGAGTCCTTTTGGCATGGATAATAAAAAGCCTGTCTTTTTAGTCCGTAACTTCAAGGTAGAAGGGGCGCGCTCGATGGGATCTGGCAATGCCCACTTGAAACTCAAAATTTCTCAAGAAGATGCGACCTTTGAGGTGGTTGCCTTTGGCTTGGGAAGCTTAGAGACAGAGTTTGCACAGGCGCAAAACCTCGAGCTAGCCGTGCAATTGTCTGTCAACCAATGGAATGGCCAAACAACCCTCCAGCTCATGCTGGTCGATGCGCGTGTGGAAGGTGTCCAGCTCTTTAATATCCGCTCTAAAACTGCCAGTCTCCCTGCAGGTGTCCCTGTTCTTGACCTTACCAAAGAACTGCCAGATCTAGCAGGAGCGTCCGCCGTTGTAGTTGGCAATATCCCGGAGGATTTAGAGCCCTTACGAAAAATTTTCCAAAAGCATGATTTCCAGGCCGTTTATTTCAAAAATGAGATCGCCAAAGCCTACTATCTAACAGGCTACGGCAGTAGGGACCAGTATGCTAAACTCTATAAAACCATCTACCAGTACCCAGAGTTTGATGTCCGCTACAAACTGAAAGACCTAGCAGCCTATCTCAAGATCCAGCAGATCCTCTTAGTCAAAATGATCCAGATCTTCCAAGAGCTGGGCTTTGTGACCATTGAAAATGGCATCATGAAGGTTAATAAAGAAGCAGAAAAACGGGAAATCGCAGAAAGCACCATCTACCAAAAACTCAAACAAACGGTGAAAGAGCAGGAACTGATGGCTCTTGGAACAGTTCGCGAAATCTATGATTATCTGACAGGACAGGCCTAATGAACAAACACCTAAAACACTTCCTCTGGCTCAGCCCTTTCTTGCTTTTTGGCCTTTATTGGATAGGAATCTACCTGAGCCTCAAAAACCCTATGGAAGAAATTAACTACTCTGAAAATGGTGGGCTGATGCGCTATGTGATGTTTAAGCCCTATACAGAAACGATAGGAAACGATGGTATCTGGAAGGAAGACGAGGATTTTCAAACCTACCCCTATTCTAAAGGAATTGTCGATGCTAACGAAGAACTGTCCGTGATGATGTTTAGAGGAACTCCCAACTGGACCTATATGTATGATCTTCAATTGGAAAAAGGTGTGACACTTGGTTTTATATTTAAATACAACTCATCCAAAAAGTTGTTTTTCCAGAAAGAGGTCTACCTTTCTAAAGAAGATACTACCTACGAGGGCCAGCAACTTCTTGATCAACTTGCCACCTACGGCAAAGACCGAACTTGGCTTCGTGACCAAAGTAAGAAAGTGGCCGAGCAATACATCCTTGGTACCTGGTTCAAAAATGGAAGTTCCCGTTATTCCCTGAAAAATTTGGGGGATATGAAAATTGAGTACAACAAATTGGTAGAAGAGTAGTAAGTTTTTTTGGAATCCAATCCCGCATCTTTTTCAGATGTGGGATTTTTGCTGTTGCTGCAGGTGTTTGTGAAAATGATTTGGCAAAAATGATGCAAGTTAGTAGAATTCATGGTATAATGGAATGTAAAAATTTTTTATGAAAGAAAGTTAACCATGAATTTAAAAGATTACATTGCAAGCATTGAAAACTATCCACAAGAAGGGATTACCTTCCGTGATATCAGCCCTTTGATGGCAGATGGCAATGCTTATAGTTATGCGATTCGTGAAATCGTTCAATACGCGACGGATAAGAAGATCGATATGATCGTCGGCCCTGAAGCGCGTGGTTTCATCGTTGGATGCCCGGTCGCTTTTGAATTGGGAATTGGTTTTGCACCTGTTCGTAAACCTGGAAAATTGCCACGTGAAGTTATCTCTGCGGACTACGAAAAAGAATACGGTGTGGATACCTTGACCATGCACGCAGATGCCATCAAACCAGGCCAACGCGTCCTCATCGTTGATGACCTTTTGGCAACAGGTGGTACAGTTAGAGCAACCATCGAAATGATCGAAAAACTCGGTGGTGTCGTTGCAGGGTGTGCCTTCTTGATCGAGTTGGATGATTTGAAAGGACGCGAAGCGATCGGTGATTACGACTACAAAGTCTTGATGCATTACTAATATAGTCTAATGCTATAACTGGATACAGAAAAACCATAATTGAAAACTATAAGCTCCTATCATATAATGTTAGTTAAGAACTTGCACGATGGGAGCTTTTTATGCCAATTACACTAGATAAAAAATTACCTGCAGTAGATATTCTTCGTTCAGAAAATATTTTTGTCATGGATGATGTTCGAGCAACTCACCAGGATATTCGGCCCATGAATGTTCTCATTCTGAATCTGATGCCGACCAAGGTTGCGACAGAAACCCAGCTCTTAAGGCTCCTTGCCAATACGCCCTTGCAGATCAATGTGGATTTCCTCTATATGGCGAGCCATGAGTCCAAGAATACAGCGGCAGAGCATATGGAGAGCTTCTACAAGACCTTTGAGGATATCAAGGATAATTACTATGATGGCTTGATTGTGACGGGGGCGCCTGTCGAAAAGATGGACTTTGAAGAAGTAGACTACTGGGAAGAGTTGACCCAGGTCTTTGAATGGGCCAAACGTCATGTTTTTTCCACCTTGCACCTCTGTTGGGGAGCCCAGGCTGGTCTCTACCACCGTTACGGGATTCAAAAAGTAGAGCTCTGTGACAAGCTATCCGGTATCTATGACCAAGCAGTGGTGCGTCCGGAGAGTCTTCTCATGAGAGGCTTTGACGATCGTTTCCTTGCCCCTCATTCCCGCTATACCGATGTTCCTTTGAAGGAAGTTCTGGAAAAGAGTAATCTTCAGGTGATTGCTCAGGGAAATGAGGTTGGTTTGTCCATCATTGCTAGTCCGGATATGCGTGAGGTGTATAGCTTTGGCCATCTGGAGTATGATCGCGATACGCTGGCGAAAGAATACCACCGAGATGTGAAAGCAGGCTTGGATCCAGACGTTCCTAAGAATTATTTTGACCAGGATGATGCCAGCACAGAGCCTCGCATTCGTTGGAATCTAGCTGCGACGACCTTCTTTAGTAATTGGATCAACTATGCGGTTTATCAAGAAACACCTTACCGCTTGGAAGAATTGGAAAAAGATATTTCATTTTATGGTTACCTATAAAGGGGAATTATGACATATTCACAAGCATTTAAGTATGGCAACTTGGTTCTTCCAAGTGCCTTGCTTTTTCATTATCATGAGTTATTTGACCAAGCTGATGACTACTTGGTTTGGCAGTTTTTCTTCCTTCAAAATACGACCGGTCAAGAGACCTTGACACCCAATCAGATTGCTAGTCATCTAGGAAAAACCGTGACAGAGGTCAATCGCATCATGTCCAATTTGACCACCAAGGGACTCCTTCAATACCGGACTATTGAGCTCAATGGTGAAATCGAAGCCATCTTTGATGCGACCATTGCCCTGGAACGCTTGGATGAGATTTTAGAAGCCCAGACACAAGGGAAGGCACAGAGTACTCCTAGTAAGGGAAATGTCATCAAGGACTTGGTGGAAACCTTCCAACAAGAACTGGGACGGCTTTTGACACCTTTTGAGATCGAAGACCTGACCAAGACCGTTCGCGAGGATCAGACAGATCCAGATGTGATCAAGGCAGCGCTACGAGAAGCTGTCTTTAACGGCAAGCCTCACTGGAAATATATCCAAGCCATTTTGCGAAACTGGCGCAGTGAAGGTATCAACAGCCTGGTCCAAGTAGAAGCAAAACTACAAGAACGCGAGCAAGCCAACCCACGCAATGTGACAGTTTCAGACGATTTCTTACAGGCCATGGATTTGTGGAAGGATTAAAAAAACTATTACTTATTTTAGTGCTAGTTACAGATTGAGGATAGGGTCTTCCTAGAAACTTTCCTTAGGTGAGTACAGACGTCAGCGAACTTCGTAGAAGTTCCATGACTAATTATTGAGCCTAAGGTCTCAATAATTCCGAGTGCCTGAAACACTGTTGTTTCAGGCACTTTTCTCACAGCGGAAAGTTTCAGACTATACCTGAATGCTTTAAAATAATAAGACATTATTCTTACTGAATCAATTAGGCTATTGGTTAAAAAATAGTTTTTAAACATTCAAAAAACTAGCACTCAGGAAGTGCTAGTTTTTTTCATTATAAATAATCCGCGTAAGCTTTTTCGAGTTTGGTGAGGAGCTCTTGTTTTTCCTCGTCGCTAGCAAAGGAAGCCTGGATGGCATCGACATTGTGCTGGTAAAAGTCAGCTTCCTTGGTTTGGAAATGCTGATGGTAGAGAGCGTATTCCTTAGTGAGGTCGGTATCAGATACTGTTCGGTTATCAGTATTGATACTGATCCGAGCTCCGGCGGCTTTCATCTTCAAATAAGGGAAATCTTCTAAAGTCGGTGCGGCTTTTGTTTGAAGGTTACTGGTCAGGCAGAGTTCACCTGTGACGTCATTTTCAACAAAAGACTGGAGTAAGGCTGGTTCATGAGATAGAGCTGTCACGTGACCATTGCGTTTGATCTCGTAGGCCATGGATTGAGCAAGATTGGCTGGACAGTGGCACTCGCCAGCATGAAGGGTCATCGGCCGATGGTAGCTCTTGACCTGTTGGATGAGGGCGTCAATGGCTTGTGGTGGATAGTTGTGCTCGTCTCCAGCGAAGTCAAAGCCAACAAAATCTTGATCAGTGACCTGGTTAGCCTCTGCCAGGATGCGAGAGGTGAGTTCTGGATCCGACTGGCGCATGCCACAGACCAGGGCTTTGGCTGTAATCCCAAATTCATCCTGGGCTTGTCGCAGTCCTTCACAAACAGCATCAATAGTTTCTGGGACGGTAAGCCCTTGGTCCATGGATAATTCTGGGGCAAAACGAACCTCGATGTAGAGGACATTCTCCAGAGCAGCTTGCTTAGCGACATCGTAAGCAGCAAGGGTCAAGGCTTCCTTGGTCTGAAGGAGAGGGCGAATGTAATCAAAGGCCTCCAAATAGTCTAAGAGATTCTCACAGTGGGCAGG
>CAUUAM010000019.1:0-18939 GCA_963543165.1 uncultured Streptococcus sp. | reverse complement strand
CATTCTCCCACTTCTCTATCATTTCTACCTCTTCTTCGTATCCAGTTTCTCCAATAATCCGCCAACAGATTGAGCGGTCATTGAAATACTTTCTCTTCATTGTATCACAATTTTTAAGAAGAGAAAAAAGAGAGCAGGATAGAAACGCCATTGTTTAGAAACGCTTCATCGTCCTGCTCTTGCACAGTTGATTGATTCATATAAATGGTCGCAAATCACTTCTTATCGTTTGATTTGGACAAGCTAATCGCAACCATGACAAAACTTAGGAAAAAGGCCGAAAGCAACCCTTTTGTCGTCCGATTCATAAAAGGTTGATGAAATACAAAATGATTATAGGCAGTAAATCCTAATCCAATCAGAGTCACCATAGCTGAAAGCGCAAAAATTATTCGCCATAAATTTCTATTTTTCATCATAAACTCCGTTTTTTGATCTGCGAGAAAGACCCACTTATTTCAAAGCATTTAACAAATAACCATAACCTTCTTGCTCCATCTCTTCTTTTGGAATAAAGCGCAGCGAGGCCGAATTGATACAATAGCGTAGGCCACCTTGGTCTTTGGGTCCATCGGTGAAGACATGGCCTAGATGGGCATTGCCTGAGCGGGAACGAACTTCGATCCGCTCCATCCCGTGGCTATGGTCCTGGTAATAGTGGACCACATCTTTGGCAATGGGACGGGAGAAACTTGGCCATCCACATCCAGACGCAAACTTATCCTTAGCAAAGAAGAGAGGCTCCCCAGTCGTAATATCTACATAGATGCCCTCTTCAAAGGTCAGATCATAGGCATTGTGGAAAGGACGTTCCGTCGCACTTTCTTGAGTGACTCGGTACTGCTCTGCTGTCAGTTTCGCCTTTAGGATTTCTTGATCTGGCTTCTGATAAGCTGCTGGATCAATCAAGGGCTGCTCAGCATCTGTCACATCGATATGGCAATAGCCCCCTGGATTCTTCTTGAGGTAGTCTTGGTGGTAGTCCTCCGCCAAGATATAGTGGCGCAAGGGTTCCAACTCAACCGCGATTTTGCGTCCCAGTTGCTTTTCTTCTTCCGCAAACACTTGGGCGATCACCTCACGATCTCCTTCATCTGTGTAATAGACACCCGTCCGATATTGGCGGCCTCGATCATTTCCCTGTTTGTTAATGGACAAGGGATCGATCACCCGGAAATAGTAGAGAAGAATTGCGCGTAGAGTGATCTTGTCTGGATCGTAGATAACTTGTACAGTCTCTGCATGATCCGTTTCCTTGATCAGTTGGTAATTGGTCGTCTCTACCTGGCCATTGGCATAGCCCACCGTCGTCTTTTCTACACCGGGGATCCGTGAAAAATATTCCTCTAAACCCCAAAAACAGCCACCTGCTAGATAAATCTCTGCCATCTTTTTTCCTCGCTTCCTGCATTCCCCACAGGGAATGCTTCTTATCTATTAGCTCCATCATAATCCAAGAGCCTCAGATTTTCAAGGATTCTGCATCAAAAATCCCTTCTACTATATGTAAAAGGGATTCAATCCTTCTTATTTTTCAAATAAGAAAAAGAGTGAGTAGTAGAAATTCCAAAACGATAGGGTTAACTGATGTAGAAAATCATGAAGGACTATCATGACCAACACCTCCTCTGAATATCTGTTGACAAACACAAAGCTAGTCTCAACTACAAAACCACCGTCGGTCCGTAGACCTGTAACTGGGGCTTCACAACCTCGTAATGCCAGTGATCATAAGCTCGCCAAGCTTGAAAGGCTTCTTCGTTCAAAGCTAGCCCACCCAGACCAATCAATAGACTGGCGGTCTGATAAAACTTTTCCAACTCGATCAACAAGCGATTGTCTACCCGCCTAACCTTCAGTAAACCTTTCAACATCTGATCTAGATTTCCTCGAAATCGAAGGGCATCTGGACTGGGGGTGCATCCTTTAGAAAAGGCTGTTTGAAGAAGGCTGACCGTCGTTCTTGCCTCTTGAATCACATCCCTTTCTTCCATATAATCACCTTCCTTTTCACCTCCATTGTACACCTTTTTCTCTTTATAAAAATGGAAAATTCCTAAAACTAGGAACAGAATGGACCCTCTTGACAAGAAACCATAAAAAACTTCCCCAAGTTTCCACTTGAGGAAGTTCTTTTCGAAAGATTAGTCAATGTAGCGCAATTTGCCACGGAAGTCTTCCAGGCTTTGGTATCCTTTTTCTTCCATGATGGCTTTAAGCTCCGCAGTGATGCGTTCAAAAGCTCCTACTCCTTCTTTATGAAGCGTCGTTCCGATTTGCACCATACTAGCCCCACAAAGGATATGTTCAAAGGCATCGCGACCAGTCAAGACACCCCCTGTCCCCACAATCTGAATTTCTGGATTCAACCGTTGGTAAAAGGCATGGACATTGGCCAAAGCAGTTGGCTTGATGTACTCGCCACCAATCCCACCAAAACCGTTCTTCGGACGAATCACCACGGATTCATCCTCAATGTAGAGGCCATTTCCGATCGAATTGACACAATTGACAAACTTGAGTGGGTATTTGTTAAAGATCGCTGCTGCTTGATCAAAATGAACGATATCAAAATAAGGTGGCAACTTGATCCCTAGAGGTTTTGTGAAATAGGTAAAGACCTCGGACAAGATCCGATCTGTCGTATCAAAATCATAGGCGATCTGAGGTTTTCCAGGGACATTTGGGCAGGATAAGTTCAATTCTGTCAAACCTTTAAAGTCACTGTCTTGCACTTTTTTCAAGATGGTATGAGTTTCTTCAGGAGACATGCCGACGAGAGATAAGAAGAAGGACCGGTCAGGATCCGTTTCTTGCAACTCCAATAAGTAATTCAAATAATAGTCCAACCCTTGGTTAGGTAACCCCATCGAATTGATCGAACCAAGCGGCACATCTTGGTAGCGTGGCTCTGGATTACCAGCACGGAATTCTAAAGTCGCTGTCTTGGTTACAAAGGTCCCCGCAGCTGAATTCTTCACTTCTTCTAATTCCTCAGTGGTCATACAGGCGACGCCTGCCGCATTCATCAAGCAGTTGTCAAATTCAAAACCAGCAATTTGCGTTTTTGTCGATACCATCTTGTACTCCTTTTTGAAACACCCATCAACAGAATCGTTCGGGATGCTCTCTATTTTCTTCTTTCATTATACCATCACTTGGAAACTTCCGGACAAACAAAGCTAAAAATTCTTCCAAACATTCGGACTTTCCTAGTCGCGATAAAATTTTCAGAAAATTCAACTTTTTTCTTTACAAGCCAAAAAAAGTCTGCTATAATGATCCATGTAAAAAAACATGACATTGTTTGTCAACTGTCTCAAAACCACTCTCCTAGCGGGTTTGCTGGTTTTCGTTTCATTCACAAAGGAGAATTAACATGACAACTGCTAAAGAATATATTCAAAGTACCTTTGAAACTGTAAAAGCTCGTAACGGCCATGAAGCTGAATTCCTTCAAGCTGTTGAAGAGTTCCTTAGCACTTTGGAACCTGTATTTGAAAAACATCCAGAATACATCGAGGAAAACATCTTGGCCCGTATCACTGAGCCAGAGCGCGTGATTTCATTCCGTGTTCCTTGGGTTGACCGTGATGGCAAGGTGCAAGTGAACCGTGGTTACCGTGTCCAATTCAACTCAGCTGTAGGTCCATACAAAGGCGGACTTCGTTTCCACCCAACTGTTAACCAAGGGATCTTGAAATTCCTCGGCTTCGAACAAATCTTTAAAAACGTCTTGACTGGTCTTCCTATCGGTGGAGGTAAAGGTGGATCTGACTTCGATCCTAAAGGTAAGACTGACGCTGAAGTCATGCGTTTCTGCCAAAGCTTCATGACAGAGTTGCAAAAACACATCGGACCTTCTCTTGATGTCCCAGCTGGTGATATCGGTGTAGGTGGACGTGAAATTGGTTACCTCTATGGTCAATACAAACGCCTTCGCCAATTCGATGCTGGTGTCTTGACTGGTAAACCTCTTGGATTCGGTGGTAGCTTGATCCGTCCAGAAGCAACTGGTTATGGTTTGGTTTACTACACTGAAGAAATGCTGAAGGCTAACGGCGACAGCTTTGCTGGTAAAAAAGTCGTTGTCTCTGGTTCTGGTAACGTTGCTCAATATGCCGTCCAAAAAGCAACTGAACTTGGTGCAACTGTCATCTCAGTCTCTGACTCAAACGGTTACGTGATCGACGAAAACGGTATTGATTTCGACCTTCTTACAGACGTCAAAGAAAAACGCCGTGCTCGCTTGACAGAATACGCTGCAGAAAAACCAACTGCTACCTACTACGAAGGTTCTGTATGGACTTACGCTGGCAACTATGACATCGCTCTTCCTTGTGCAACTCAAAATGAGATTAACGGTGAAGCAGCGAAACGTTTGGTTGCTCAAGGTGTTAAAGTTGTTTCTGAAGGAGCCAACATGCCTAGTGACCTTGATGCGATTAAAGTCTACAAAGAAAACGGCATCCTTTACGGACCTGCTAAAGCTGCCAATGCTGGTGGGGTTGCTGTATCTGCTCTTGAAATGAGCCAAAATAGCCAACGCCTTTCATGGACACGTGAAGAAGTGGATGGTCGTTTGAAAGACATCATGACCAACATCTTCAATACCGCTAAAACAACTGCAGAAACCTACGATCTTGGTAAAGATTACCTTGCTGGTGCCAACATCGCAGCCTTTGAAAATGTTGCAAATGCGATGATTGCCCAAGGTCTTGTATAATCAATCTATATTTTTCTTTGAGACCTTCGGGTCAAAGCCTCTCAACTCCTGAAACCATTCTGTTTCAGGAGTTTTTTGTAGCTACTGATCTCTTTAAGGACAATTGGTCCCAAGGGAAGAAAGTCATTTTTAAAGAAAGGAATCTTAACCATCATTAGTGGTGAGAGATTTGAGTCATCTCTTTTTCTGTATCTTTTTCTAAAAAAATTTTATTTTTTTACTTTACCCCCTTGAATTTTTAATAATTTTTTAATATATTAGTATTAAACTATAGCAAAAGGAGGTGCGCTTATGTTTTATTTTGCTCAAGACAAGTCAACTACCATTGAATTCCTTAAGTCTGAATTGATGCAACTGCTTTCTGATATGCGTAAGGAGATTGCAGCAAGCCGTCAAGCACAGACTTGTACTGCTTGCCAGCACATCCAACACTGCATTAACAAGATCCAAAGGGCAAAAAGTTCCGTAGCCATAGCCCTCCCGATCAAATCATTGGATCTCGAAATCACCGCCCTATTGCGCAAGCAATTATTGATCTTACCACCTAAAGCTCGAAAGATTTGGGATCAGATTAAAAAGCTGGACTTCAAATACTGCCACTTAAAATAGACCAAAAAAGCTCAGAAACATTTCTGAGCTTTTCTTATTACATGATTCCGTTTTTTCCTGTTGGAAGGTTGATTCCTGCTTCCATCAAGGCATCATGATAAAGTTTATAATAAGTATGGTAAACCGTAATCTGGGTTCCATTTTGAACGGTCATCGCAATGCGGAAGGAATAGCAACCATTTTTTTCGATCTGTGGGCCTAGAATGGTAGGGCCTGTTAGTACTTCTGGATGCTTGTCTTCTGCTGACTGATTGACCTGAGCGATGACCTGGTAAATCTTGTCAAGATCTGTATTAGCATCTAGTGGAATATCTACCAGCACTCGCATATCTCCACGTGAGAGATTACTAACGACGGTAATATTGCGGTTGGGGACAAAGTGGAGAGTCCCGTCAAAATCGCGTACTTGAGTCGTCCGAATTCCCACACTGCTAACGATGCCGGCAATATTAATAGCACCATTGGTTAGTTGGACATTGTCCCCCACATCCAACTGGTGTTCTAAAAGGATAAAGAATCCATTGACCAAATCGGATAGGAAGCCCTGGGCTCCCATCCCAATGGCCACCCCAGCAATCCCAGCACCAGCCAATAGACTAGAGACTGGAAGACCCAGGATCGACAAAATCCAGTAAATCAAGATAAAATACAAACAGTAGTTCAAAAGACTCTCTACTAAACGCAGAATAGTATTTTTACGGGCTTCATCCTGCACCGTATACCTAAAGGAAGGGGTTAAGATCCGCTTGACCAGGCTATGAATGACCTTTTTAGCGATAAAAAATAGGAGAAAGACAAAAATCAAAGAGATGCATTTTGAAATCAGATCATCAAAAATAGTTGTCCAGTCTATTTTACTGAAATAATGTTGGAAAAATTGCCTCATTTATTCGGGCCTTTCTAGCAAAGGATAGTTTGATTATATCAAATATTCGGAAATGACGCTATTTTTTTCTAAATTGCATTGCTTTTACCTCCTAACTATCGTATAATATTCCTTAACTATTTTTTTAGGAGGTCTCGCATGATTCATCGCCTGATTACCACTTGGAATAAAACCAACCTCATGAAGCGGATCGCGATCGGGATTGTACTTGGTGTCGTTCTAGCACTTGTATTTCCAAAAGTAACTGGCATTGGACTCCTAGGAGAGTTCTTCGTTGGAGGGCTCCGTGCCATCGCACCCCTTCTGGTCTTTGCGCTCGTCGCAAATGCCCTCTCCCAACACCAAAAAGGGACAGAGACCAATATGAAAAAGGTCATCGTCCTCTATCTCCTAGGAACCTTTGCAGCCGCCTTCGTCGCTGTTTTGGTCAATTACATCTTCCCCATCACCATTACCCTGACTGGAAAGGCAGCTGAAGGATCCTCTCCAAATGGAATTGGCGAAGTGATTAGTAACCTCTTGCTCAAGATCGTCGACAACCCGGTCAACGCCTTGCAGCAAGCCAACTACATTGGGATCCTTTCTTGGGCCACTGTCTTTGGGATCGCCATGAGAGAGGCGAGTGAACATAGTAAAGACCTCCTGCAAACTCTAGCAGATATCACTTCAAAAATTGTCGAGTGGATTATCAACCTAGCTCCATTTGGGATCTTAGGCTTAGTCTTCACGACCATCGCTGGCCAAGGACTCAGTGCCCTTAGTAACTACGGGATTCTCTTGGTAGTATTGGTGGGTACGATGGCTTTTGTAGCCCTGGTCATCAATCCATTGATCGTCTTTTTCATGATCCGCAAGAATCCCTATCCCCTTGTTTTTAAATGCCTCCGTATCAGTGGGGTAACAGCCTTCTTCACCAGAAGTTCTGCAGCCAACATCCCTGTCAACATGCGTCTCTGTGAAGAATTGGGGCTGAATCCAGATACCTATTCTGTCTCCATTCCGCTTGGTTCAACCATTAACATGGCAGGCGCAGCCGTGACGATCAATATTTTGACGCTAGCTGCTGCCAATACCTTACACATTCAGGTTGACTTTGGAACGGCGCTCATTCTGAGTGTTGTAGCGGCTATCTCTGCTTGTGGAGCATCTGGAGTTGCGGGAGGATCTCTCCTTCTCATCCCTGTTGCTTGTAGCCTCTTTGGCATCACCAATGATTTGGCCATGCAAGTCGTCAGTGTCGGCTTTATCATCGGGGTCATTCAAGACTCTTGTGAAACGGCCCTCAACTCCTCGACAGATGTGCTCTTCACTGCCATTGCCGAAATGAGCAGCTGGCCAAAAGAAAAACGCTATTAAATGATTCTATCTCAAATAGACAAGAAAACCCAGAGCTCGCGATCTGGGTTTTCTTATTTCTTAAAGTAGCGTTTACTTTCTTTGATAATGACTGGGGAGAGGGCCAAGAGCGCAATCAGGTTGGGTAGAGCCATAAGTCCATTAACGATATCCGCAATCACCCAGACCAGATCCAGCTTAAGGAAACCACCTAGTCCAACCATTAATACAAAGAAAGTCCGGTAGAGATTGATATGTTTGACACCAAAAAGGAATTCGAAACACCGTTCTCCGTAGTAAGACCATCCAAGAATGGTCGTTGTTGCAAACAGCACCAAACACAGCGTTAAGATAATGCCTCCAACTGGACCAAAGACACCTGTAAACGTATCTTGAGTCAAGGTACTCGTACTGCCCTTGGCCATCCACTCACCTGACACCAGAAGGGACAGCCCTGTCAAACTACAGATGATAATGGTATCAATAAAGGTTCCTGTCATCGAGATCAAGCCCTGCTCGACAGGTTCATTGGTCTTTGCCGCCGCTGCTGCAATGGGTGCAGATCCGAGACCAGATTCATTGGAGAAAACTCCACGCGCCACCCCTTTTTGGATGGCCATTTTGACCGTTGCTCCTGCAAAACCTCCCATGGCTGCAGTCCCTGTGAAGGCACCTGAAAAGACCGATTTTAAGGCTGGAAGCAATTGGTCCAGATGCAAGGCGATGATCGTGACAGTCGCAACGATATAGGCAGCAGTCATAAAAGGAACCACTTTTTCAGAGACTTTCGAAATCCAGTGAATCCCACCAAAGATGATGGTCGCAACCACCAGAGCAATTACTACACTGGCCACTTCTGGAGCTGTTCCAAAACTCGCTTGGAGGGATCCCGTAATGGAATTGACCTGGGTCATGGTTCCGATCCCAAAGAGGGCCACCAGAACACCCGCAACTGCAAAGAAAACAGCTAGTGGGCGACACTTCTCCCCCATCCCGTGAAGAATGTAGTACATCGGACCACCCGAGATATGACCATTGTCATCCTTGGTCCGATAACGAATGGCTAAGAGCCCTTCTGCATACTTGGTCGCCATTCCAAAGAAGGCTGCCATCCACATCCAAAAGAGGGCCCCTGGGCCACCTGTCTGAATCGCTGTCGCTACCCCTACGATATTCCCTGTTCCTACAGTTGCCGCTAGGGCCGTCGCAAGGGCTCCAAAGCTCGAGATATCCCCATGTCCCTCATCTTCTGTAAAGATCAGGCGAAAGGCTTTTGGAAGATAGCGTATCTGAAGCAAGCCCAAGCGAAGGGTCAGGTAGATCCCTGTTCCTACCTAGAGCACCAAAAGTGGGGCGCCCCATACTAGATTATCGAGTTGTTGAAAAAACTGCAATACATGATCCATTTTCTGTCTCCTTTTTCATCGACCGCTCGACAGAAAAGAGAAAAAGAAAGAGCACATGTCAAACATGTACTCTGGTCCTGCTTAAAATAGGGGACTTCCCCTATTCTTCGCTCTGTCCTTTTACCTGAGAGTTTGAGTAGATGGATCCTCTACCTTGCCCCTTCGGTGCCATTTCTGGTCTCTCCAGAGTTCCGTCCATTCACAGTCACTCACGCTCCTGCAAACTTCATTCGGTCGTATGTAATTTTCTCTATTTTAATCAATTTTCAAAAGTTTGTCAATCATTTCCGAAAATATCTTGTAAACTATCTGAAAATGCACGATTTTTAATCACTCAAGGAGAAGTGATTGGTCATGAGGTTGCTAGCATCGAGCAAAATCTTGTCCAAGAGTTGATCTGTCGCTTCCTGGATTTGATCACTCATAGCTTGGTTTTCCGCCTCAAAATCAACGGTTTCACCTGCTGCAAGTGCACGATCGACTTTATTGATGCGCGCATGTCCCCAAGCCATTGTCGATTCTTGGTAGTCATCTAGATCCCCAACATGGTGAGCATAGTGAGGATCTGCTAGTCCGGCAATAATCCGGTTGGCCCAGTAGAAGGAATCTGTTGTCACCTTAGCCGTCGTATTGGCAAAGTAGTCTGGCGTTGTATCCACTTGGGTAAAGAAAGGAACGGCTGTATTGTAAGGCATTGAGCCGTAAGAAATCCATTGGATGCCTGTCGTTTCTTGCGGCTTGTTGGGACGCAATTGCAGAATCGCTGTCTGGCTGGTCCGGTTGATACCGATCGTCCGGAACGTCCGCTGACTCACGTGGTCTCCTTCCGGTCCATAAGGATCGTAGATGGTATCTTGGTAGTGATTGCTCAAGACATATTTAACATCCTCAATCGTCACCTTGCGATAGGGTTTTTGACACCAAGGAATCTCAAAGCTCCGTGGATCCTGCTCAATTTTAGGATTAAGGAAACGCTGGATGGCCCAAGCCCGCGGTGTATTGTAGTGACGGTCCTTGTCTTTTTGGCTACCAAAGGCATAGCGTGGATTAAAACCTTTTCCTTCTTGATCCAGAATCAAATGGTGCTCTGTGACAAAATTTTCAAGATCTGGGTCACAAAGAAACTCGTCTGGATTTCCAAATTCAAAATAATCACTTCCCAGTTGGTTCGGGTTAGTCACATAGGCATCATCTGGTACACGGCGCGCCATCCAGTGGTGACCTCCGATGGTTTCCAACCACCAGATTTCATTCACATCTGAAATCGCAATCCCGTTAGATTCATAGGTTCCGTACTCTTCTAAAATCTTTCCGAGACGCAAAACCCCTTCGCGGGCAGTCTTGACATAAGGCAAGACCAAGGTCAGCATGTCTTCCTCACCGATGCCACTCTCTACAAGAGGATCGGCCCCTAGCACACGGCTATTAGTCGTAATGGTCTCTGTCTCACTCATGGCTACATTATAGACATTGACCCCAGCTTCTCCCCAGATCCCGTCTTTCGGAATGGCATCTGGAACCGCCGTATAGCGAACCGGATTGTCTGGTAGGTCGATTTCAAAAGTGGATAAAACCGACTTGTAATGGCGAGGTTGATCTTCCGGTTTCACCACGATATATTTCTTAGGTGTAAAGACCCCATTTTGAGAATCCTCTGTCCGCGCTACAATGGTCGAACCATCATAGCTAGCATTTTTTCCGACTAGAATCGTTGTACACGAATCTGCACTTTCACGTTTACGCATGCGTATCCTCCCAAATCATTCATTGCCTCTATTATAGCACTTTTAAAAGGGAGGACCTACTGAAAATCCAATTTGAAAACGGATCGTTTTCAATTTCTTTTAATCCGGTTCATTATGAAAATTTAAAAAAAACCTAGCTGTTTATCAGCTAGATTCAGATTGAAGAAAAAGTTATCTTAGAAACTTTCCTTAGGTGAGCACGGACGTCAGCGAACTTCGAAGAAGTTCCATGACTAATTATTGAGCCTAAGGTCTCAATAATTCCGAGTGCCTGAAACTGTATTGTTTCAGGCACTTTTCTCACGGCGGAAAGTTTCGGTATTTTCTTAATTTATTCTAAAAATGGGACAGATTTATATTTCTTTGCAGAATTTCTTAACTTATTTTTCTTTTTAAAAATTTAGTCTACGTTCTAAACCCTAGCTAATGAAAAGCTAGGGCTTAACTTAGCCTTTAAACGTGACAATGGTTGCGCCGCTTCCACCTGCATTTTGTGGGGCATATTCAAAACTCTTGACATGTTTGTTACGGCGGAGGTATTTGGTCACCCCTTCACGGATAACCCCTGTACCAATCCCGTGGATGATATCGACTTGGGCCATGTTGTTGAGCAGAGCCTGATCGATAAAACCATCTAGCTCTTGCATGGCCTCTTCATAGCGTTTCCCACGGAGGTCCAGACGCGCTCTGGGCCCACTCGTGTTGGAGCGTTTGACGACATTCACCTGGCGTTTCTTAGGTTGAGCCGCTTCTTTTTCAACCTTGATAAGGTTGAATTCTTTTTCTTCCAAGGTCATCTTGATCAAGCCGACTTGAGCCTCCCAGCGTCCATCTTTGAGTTGCTTGACTAGGGTTCCACGTTGGCCATAGCTGATGACCAAGATCTCATCTCCCACTTTAGGAGCACGCGCCTTCTTGGCTTTTTTCAAGACCTTATTTTTAGAAAGATCGACGGTCTCAGGAGCTAGTTTTTTCAACTGAGCCTTGGCCTCAATGATCTCATGTGGTTTCAACTGGGATTTAGCATGAAGACCTTGAAGGATGCGGTCACTCTCTGAGAGGGCCATGTCCACAATTTCCTTGGCCTCTTCTCTTGCCTTATTGAGCTCTGTTTCCCTCTCTCGAGTCAGTTCGTTATAGAGCTTTCGAAGAGCGCGATTGAATTTGAGATTTTCTTGCTCCACTTCTTGAATGGTATCCAAGCGTTTGCGACTCTCTAAGGTCTGCGCCTCCAGTTTTTCAATAATCTGATTGACATCATTGTCCGTATCGGTCATCTTCATGGCATCCTGGATAATGGTCTCAGATAAGCCCAAACGGCGGGCGATCTCAAAAGCATTGGAGCGACCAGGCACCCCTTGCATGAAGTGATAGGTCGGACGAAGACTCGCTGTGTCAAACTCCATGCTGGCATTTTGCACCCCTGCAGTCTCAATCCCGTAGGCCTTGAGCTCTGGATAGTGGGTCGTCGCCATGGTCTTAATCCCGCGTAAGCGTAGGTCTTCTAAGATAGCAATAGCAAGACCAGCCCCTTCTTGAGGATCGGTTCCAGCCCCCAACTCATCCAGAAGGATCAAGGAGGCGGTATCTACTTGATGTAAGATAGATACGATATTGGTCATATGACTGGAGAAGGTCGACAAGCTCTGCTCGATCGATTGTTCATCTCCAATATCGGCAAAGACTTGCGAGAAAATCCCCACACGACTGCCTGGATCCGCTAGGATGGGAAGACCGGACTGGGCCATAATTTGCGCTAGTCCCAGTGTTTTTAGCATGATGGTTTTCCCCCCTGTATTGGGACCGGTAATCACGATTTCAGTCAAGTCCTCGGTAAAATGCAGGTCATTCGCGACGGCATTTTCAATCAAGGGATGACGTAGTTGCAAGAGCTGAATAGAGTGATTACTGCTAACCTCTGGTACCACTGCCTTGAAATCACGCATAAACCGATACTTGGCCTTGATCAAGTCCAAGTGACCGATAATCCAGGCGTTGTTAGCAATCTCTGCCGCATGGGGGCGTAGGCTGTCAGATAATTCCTCCAAAATCTGAATGATTTCATACCGTTCATCTGCCCGGTGGTTGGCGATTTCTTCATTGAGATTGACCACTGCACGAGGTTCGATATAAACAGTATTCCCACTGGCTGAGATATCGTGGACCACCCCTGCAATCCGGTTGCGATAGGTGTTTTTTACGGGTAGAACATTGCGTCCATTCCGACTAGCAATCACAGCATCCGCCAGCATATCGGCCTTGCTTTTCAGCAGGTCTTGTAGAATCTCTCTGACCTGGTGTTCATTTTCCTGGATGCGGCGACGGATTTTAGCCAATTTTTCACTGGCAAAAGACTCAACAAAGCCTCCTTCGTTGATGGCTTGAAGCCCACCTTGTAGGCGGGGCAGATCCACCAAGTTGTCAAAGAGGCGATGGAGCCTTTCCAGACGAACATTTTCCAAGTTGTCGTAGAAATCCTTGAGCTCATGTGTCACCCGAAGGACTGCTTTTAGCGCTAATAATTCATCGATATTGAGGGCCGCTTCCATCTCCAAACGCTTTGCCACTGGACGGACATCCTGAATGGTAGACACGGCAAAGCGAGGCTCTTCCAAGAGAATCTGCTCCATATCTTCTAACTCTATAAAAGCCGTTTCGATGCTTTCTTTTTTATCAGTTGGAGTAAGGCCTGCTAGCTCCATCTCCCCTTGTTCTGTCTGTAAATAGGGTTCAAAGAGTTGCTTGACCTTGTCAAACTCCAGAATATCTAAGATTTTTTTATTCATGTTTCTCCTACAAAAAAAGTGAGCGTCCTTCCTTGAATCGGACTTGTCTCACTCCTTTCTTCATTTTTACTCCTTAAGCTCCGATAATCGCAGTCACCCACA
Source organism: uncultured Streptococcus sp. (assembly GCA_963543165.1). GTDB lineage: Bacteria > Bacillota > Bacilli > Lactobacillales > Streptococcaceae > Streptococcus. Next base: position 5,344 of record CAUUAM010000019.1, on the reverse strand, counting down.
AGTTGTGGAACAGACTTGAACTGATCGGGGTATGAAGGATGATAAAGCGGATCAATCCACTTGCATTTAGTCTATTTTGGATGGAAGCCATGGGAACTGTTGAGAGAACAGTCAAGCCCATCTGGATCACCAAGAGGGTTATCACGACGGCGATCACACCTGCTCCAATTTGATACTTGCGATCCTCCAATTTTTCTGGCTGGGGAACCAAGTGCATAAAGATTCCAATCACGCGGCCGATCAAATAAACCAGCACAAAAATCAACACATAAGCTAACCCTGCATAAAAGATGTCATCTAATTGAAACAGGTAGCGGTTAGCATAAAAATAATTCACCGATTGCTGGGTGGGACTCGAAAAAGGAACCCATAGAGACAAAACCTTAGCCAGTCCCTTGTAGCTACCACCTGCAATCAAGAGGGCCACCAAGGTCACTAGAAAGTAATAGGACTGGAGGATGATGCCTCTTGCATAGCCAATATAAAAGCTCCATGCCAAAATCAATAAGATTAAGAAAGTTAACATGTATCTCCTCTTATTTAGATGATTTATCCTTTAAGTCGTCTAAAGCTTTGCGACGAAAATCATCTAATTCTTTTTCTTTGTCATCAAACTCAATCTCGCGATTCAGCTGCATAGACAAACTATTTACTGCCAATAAGATGGCGATGGTTTCATCATCTGCCTCTGGCATTTGTTCCTTAATTGCTTGGTATTTTTCTTTCGCAACACGTTCGACTTCTTCCATAAACAAATTATCATGGTTGGTTGTTAAAGTGAGCGCTTTGTTTCCAAATGTAAATTTATATCTATTTAAGCTCGCCATAAAAATCACCTCACGGTATTATACCAAAAAAGGCTAGCTTTGTCAGTAGCAAAGCCCCTCTTCACAGGGATTTTCCAGTGGATTCTTTCTTTCTTTTTTCTCCCTCTCTCCCTGAATTTGTGGTACAATAGTGGTTATGGAAAGTATGACACTCACTCCAACACAGGAGCAAATCCTTGATTTTGTCCATACCTATCGCAGTTCTCTCACTCAAAGCAAGAACCCTCATATGGATTATTTCTTTCGATTAGAGGGAGCGACCGTTTCGATATACAAGTCTGGGAAGGTCCTGCTCCAGGGCAATGACCTCACTCCTTACCTGGCCTTTTTCGGGCAAGATGCTGGGAACCCTAAGCGTTCTACTTCATCTGCACGACAAGATCTAGCCATGATCGGAACCGATGAGGTCGGAAACGGCTCTTATTTTGGTGGACTCACCGTCGTCGCATCCTTTGTCACACCGGACCAGCACGACTGGCTCAAAAAGCTTGGTGTTGGAGATTCGAAGACCTTGGATGATCGAAAAATTCAGCAATTGGCTCCTCTCCTTGAGGAAAATATCCAGCACCAAGCACTCTTATTGTCTCCAAAGAAGTACAATGAAGTGATCGCTTCTGGTTACAATGCTGTTTCGGTCAAAGTAGCCCTGCACAATCAGGCCATCTACCTACTGTTAAATAAAGGAGTCCAAGCAGAGCGAATTGTGATTGATGCCTTTACAACTGCTAAAAATTACCAAAAATACGTAAAAGCTGAAAAAAATCAGGTCACGCAAGCCATTGAGTTGGAAGTAAAAGCCGAAAGCAAGTATCTAGCTGTGGCAGTTAGCTCCATCATCGCCCGCAATCTCTTCCTTCAAAATCTGGAAGATCTGGGCAAGGAACTAGGTTTTAATCTTCCTAGTGGAGCAGGGGCTAAATCAGACCAAGTGGCCGCTAAATTACTTCAGACCTACGGGATGAAAGCTCTGGATTATTGTGCCAAACTCCATTTTAAAAACACAGAAAAAGCAAAGAAATTACTAGAAAGATAAGTTATGTCAAAAAGAAGTTCAAAACACAAATCTATCTCACCAGTGGTGAGATTCCTTAAAGAATGGGGCCTCTTCAGTATCATTGTTGGTCTCATCATCGCCTCACGTATCTTCCTTTGGGCTCCTGTCAAGGTAGACGGCCATTCGATGGACCCAACTCTAGCTGACAGCGAGTACCTTCTGGTGGTTAACCATCTCTCGATCGATCGCTTTGACATTGTCGTTGCTAGCGAAACAGACGACGACGGTAAAACAAAGGACATTGTCAAGCGTGTCATCGGCCTCCCTGGAGATACCATCCAGTATGACAACGATACCCTCTACATCAATGGAAAGAAAACCGATGAGCCCTATTTAAAAGACTACATCGCCCGCTTCAAAAAAGATAAATTGCAATCAACCTACACTGGAAAAGGCTTCGAAGAAAACGGAGAACTCTTCCGCCAATTAGCCAATACAGCTCAAGCCTTTACAGTGGACAAGGATGGCAATCCTAAATTCACCTTGAAGTTGCTTGACAATGAATACCTCTTACTTGGAGATGACCGGATCGTTTCAAAAGATAGCCGTCAGGTTGGAGCCTTCAAGAAAGAACAAATCAAAGGGCAAGCTGTCTTTAGACTATGGCCTATCTACCCTTTCAAAACTTATTAGTATAGATCAACAGACTGAGGCTGAGACAAGTATGTCCCAGCCTTGCTTTATAAAAAGGAAAGAAATGATGGAATATTATTTTTCTGGTACTATTGAGCGCATTATTTTTGAAAATCCTAGTAGTTTTTTTCGAATCCTCCTGCTCGACATTAGCGATACCGATGCCGAAGACTTTGATGATTTTGAGATTATTGTGACGGGCACCATGGCAGATATCATGGAAGGCGAAGACTACACCTTCTGGGGGGAGCTGGTCCATCATCCTAAATACGGAGAACAGCTCAAAATCAGTCGCTATGAACGGGCTAAACCCTCTAGCAAGGGCTTAGTGAAATATTTTTCTAGCGATCACTTCAAGGGAATCGGTCTCAAAACGGCTCAAAAAATCGTGGACCTCTATGGGGACAATACCATTGACAAAATTCTGGAAGCCCCTGAAAAATTAGAAGAAATCACTGGTCTCTCCAAGAAAAACCGCCTGGCTTTTGTGGATAAACTCCGTCAGAATTACGGAACGGAGCGTATTCTCGCCCAACTAGCCAATTATGGCATTCCCAATAAACTAGCCTTTCAAATCCAGGATTTCTACAAGGAAGAAACGCTCCAGATCGTGGAGCATCAGCCCTACCAATTGGTGGAAGATATCCAAGGCATGGGCTTTAAAATCGCGGACCAACTAGCAGAAGAATTGGGCATTGCAAGTGACGCCCCCGAGCGTTTCCGCGCGGGTCTGATCCACAGCCTCTTTAGCTACTCTATCGAGACTGGAAATACCTATATTGAAGCCAAGGACCTCCTGCGCTATAGCATTGACCTTTTGGAATCAGCGCGTCCAGTAGAATTGGATCCCTCCACTGTCGCCCAAGAATTAGGCCACCTTATTGAGGAAGACAAGGTCCAAAACGTGGATACCAAGATCTTTGACAATAGCCTTTTCTTTGCTGAAGAAGGGATTCGCAGCCACATTGGTCGATTGCTGGAGAAAGGAAAGCAGGCTTCATTTGACCCTGAAAAAATTAACCAGGCTATTGCGCAGGTTGAAACAGATTTGGGGATCCACTACGATGCCATTCAAAAAGAGGCCATTCACCAAGCGATCCAAAACAAGGTCTTCATCCTCACTGGGGGACCGGGGACAGGAAAAACCACCGTTATCAATGGGATGATCAGTGTCTATGCCCAACTCCACCAGCTGGATCTGCGTAAGAAAAAAGACCTGCCGATCCTGCTGGCTGCCCCAACGGGACGGGCTGCCCGGCGCATGAATGAACTGACAGGACTTCCGAGTGCCACGATCCACCGTCATTTAGGGATGACAGGGGATGATGACACCAGCCACTTAGATGACTATTTAGACGCTGATTTTATTATTGTGGACGAGTTTTCTATGGTCGATACTTGGCTGGCCAATCAATTGCTCAGCAATATCGCAACCGATAGCAAACTCTTGATTGTGGGAGATGCGGACCAATTGCCATCGGTTAGTCCTGGTCAGGTCTTGGCTGATCTCTTGCAGATCCCTCGCATCCCTCAGACCAAACTCGAACATATTTTCCGTCAGAGTGAAGATTCGACCATTGTCTCACTTGCAGGAGACATTCGCCAGGGCAATCTCCCTCAAGATTTCACAGAACGAAAAGCCGACCGCTCTTATTTCGAAGCCGGAAGCGAACACATCCCTAAGATGATCGAACAAATCACCTCTGCTGCCCTTCGCAGTCAGATCCCAGCTCGAGATATCCAAGTCTTGGCACCTATGTACAAGGGCCAGGCCGGCATTGACAACATCAATACACTCATGCAAGATCTTCTCAATCCAGCTGTCAAAGACCAGGTCGTCTTTGACACGCCAGACTGCCAATACCGCGATGGAGACAAGGTTATCCATCTGGTCAATGATGCAGAAAGCAATGTCTTTAATGGAGATATTGGCTACATTACCGATCTTCTCCCCGGAAAATATACAGAATCGAAGCAAGATGAATTGACTATCCAATTTGATGGCAATGAAATCGTCTACCCGCGCAATGAATGGTACAAGATTCGCTTAGCCTATGCGATGAGTATTCACAAATCACAAGGAAGCGAGTTTCCGGTGGTGATTTTACCCATTACCAATCAAAGCCACCGGATGTTGCAGCGTAATTTGATCTATACCGCCATTACGCGCTCCAAGAGCAAATTGATCCTCCTAGGAGAATACAGCGCCTTTGATTACGCCACTAAAAATACAGGCACAGCGCGCAAGACCTATTTGGTTGAACGCTTCAAGGACCTGGACGGAGGCGAAGCAAGCAAAGACTATTCTTCATCCGTTGCAACGGCTTCTGCTACAGTCGAATCCGCACAAAGCAGGGAAGCGACTGTTGAAACCAAGACCGAGACTTCTACACCTCCTATCTATCGACTAACAGAAGACAACCTTCACACCATCTCGCCTATGATCGGACTGACGGATGAAGATATTACAGCTTTTTTTGACATTCAAAAAGACGACTAGTGAACAGACTAGTCCTTATAGAATATAGGCAAACTATTTCTTACATCAAACAATCTAATGGATACCAAAAAATTAAAATAATATATTTTTATAGTGCTCATTCAAATATAGCTGAAACTTTCCGCTGTGAGAAAAGTGCCTGAAACAATTATGTTTCAGGCACTCGGAATGATTGAGACCTTAGGCTCAATCATTAGTCATGGAACTTCGTAGAAGTTCGCTGACGTCCGTACTCACCTAAGGAAAGTTTCTATGATAACTTTGTTTTCAATCTGAGACGACTAGTGAACAGACTAGTTGTCTTTTTCTTCCTCTACCAGAGGCAGTTCA
>CAUUAM010000018.1:0-18961 GCA_963543165.1 uncultured Streptococcus sp. | reverse complement strand
ATCTTTGCTTTAGCGGCTTGTGGGACCAACCAAAAGCAATCCAAGGAAAAGCAGGAGAGTTCCACTGTCCAGCAGTCCAGTTCAGCCAAGGAGCTCTACAAGGGTACCTACAGCAACCTCAATAGCAAGGAAAGTGTCGAAGAAGTGCGGACTCTCTTGTCTGCTTATTTGGATCAGGAAAGTGTAGACAAGTTTCTGGGGCTAGTAACGGACTATAATAGCATTGTCGGCTCTGTTGGCTTGACGGGCGACTTTAGCACCTTCAAAAAGACGGAATACGATGTGGAGAAGATTAGTGACTTATGGACCAAGCAGAAGGGCGATTTCGTCGGGACCAACTGCCGGATCAATAGTTATACCTTGCTGAAGAACCGCATCGAGATTCCTAAGATGAAAGCAGATAGTGAACTTTTATTCGTGGACAATGATGCCATTGACAAAGGGAAGATCTTCGATGAGGCAGACAAGGAAGCTTTTAACATTCTGTATTCACGGGTTCCGACAGAGGCTACAACGGATGTCAAGGTGCATGCCAAGAAAATGGAAGAATATTTTGCTCATTTCAAGTTCAATGAAAATGCGCGCATGCTTTCCGTTATTGTTCATGATAACCTAGACGGAAATACCCTTTTTGTCGGTCACGTCGGTGTCTTGGTTCCTGCCAAGGACGGCTATCTCTTTGTCGAAAAGCTGACCTTTGAAGAGCCCTATCAAGCCATCAAGTTTGCGACCAAGGAAGATGTCTACAAATACTTGGAGACCAAATACCAGGATTACACAGGTGAAGGTCTAGCCAAGCCCTTTATCATGGACAATGAAAAATGGGTTGAAATGAAATAGGAAATCCAATTTAAAAGTGGTCATTTTAAGAGAATAAAAGATTTAGAAATCTAGTAACAAAGGAAATTTATGAAAAGTGAAGATAAATAGAGATGAATCAAACAACGAAAGAAGTTTGTAACTGTAAAGGAGGAAAAATGAGCAAATTTATTTCAAAACAATCAGTCGCTATCTGGTATGCACTGACTGCCCTCCTTGCTACTTTTCTAGTAGGGCAAGTCGTCCTTTGGTTTTTCCCAGATGGAAGGAGTTTGGGAGGCTCTTTGCTTTTCATCCTGATGAATTTGATTCCCATGATAACGGCTGTTTGCTTTTCCATCGCCTTAGGTGAAACGAAATCTCTTGGAGAATTTTTCAAACAAACTTTTCTACAGCAAGAGAGCATCAAGACTTGGTTTCTAACTTTGCTGGTCCCAGTCATCTATTATGGGGTCTCCATCCTGCTCATGAATGTTAGTTTTACTGGGAACTCTCTCTTGGCCTTCTTCCTATATTTCCCCTGGACCTTTTTATATGGAGGTCTGGAAGAAGTAGGTTGGCGTTGGTTTTTGCAAGAGCATCTTTACTTTAGTAAGAACTTTATCACTAAAATGATGGTCCTTTCCCTTGTCTGGTTCCTCTGGCATATCCCTATCTACCAACTCCCTTGGATTACAGCAGGTTCGTCCAACTATCTCATCTTTTACCTGATGATTTTAGGGAATACCTTTCTATTTGGTGCTCTCAAGGAGTACTCTAAGGGAGTAGTCCCATGTATCATTGCACATATGCTGATCGATAGTCTGGCTGTTCTCATGCTAGTTCAGAGTTCACTCACTCAGATTATTCTTCTGGTTATTTTTGAAATTCTATTAGCCTCTTGGATAGTAGCTATACGAAAATCATGAAAAAGCTCTCAATCTCTCACCTGATTTAGGTGGGAGGTTTCTTTTTTATCAGGTGAAAAAACTGTTTAGTTAATGACATATTCTATCATATAGGAGTCTGTAAAATGATATAATAAGTTCAACCACAGTGTCATTCTGATCTATAATATGAGAGGGGGAAGACCATGCAAAAAACTTTTCAGTTATTGCGAAGAGGAGATATCGAAGGAGTCCGTCAGATATTGGATAGAAAGCCTGAAGAAGTCAATGCTGTTTCGGGTGACAAACCTAAAAGGGATCAAGGCCAATCCCTTCTTCAAGTCGCTATCAAATCGGGACATTTAGATATTGCAGACTTACTCATTGATAGAGGAGCAGATCTTAACTTTATTGAAGAGCCGACAGAGCTGAATCCATATTGTCAACCAGTCCTCCAAACAGCGGGTGGACGAGCTGTATTTGATTGCAGGCGCATGATCAAACGTTGGAATGGCCAATATGAGATGTATTCGTCTAAGGAAAAAGCTGACAAGTCTTTCAAGGTTTTTGAGAAAATGTTGGAACTTGGGGCTGATATCTCTCAGAAGGACAGCCATGGTGGGACTTTGTTGCAAACTATTCTAATTGAAACCAAGGAAGTGCTGCCATCTTATTATTGGAAAACAAAAGAAACAAGCGATAATGTCCTCATAACGGATGAATTACGTCATGATTTAAATCGTATTTATGATCTATTAATTCGTTACGGTGTGACTGCGGACGAAATAGCTGTTTATCAGAACATTCCTCTCAAAGAACTTTACCAAGACAGTCCGACCATGGAGTTCTTAAATCGGTTAGATCAAAGCAAATCTTGATAAGCATTTGAATTACTAGTTAAAAGAGCCTCAGGGCTCTTTTAACTTTGTCTGACAGAGCTGGAAGTACTAGGAAAATGTTAGACCAGATTTTCTTAAAAAAATGGATACAAATCCTAAATGAAATAGAGTATACTATTCTATGAAAGAACAAGATTTTTAAGTATCGAATCTAGGAGGGCAGTTTATGTCTCAAGAAACTTTCATCATGGCGATTGACCAGGGAACCACTAGTTCGCGGGCTATCATTTTTAACAAAAAAGGCGAGCAAGTTAGCTCTAGTCAAAAGGAATTCACTCAGATTTTTCCACAGGCTGGTTGGGTGGAGCACAATGCCAATGAGATTTGGAACTCTGTACAGTCGGTGATCGCTGAAGTCTTTATTGAAAGTGGCATCAAGCCCAATCAAATCGAGGCAATCGGTATTACCAATCAACGGGAAACGACAGTTGTTTGGGATAAGAATACGGGTCTTCCTATTTACAATGCTATTGTATGGCAATCACGGCAAACTGCTCCACTAGCTGAAGAGCTAAAAAACCAAGGCTATGTAGAAACCTTCCACCAAAAGACAGGTTTGGTCATCGATGCTTACTTTTCAGCAACTAAAGTTCGTTGGATTTTGGATCATGTTAAAGGAGCACAAGAGCGTGCGGAAAAAGGAGAATTGCTCTTTGGGACCATTGATACTTGGCTGGTCTGGAAGTTGACGGATGGAGCAGCCCACGTGACAGACTATTCCAATGCTGCCCGTACCATGCTCTACAATATCAAGGAACTGAAATGGGACGATGAAATCTTAGAAATCCTCAACATTCCTAAAGCCATGCTTCCTGAGGTGCGTTCAAACTCTGAGATTTATGGCAAGACAGCGCCTTTCCATTTCTACGGTGGACAAGTTCCGATTGCAGGGATGGCAGGAGACCAGCAAGCAGCCCTATTTGGTCAATTGGCTTTTGAACCTGGTATGGTTAAAAATACCTATGGAACTGGTTCTTTCATCATTATGAATACGGGTGAAGAGATGCAGTTATCGGAAAATAACTTGCTGACGACGATTGGCTATGGGATCAATGGCAAGGTCTACTATGCCCTTGAAGGATCTATCTTTATCGCTGGGAGTGCCATTCAGTGGCTTCGTGATGGTCTGCGTATGATAGACAATTCACCTGAATCTGAAACCTATGCTCTGAAGTCCCAGAACCAGGATGAAATCTATGTGGTCCCTGCCTTTACTGGTCTTGGAGCACCATACTGGAATCAAGAGGCGCGTGGTTCTGTCTTTGGGCTTACCAGAGGCACGACCAAGGAAGACTTTATCAAGGCAACCCTTCAATCCATTGCCTATCAAGTACGCGATATCATCGACACCATGCAGGTAGACGCTAAAACCCCTATCCCTGTCCTAAAAGTAGACGGAGGAGCAGCAAAAAATGATTACTTAATGCAGTTTCAGGCAGATATTCTTGGAATTGCGATTGCGCGTGCTAAAAACTTGGAGACGACGGCTTTAGGAGCAGCCTTCCTAGCAGGTCTGACAGTAGGCTATTGGAAGGACTTAGATGAATTAAAATCTCTTCATGGAGCAGCTCAAATCTTTGAACCCAAGATGAATGAATCCCGTAAAGAAGAGCTGTACAAGGGATGGAAGAAAGCAGTCAAAGCCACTCAAGTATTTGCAGAGTCTGATGACTAAAGGGATTCATCGAATGAATAGATTATGAGAGAGAGTGGGACAGAAGTCGGTCATTCGTTAGAATTCGATTTCGTCGTCCCACCTCCGCACAGTTGAGTAGGGCTGTAAAAGCTGATGAAATCAGCCTAGTAGAGCCCACTCAACCACTGCGTCTTGATCGACAATCCAAAGACAATTGAGAGGCTAGGACTTTTGTCCCAATCTCTTTTTATGTAGCTATTACAGAATAGAATAGTGATTCGTAGTGGGTAAAAGACATATTCTATTTCACACTTTAGTTCATTTATCACTAAATAAAAATATCATATAAATAAACTTTTTTTAAAAAATAACAGGCCAGAGTTTGACACTTTTTTCACAAAGGAGTATACTGTTAGCATAGTTTTGGAAGGAATTTATGATAGATTCACCCAAAACTAGTTGTCAACCCTTGCTGTTCTTCTATGAACGTTTGCTGGTATCGTTGATACCAAGGAGGAATCATATGTCTAAAGTAGCTATTGTCACAGGTGCTGGTCAAGGAATCGGTTTTGCAATCGCAAAACGTTTGGTGCAAGATGGCTTCAAGGTCGGAGTATTGGACTACAATGCTGAAACAGCTGAAAAAGCAGTTGCTGAGTTATCAGCAGATAATGCTTTTGCAGTCGTAGCTGATGTGTCTAAACAAGAAGAAGTGGCTGCAGCTTTCCAAAAGGTTGTTGACCATTTTGGAGATTTAAATGTTGTCGTAAACAATGCAGGTGTTGCGCCAACTACACCACTTGATACAATTACAGAAGAACAATTTACACGTACATTTGCTATTAATGTTGGTGGTGTGATTTGGGGTGCACAAGCGGCTCAAGCTCAGTTCAAAGCACTCGGTCATGGTGGGAAGATCATCAATGCAACTTCTCAAGCTGGTGTGGTTGGTAACCCTAACTTGACTATCTATGGTGGTACTAAATTCGCAGTTCGTGGGATTACGCAAACCTTGGCGCGCGACTTGGCGGATTCAGGAATCACTGTCAACGCTTATGCACCAGGTATTGTAAAAACTCCAATGATGTATGATATCGCTCATGAAGTAGGTAAGAACGCGGGCAAAGACGACGAATGGGGTATGCAAACATTCGCTAAAGATATCACTTTGAAACGTCTTTCAGAACCAGAAGATGTAGCAGCAGCGGTCAGCTTCCTTGCTGGACCTGATTCAAACTACATCACAGGACAAACCATTATCGTGGATGGTGGGATGCAGTTCCATTAAGATAAAGCAAGAGGTTGGGATCAACATCCTAACCTCTTATTTTTTATGCTATTTCGTTAATACAATGGTATCAGAAGGATCTCGATCGTCATCTTCAATGTTCAGTTGATTGCCTTCTAGTTTGTAATATTTGAGATCATCCCCTACAGTGAGAGTGTGCTTGTCAGTGTTAACGGTTACAGGCTTGCTTTCTTTCTCGCCATCCCTTTCAACCTCTTCCCATGTGCCCGTCGTACCAGAGAGGGTCAGAGTGATCTGGTCATTTTCATCATTCCCTTTGTATGTACCGTCTAGATTTTCAGCTTGGCTAGCCACTTGAGAATCTTTAGAGCTTGAAGTAGTCGAAGAAACTTGTTTGGAACTAGCAGAACTTGCAGGGGTTTGTACTGTCTGGTTAGAGCAGGCTAGTAAAAGACCAAGAACTGCCATCGGGGCAAGAGAAAGTGTGAATTTATTGGATAATGTCATAGGCTTGTCTCCTTTCTTTAATAATCCAAATATAGCAGAGGATAGAGGAGAAAACAATGAAAATGATTTTTCAGAAAAGGGAGAAAGAATTCCTTATACGATTATATATTTAGATCAAAAAAACCACTCCCAAAAGGGAAGTGGTTTTGTGTTGGTTCTTATTTGAGACCGTATTTTTTGTTGAAACGATCCACACGTCCATCTGCTTGAGTGAACTTTTGACGTCCAGTGTAGAATGGGTGTGAGTCTGATGAAATTTCAACACGGATCAATGGGTAAGTTTCACCTTCGAATTCAACAGTCTCGCTAGAGTACTTAGTTGAACCACTAAGGAACTTGTAACCAGTAGTAGTGTCCATGAAGACAACAGGGCGATATTCTGGATGGATATCTTTTTTCATTTTACAATATTTCCTTTCTGCCATGGTCTCTTTCCGAGCCATAGATTGTTACTTAGCTAGTGTACCAAATTTCTAGGATCTTGACAAGTATTTTCACTAATTTTATTTAAATTCCTGACCAAAAAATCACCCTGGCTAAGCCAAGGTGATGATGAACTTATTATTGTTCGGATTGATTTGGATCTTTTGGTGCTTCAACTGGTTGATCAGCTTGTCCTTCTGTGTGTTCGTGTGATTCTTTTTTGATTTCATTCACTGCAGTTTTTACAGTAGAAGTTGTCACACGACCAACTGATTGAGCAAATCCTTTACCTGATTCAGCAAGCTCTTCGAATGTTCCTTTAGTGATTTTACCACCAGACATAGCCAAGAGACCAGTCACAACAATAGCGATACTTGCAATTAAAGCAAGGATCAACCCAAAGCCGATTGAAACGCCATAGCCATTGAAATTAACAGCGTACTTGTTCAAATTAAATACGTCGATCAATGTTACGACAGTTGAAAGAGCCCCAGATACGATAACACCAATTGCAAAACCTTTTGGTAGTGAAGATTTTACATCGTTTAAGCAAGCAAGGACAATCGCAACGACTGCGAAGATAATAACGAACCATCCATCACCGCGAAGGCCATTCCAGCTGTACGAACCAAAGCCACCAGCATTCAGGCTTGCCCATGGCAAGAAAGAGCTAAGAATCGCTACCGCAGCAGAGATAATGATAAACAAACGATTTTTTTCCATAATCCGTCTCCTTAAAATTTTATTAGCTTTATTTTACCATAGGAAAGAGCAAATGAAAACCCCATGACTAAGATAAAAAGGCTGAGAAAACGTTCTCAGCCTTCGTTTGTGCGGGCTACTTCTTGTAGCTCTTGGTAGATTTGGTCATTTTCTTCGAGAGAGTAGGAGTTGGCGCCACTCGCTAGTGGATGGCCTCCACCGTTATGGCGTTTGGCGATTTCGTTAATCACTTTGCGTTTGCTGCGCATTCGAACACGGAAGTGACCATCAGGCTGCTCGACAAAGATAGCCCAAACAGATACGGTATCGATGCGTCCAGGAGCACCGACAATTGCAGCAGTCTCAGAATCAAGTAGATCGAATTTCTTCAAGAGCTCTTGTGTCAAGGTAACACGCGCAGCACCATGTTCGTCGATCTCAAGATGGTCATAGACATAGCCTTGAAGTTTAGCGGTTTTAAGATTGATCGTATCCATCTGACGAGCCAGTGCTGTAAAATCAAAAGGAATACTTCGAAGGAAGGCAGCGAGCTCAAAGGTCCGAGTAGAAGTAGCTGGATAGAGGAAGCGACCTGTATCGCCGACAATCCCAGCATAGAGAAGACGCGCAGCACTAACAGGGAGTTTGAAATTCATTTCCTTAGCAAAAAGTGTAATCAACTCGCTGGTAGAGCTAGACTCGGTATCGACCCAGAGTAGATCACCATAAGCATCATCATTTGGATGGTGGTCGATTTTAATCAGGAAATCCCCCGTCGTATAGCGCTTGTCATCGATGCGGGGAGTATTGGCCGTGTCACAAACGATCACCAAAGCTCCCTCATAATCCTCATCCTTAACGTCATCCATCTCAGCTAGCCAAGTCAAGGTCGGCTCATCATAGCCAGTCACCAAGACCCGCTTTTGTGGGAAGTGCGCACGCAGAAGGTCCCGCAAGCCCACTTGGCTACCAATCGCATCCGGATCCGGATTTTGATGACGGTGGATAATAATCGTGTCATAAGCTTGAATTTTTTCAAGAATGTCATTCATTACGTTCATACATTACCTCATTTTCTCTGTCAATTTTAACATAAGAAAGGCCCATCCAGCAAGCATTTATCACTATCTAGGGGGCTGTGGAAGCGGTTTTACATTGGATGGATATTTTGTTAGAATAAAATCTTTCAATAATTTTCCAAAGTCCGTATCACCTACAACAAAGATTTCTTGCCAACCAAAATCGAGTGGTACTATAGGGGAGCAGAAAGTCTCAAATGGTACACTTGGCGTCCGTATTCTTACCCATTTAAAAATAAAGCTGATTTTGATAAGGGGTTGGATGAAGAGATAGAAAATATTAAAGAAATTCATGAGGAAAATGAGGGTGATTAGCTTCCATGGGAGCAATTTCTTTGAATGAGCTATGACTTTCATCTTCTAGGAAAGGTTTCGTGCAAAATGCTTGAAAAAGTGGTATAATACGGGAAATAGATTTTGGGAGGAAATTATGACTGTAGCGAAGATTGTTTTTGCTAGTATGACTGGAAATACTGAAGAAATTGCCGATATCGTAGCGGACAAATTCCGTGATCTTGGTGTCGAAGTAGATGTAGATGAGTGTACAACTGTGGATGCGGAGGATTTCCTTGAAGCAGATATCGCGGTGGTAGCGACTTATACCTACGGCGATGGAGAGCTTCCAGATGAGATCCAAGATTTCTACGAAGATTTGGCTGGCCTTGATCTTAAAGGCAAACTTTACGGAGTTGTAGGATCAGGAGATACCTTCTACGACGAATTCTGTAAAGCAGTTGATGATTTTGACCGTTGCTTCGCTGCGACGGGTGCTGAAAAAGGCTCTGAAAATGTCAAAGTTGATTTGTCTGCAGAAGACGAAGACATTGAAAAATTAGAAGCCTTTGCAGAAGAACTCGTAGCAAAAGCAAATTAATGATAAAGAGGCTGGATCGATGGATTTCAGCCTCGATTTATATCCAAAAATAAAGAGGAGACACATGGATTTAGATCAGATTCGTAAGGACATTGACCAAATCGATCAAGAGCTTGTAGCCTTGCTGGAACAACGGATGGTTTGTGTCGGTCAGATTGTAGAATATAAGGAGCAAGAGGGACTACCTGTGCTCGACCAGGGAAGGGAAAAAGAAGTGCTAGAGAAAGTCGGCTCTCTTGTGATGGATGAGCAGTATCGCTCGACCATTCAAGCCCAGTTTCAAGATATAATGAAACGCTCTAGAACTTACCAAGAGGAGGTTAGGGCGCGTGACTAGTCTATCCATCAAGGAAAAAACGCAACAGTATCTGGTGCTGACGGGGATGGCCCTCTTTATCGGTCTCTTGGTCGGTGCTATTGATATGATTTTTGGCCAAGGTCTTCTCCTGATCGGAGATGTTCGAAGTCAGCACTGGCCCTTGATTCTTTTCCTAGCTTTAGCAGGACTTGTCATCGTTTATCTCTATAAACGTTTTGGTGGTAAGGCTTCAAAAGGGATGGGCCTGGTCTTTGATGTTGGGCACGCGCGTGAGGAGAAAATCCCCTTGGTCTTGGTGCCTTTGATTATGCTGACGACCTGGATGAGCCACCTCTTTGGTGGTTCGGTTGGTCGAGAAGGTGTGGCTGTCCAGATTGGAGCAACTCTTTCGCATCGTTTTGCCCGTCATTTCAAGTTTCCAGATGCCTCGCGTATTTTTCTTATGACCGGGATGGCTGCAGGTTTTGCAGGGCTTTTTCAGACGCCGCTGGCTGCGACTTTTTTTGCTCTTGAAGTCTTGACCGTTGGGGAGTTGCAGCTGATGGCCCTCTATCCAGCCCTCATCGCCTCGATCGTGGCGAGCTTCACCTCCCATGCTCTTGGCTTGGAGAAATTTGCTGTGCCTCTTAAGGAAACGCTGAGCTGGACACCAGAGATCTTGCTCAAAGTTGCCCTTCTTGGCTTAGCTTTTGGTCTGGCTGGGAAGCTCTTTGCAGTCAGTCTTTCTTGGTTGAAAAAAACAGTCGCGAAAGTACTGCCTAATCCTTATATTCGAATCGCTGTCATTGGGGCTGGACTCAGCCTGGTCCTCTTGACTCTCCAGCTGACCAAGGTTGGTTCCTATAGTGGACTAGGTACCAATCTGATTGATATGGCATTTCATCAAGGAAGTGCGCAGAGTTATGACTGGATCTTGAAGCTACTCTTTACTGTGGTGACGATTTCAGCTGGATACCAAGGAGGAGAAGTGACACCGCTCTTTGCAATCGGCGCTACGCTTGGCATCTTTCTCGCTCCTATACTGGGCTTACCCGTCTTGGTGGTGGCCGCTATCGGTTATGCCTGTGTCTTTGGCAGTGCGACCACAACCTTGCTCGCACCGATCTTGATTGGAGGAGAAGTCTTTGGCTACGGCAATCTTCCTTTCTTTGTCATCGCCTGTGCCATCGCCTATTGCCTGCCAAAAGAATGGAGCATTTATTCCGGGCAAAAAGTTGCAAAAAAGTAGAGAAAAGAACTTTACAAACCTGAAAATATCTGATATGATAGTTTCTGTGCGTAATGGAAGCACAAAAATACAGTTTATCCGCTGAGGGAGGTCCCTCAAGATTGACGAAGATAGGAGAATAAAATGAATCCATTAATCCAAAGTTTGACAGAAGGTCAACTTCGTACTGATATCCCTGCATTCCGTCCTGGTGACACTGTTCGTGTACACGCGAAAGTTGTCGAAGGAACTCGTGAACGTATCCAGATCTTTGAAGGCGTTGTTATCGCTCGTAAAGGTCAAGGACACACTGAAATGTACACTGTTCGTAAAATCTCTAACGGTGTCGGTGTTGAACGTACATTCCCAGTACACACTCCACGTGTAGACAAGATTGAAGTTGTACGTTACGGTAAAGTACGTCGTGCGAAATTGTACTACCTTCGTGCATTGCAAGGTAAAGCAGCTCGTATTAAAGAAATCCGTCGTTAAGACGAACAAGGAGGCGGGAGTAATCTCGCTTCTTTTTTTATCCGTCCCCTTAGTTCAATGGATATAACAACTCCCTCCTAAGGAGTAGTTGCTGGTTCGATTCCGGCAGGGGACATTATAAAGTAGCATATAACTTCTTGTAATCAAGGAGTTTTTATTTTTTAATTGGTAAGAAATTTCATATTACATTCGTTGACACGTGAGAAATCAATTGGTACAATTAAGTTGAAAAAGGAGAGTACGATATGGAGATGACTAAATATAGTATTTTTGATATTTCAAATTGGTTTTTATCTAGAGAGTCTATGAGTCAAAAAAAATTACAAAAATTGTCTTATTATTTTGAAGCTTGGAGTCATGCGTTGTTTAACCAGTCATTTATCAAAGATACAAAATTTGAGGCTTGGGTACATGGTCCAGTATCACCACTACTTTATGAAAAATATAAAGAATATGGATGGAATGATATTAATAAAACTGAAGACAACTCATCAATTTTTGAACCAAAGGTATTGGAGCTTTTAAAGTCAGTATGGGAAACATATGGTGATCAATCTGCAAATTCTTTAGAGGCTCTTACCCACAGTGAAGATCCATGGAAGAATGCTAGAAAAGGTTTGAGTGAAAATGAACCGAGTAATAAGGAAATAGCACCAGAAGATATGAGAAATTATTATTATAGTATTTATTCTGGAGATTGAAGTGACTAAGTTAACAGATATAAATAATGGTAAGAATACTGTAGGTATAAAATTAACCAATGCTACGAAAAAACCGTTTAAAATTTCAATCTGTGAATCATTAGATAACAATTATTGTTTTAAAGATTTAAAACAAGCTGATATTAAATCACTTCATAAATTTATAGATGGAACTATAGGTAAAAATTTAACTATTTCAGAAGTTGATTCTATATATTTAAGAACAAATGGGGGCCCGAAGCAGGTTGTAAACGGAAAAGAAGTTATCCATTATGGAAAAGATGGAAAGTCATTTAGAGTTTTTGGATATTATAATCAAGATGGTTATTTTAATATAACTCGTATAGATCCAAAACATAATACTAATAGATCCTGATCAAATTCAGGATTTTTTTGTAAGTAAGTAATAAAATGTAATTAATTTTAAGACTATATTTAGGTGTTTTATCCTCACTAGTTTAGTTTTTGCTTTATTTACTCTTGAATAATCCTTCTCAATGTTTGTATAATACTCTTTAATTACACATGTATATGATATAATTAACTTATAAAACTTAGTTTATCTGAGAGTATACAGGGAGTAACTTATGAAACAAGAATTAGAAGAATTACTTTCACAACATAAAAGTTTTTTAGTTGAAGGTGTTTTAAACAAAAACAAATTGGCTGATTTGGCTCGCCAATATGATCCAGAACTCTTAAATGTTTTGATGGGGGATGAGAAAGTAGCCAGTCATTTCTTTTCAACATTAGAAACAGGCATCCAAATATTCAAGAAGGATGTCTTTTTGCAGTTTCTTAATAATAAAGAGTTCTTACCAGATAGCTTCACAGCATATAAGACAAAAATTGGCTTAGCATCTGAGACTGGACAGTATTTATCCGAAAACAAAAACGTAGTATTGAATTTTCCCTACAAAGACTGTGTACTTGAAGGGGGACAAACAAAGGAGGATGCAAAACGTCAAGAAATCTTCTTCAATGAGACGCTCGCACCTTCTGAAATTAATCGTTTATTAGATGATAAAGTTCTTACAAATTTTAAGCGTTTTGATAAAGACGGAGAACATAAGGTTGAGGAGATAAATAATACTGACAACCTAATTATCAAGGGGAATAACTTGATTGCCTTGCATAGTTTGAAAAAACGTTTTGCAGGAAGAATTAAGTTGATTTATATTGACCCGCCTTACAATACAGGAAGTGATTCATTTGGATATAACGACAGCTTTAATCATTCGACTTGGTTAACTTTCATGAAAAATCGGTTAGAGGTGGCAAGAGAACTACTTTCTGATGACGGAATTCTGTGGGTTCAAACAGATGATGGTGAAGTTAACTATTTAGGCGTGTTGCTAGATGGTATCTTTGGAAGAGATAATTTTATAAACTTAGTTACTGTAAAAACAAAAATTGGTGGAGTATCTGGAAGTTCAGAAGGAAAGAGCCTGAAAGACGCAACCGAGTTTATTCAGGTGTATGCTAAAAACAAGGAGTCGATTAGCTTGAAACCAATTTTTGCAATGACACCAGTTTGGGAATACATCCAAACTGAGTATATCGAAGCAGGCAAAAGTTGGAAATACACTTCTGTTTTGTTGGATTTAGGTGAGAAAGTTCTAATTAAGACTGATGACGAGAACGGGAGGGCTTATTATCATTATCCCAATGTAAAAACCTGTTCCGTTAAACAATATGCTAATGATAATGGTTTAACAGAAGAAGAGGTTTATAATTCCATTCCAGAGAAAATATTCCAATCAACTAATGCTCAATCATCTGTAAGAACTACTTTAATTCGTGAAACTGAAAATATCGAAAGTGGCTTCGTTAGTGTTAGTTATATACCGTCAAAAGGGAAAAATCAAGGAGAATTAATAGAGATATTTTATACCAATACAAAGCGTATGGTAATGTTCCTGTCAGATATGTTAACGGAAGATAGTGAAGGAAACTTGCTTTATAAAGAAAAACTAACGACACTATGGGACAGCATTCAGTATAATAACCTTTCAAAAGAAGGTTTAATTGATTTTCCTAATGGTAAAAAGCCTGAGAAACTACTTCAAAATATTATTGAAATGAGTACAGAGGAAAACGATATTGTATTAGATTTCTTCGGAGGCTCAGGTTCAACAGCTGCGACATCTCATAAATTAAAACGTCAGTATATTTCGATTGAACAGATGGATGGACAAATAGAAAAGACGATTGAGAGATTAATAAATGTTACCTCTGGAAAAGATGAGAAAGGTATTTCTAAAGACGTCAATTGGACTGGTGGTGGCAGTTTTGTCTACGCTGAACTCAAAAATGACGCTCAAGATTTCAAAGACGCTATTCTAGATATGACAACAACAAAAGAACTTCTGGAGTTATTTGAAATTGCGAAAAAATCATCATTCTTGGCTTATCGTATTAACCCTAAAAAGTTAAAAGCGAGTGAGTTCGAAAAGCTTTCCTTGGCAGAACAAAAGCAAATACTGTCTGAAATTATAGATAACAATAATCTCTATGTGAATTACTCTGATATTGATGATAGTGATTATGGGATTTCTGCTGAGGATAAAAAGTTAAATCATGAATTCTATAGAAAGGGGGAATAGACCATGCCCTTTATCTATGAAACTTATGACACAGTTAGCCAATCAGGTTTTAAAAATTTCAAGGACGAGTTACCTGATTATGTCACCCAAAATTTAAGATATCCCTTGCGACCATACCAGCAGGAAGCAATTGGTCGATATTTGTATTACAAAACTGATAAAAATCGCACTGTTCCAGAGCAGGTTCTTTATAACATGGCAACAGGTTCAGGAAAGACGCTCTTAATGGCTGCTGTAATCCTTGAAAAATATAAGCAAGGTGAACGTAATTTTATCTTTTTTGTTAATAATGACAATATTTTGACGAAAACAAGAGATAACTTTTTAGAAAACAGTTCAGGAAAGTATCTTTTCACTGACAAAATCGTTATCGATAATCAAAATGTAAACATACGAGAAGTGACAGATTTCTCTGATAGTCGTGATGATAGTATTAATATTGTGTTTACGACCATTCAGAAACTTCATCTAGATCTTAATACTCCTCGGGAAAATCGCTTGTCTTATGAACAATTTAAGGATATTTCAGTTGTGATGCTAGCTGATGAAGCGCATCATTTGAATGCCGGACTGAGTAAATCTGAAAAAGATGATAATACCAGTTGGACTAACACGATTGAAACGATTCAGAAAACTGCTCAAAAATCGAGTATTTTTGAATTTACAGCAACGATCGATTTATCCAATCCTACATTGGCTCAAAAGTACGAAAAATCTTTGTTGTATAAGTACGATTTGAAAGAATTTCGACTAGATAAATATTCGAAAGATGTTCTCTTCCATTTAGTTGATGGAAATGTGAATAATCGTATGTTACAGGCGATTTTGATTAGTCAATTCCGTAAAAAGATAGCTTTAAAAAACGGAATCAATCTAAAGCCATTAGTGATGTTTAAATCCCAAAAAATTTCTGAGAGTGAAGGAAACTTATATTCATTTTTAGAGTTTTTGAATCGTTTGACTGAGGAGGATATTCAGTATCAACGAACATTAGTCTCAGAAACGGAAGAGCAAAATAATATTTTAAAGAAAGCACTTGAGTATTTTGAAACAGCAGGAATTTCTGATGGTGACTTAATTTCAGAGCTTCAAGAAGATTTCCGACAAGAGCGTTTACTTCTAGTAGATGGAAAGAATAAGAATAAAAATAGTCTTTCTTTACTAAATACTTTAGAGCAACCTGAAAACGAGATACGTGCCATTTTTGCGGTCGATATGTTGAATGAGGGTTGGGATGTTCTTAATCTTTTCGATATTGTCAGACTATATGATATCCGTGATGGTAAGACAACCAAAAATGGATTTGTAGCTGGTAAGACAACAAACACGGAAAAACAACTCATTGGTCGTGGAGCACGTTATTATCCCTTTGTGATTGGAAATAACGTAGAAGAAAAATATACTCGTAAGTTTGACGAAAATGAAAACAATGAACTTCGTGTGATCGAACAACTGCATTATCATTCTGCCAACAATCCGCGTTATATTTCTGAGTTGAAGCAAGTTTTACGTGAATCAGGTATTTATGATGATCAAGAATTGGAAGAGCGACAGCTTAAATTGAAAGAATCATTCAAGAAAACTCGTACTTATACAGATGGAGTTGTATGGATGAATAAGCGTCTATCGTACCAAGAACTAGCTGAGGGACGTCAAGAGAGTCTTTTTGATACATCATTTATTCCAAAATCCTTTGAAGTTGTTTTACCAAGTCAAGGAGTTCATGATATAGACGCATTTGATGAGTCGCTCTATATTTCTGAGCCTCTGGCCTCAGTTAGTTTTAAATTTGGTAAAGAAATTGGAAACAATATTGTACGCGCAGCAATAAACCGAAATAAGAACTTTACCTTTGATAATCTTCAAAAAGCTTTTTTAGGACTAGGAAGTGTTTCAGGATTCATTACAATGCTCTCTGATATAGATGTACGAGTTGAAAGTCAGCATAAGCTTGTTTCAGATTTAACACAGGAAGATAAACTTTATATTGCTGAACAATTACTGCACCATATAGAGAAGGATTTGATCTCGAAAGAGGAACGATTCTTTGGTTCTGATACCTTTGAAAAATATCAAATTAAAGATTTGTTTGAGGATAACATCCTTAGGAAATATACTATCAAGAAGAATAGTCAAGCTGAATTTGGATTATCACAAAAGAATCCTGCTGAGACAAATTACTATGAAGATCTTGATAGTTTTGATTGGTACGCATATGATGATAACTTTGGTACCGATGAAGAAAAATTACTTGTTCGTTTATTAAAAGATCTAATGTCCGAGTTAGAAGAAAAATGGACTGATATTTATCTTCTTAGAAATGAAAAAGCTGTGAGAATTTATAGTTTTGATAAAGGGAAACCATTTGAACCAGATTTTCTCATGTTTGCAAATGATAAGAAGACTGGTAATGTTTCATGGCAGATTTTCATAGAACCAAAAGGAAGCCAGTTTTTAGATTCAGAAGGTACGTTTGTAAACGGTAAAGAGGGTTGGAAACAAGAATTCTTACATCAAATTTCTGAGCGAGACGAAGCGAAAACTCTCATAGATACTGATCGGTACCGAATCGTTGGTTTACCATTCTTTAATGAAGAGGTAAGCAAGAATGAGATTAGGGAAAGATTGAGAGAGTTGTAATTTCTTTAATAATATTAGCTTGATAAATTGGAGGATAAAAATGTCGAACAGAGGATCAGAATTTAGAAAATGGGATTTGCATATCCATTCTCCATATACTGTGATAAATAACCAGTTTGAATTATCAGATGGTGAGGAAGAAATTGATGAAGATAAATTTATTCAAAAAATAAAAGAAAGTAATATATCAGCAGTTGGTTTAACTAATTATTTTAATTTTACTGAGGATGACTTTAAGTTAAAGAATAAGTTAAACAGGCAAGGTATTGCAACTTTCTTGAATCTTGAAGTTAGACTTTCAAACATAAATAAAACTGACCAACTTTTTGATTACCATATAATTTTTGATAATGAGTTGAAAGATGTAACTATTAAAAATTTATTGGCACAATTAAAAGCAAATATAGGTAGCACAGATAAGTCTTTTAATACTCTAACAAAATGTGAAATTGAAAATGTTGCAAATATTGATTTCAGTACATTGATGAAAGTGTTAAATAATGATAATGATTTAGGTGGTAGATTTTTAACTGGTTTTCTTGCTAGAGGTCACGGTAGTGCTACTAGCGACTCTGATCCTAAAAATAAGGCAGTTTATGAAAATATCTGTGTTAATTCAGATTTTCTGATTCATTCGAGTTGTGATAATCCAGTAACTTGTAAAGATAAAAAATGTGCTCATAATAATATAATGAACGATAGAGAATACTGGTTAAATCAATCACGATACCTTAGGCCATTACTTCAATCTTCAGATGCTCATTCATTAGAAGAAATCGGAACAAAATATTCTTGGGTTAAAGCTGATTTAACTTTTGAAGGTTTAAAGCAAATTAAATATGAACCAGAATATCGTATTTGTGTTAAGAAAGATAAACCAATTCTTGAAAAAGATGAACTTGTCATTGACAAGATACAATATAAGAATTGTAATATATATTTATCTGAAAATTTAAATGCAATTATTGGGGGACGTTCAACTGGTAAGTCAACTTTGTTAAATTCAATTGCGAAAAAATTGGGACATGAATTGACTACTAAGTCCTACTCATTTGAAAATTTGGATGATTTTCACATTATATGGAAAGATCAACAAGAGGAAAATTCTAGACGTATTGAGTATATACCTCAAGAGCATATGTATACTTTGGCTAGAGAAAGGGAGAAACTTAAGGATTTAGTGGGAAGTATTATTCAGTCAAAAGATATGGACCTAGAGCTAAAGAAATATGAGCAAAACTGTAACAATTTGCGAATTGAAATTATTGAGTTGCTTGAAAATTATAAAGAGAATCAAAATTCTATTAGTGAGTTGGTTAAGCCTGAAGCAGAGGAACAAGCTACGAAAAATCGAATAGAAAACTATGAGGCTAATAAAAAATTATTAATGGATGATAGTAAGATATCTGAAATGGAGGGTAAGTTATTTGAAACTCAAAATAGAGAATTACAAGAGTTAAAAAACAAAAGAGCCATTTATGAAACCGATTTAAAATATTTATCTAGTATACCACCAATTACATTTGAAATTAAAAGTTATGATAATACATTGTCGCCTTCACCAGATTTAAGAATCGAGATTGGTCAACTGAATGCTAGATTACAAGATACATTTAGAAAACAACAAGAATATGAAATTGGAAAAATTAAATTAAATAAAGAAGATCAAATTCGAAATAATGAAAATAAGATAAATAGTATAGAAAATGATAGTACTTATAAAAAATGTATTGAGGCTACTAAAAATAATTCAGAAATAGCAAGATTAAATTCTCTTATTAAGGGTGAATATGATAATTTATCTAGGATTGAAAAATTCAAAAATAGAAAAAATGAACTTGATAAAGAAAATATAGATATCAAGAATAAAATTATTTCAAAACCTAGATTGTCAAATTAAGTTAGACTTTTCAAGTAACTCAGAAAAACTTGGTATGGTGTT
>CAUUAM010000017.1:0-19440 GCA_963543165.1 uncultured Streptococcus sp. | reverse complement strand
TCTCAAAGAAGAATCATCGTTGAAAAAAGTGCCTATTTTCGCTATAATAGGACAGATAGAGAAATTGAGGAGAGATCCGATGTAGAGATGAATTTGTAAATTTATCAGAAAATAAGAAGAGAAAGAAATAGGAACATGAACGTACAAGAAGAAATTAAAAAACGCCGTACCTTTGCCATTATTTCCCACCCGGATGCGGGGAAGACAACCATTACAGAGCAGTTGCTCTACTTTGGGGGAGAGATTCGGGAAGCTGGTACCGTAAAAGGAAAGAAAACAGGAAACTTTGCTAAGTCCGACTGGATGGATATCGAGAAACAACGTGGGATTTCTGTAACTTCATCTGTGATGCAGTTCGACTATGATGGCAAACGGGTCAACATCCTTGATACCCCAGGGCACGAGGACTTCTCAGAAGATACTTATCGGACCTTGATGGCGGTGGATGCTGCTGTCATGGTGGTGGACTCTGCCAAAGGTATTGAGGCCCAAACCAAGAAATTGTTTGAGGTTGTTAAACACCGTGGCATTCCAGTCTTCACTTTTATGAATAAGCTGGACCGTGATGGTCGTGAACCACTAGATCTCTTACAAGAATTGGAAGAAGTATTGGGCATCGCTAGTTACCCAATGAACTGGCCGATTGGGATGGGGAAAGCCTTTGAGGGACTCTATGACCTCTATAACCAACGCTTGGAACTCTACAAAGGGGATGAACGTTTTGCGAGTCTAGAAGATGGAGACAAACTTTTTGCTAACAATCCTTTCTATGAGCAAGTGAAAGACGATATCGAGCTCTTGCAAGAAGCTGGAAATGAATTCTCAGAAGAAGCCATCCTTGCAGGTGAATTAACTCCAGTCTTCTTCGGATCCGCTTTGACGAACTTTGGGGTGCAAACTTTCTTGGAAACCTTCCTCAAGTTTGCTCCAGAGCCTCATGGACACAAGAAAACAGATGGTGAACTTGTCGATCCTTACGACAAGGATTTCTCAGGCTTTGTCTTTAAAATCCAAGCCAACATGGACCCTCGTCACCGCGACCGAATTGCCTTTGTGCGGATCGTATCTGGTGAATTTGAGCGTGGAATGAGTGTCAACCTGCCTCGTACTGGTAAGGGCGCCAAGCTATCAAATGTTACCCAGTTTATGGCCGAAAGCCGTGAAAATGTCAGCAATGCCGTAGCAGGAGATATCATCGGGGTCTACGATACTGGTACTTATCAGGTTGGAGATACTTTGACAGTTGGTAAAAACAAGTTTGAATTTGAACCACTGCCAACCTTTACACCTGAAATCTTCATGAAGGTATCTGCCAAGAACGTTATGAAGCAAAAGTCCTTCCACAAGGGAATCGAGCAATTGGTGCAAGAAGGAGCCATCCAGCTCTATACCAACTACCAAACAGGCGAATACATGCTGGGTGCCGTTGGTCAATTGCAGTTTGAAGTCTTTAAGCACCGGATGGAAAATGAATACAATGCAGAAGTGGTCATGAGCCCAATGGGTAAAAAGACCGTTCGCTGGATCAAACCAGAGGATCTAGATGAACGCATGTCTTCAAGTCGAAACATCCTGGCCAAAGACCGTTTTGATCAGCCTGTCTTCCTCTTTGAAAACGACTTTGCCCTCCGTTGGTTTGCGGATAAGTATCCAGATGTTGAGCTGGAAGAAAAGATGGGGTAAGGAACGATTCAAAACCGATCCATAACAATAGAATAAGAAAACGAAAATCTATCCGTTTTCGCTTGTAAAGGAGAAATGATGGGATTATTAAGTGGTTTGATGGGCAATGCCTCTCAAAAGAATGTTGATAAAGTAGAAAGAGATCTGGAAGATATCTTGGTGCCGGGAGAGCAAGTGACCCTTGCTTTTAGCTTGATTCGTGATTTAATCGTCTTTACAGAGTTTCGTTTGATCTTGGTAGATAAGCAAGGAGTGACAGGCAAGAAAACATCCTATAAATCCCTTCCTTATCGCTCGATCTCTCGTTTTTCAGTGGAAACATCGGGTCATTTTGATTTAGATGCGGAATTAAAGATTTGGGTTTCTTCTGCAGTAGAGCCTTCAGAAGTTTTACAATTTAAGAGTGACAACAGCGTCATTCAAATCCAGCAAGCATTAGCCAGTGCAGTCTTTAAATAAGAGCATTCCTTCGAATGGAAATCAGTTGTGAAAGGAGACGGAATGTTTATCGATAAACAATTGGGTCAGGATCGGAAATGGATTAATATCGACTCGGATATGATCGCTGAAAATTCTTACCTTTATAAAAAATATGAGATTGATAAAGAAACTATTGAGTACGCGATGGATAAGAACGAACGTGCCCATATGGATTACAATCGAGAAAACGGAACGATCACCTTTATCTACAATGTATTGGATTTAGAAAAGGACAAGGAATACTATGAAACCATTCCGATGACCTTTATCGTTCAAGATACGCGACTCGTTACGATCAGTAATCAGGACAATGCCTATATTATTCACCAGATGGTTCGCTATTTGGAAAGCCATGGGGAGCTGTCGATCTATAAGTTGCTTTTTGCAGGTCTTGAAATGATCAGTAATGCTTATTATCCGATTATTGATCGCTTAGATAAGCACAAAGATGAACTCAATCGTTTGCTTCGAAAGACAACGACGACCAAGAATCTTTATGCCCTGTCTGACCTTGAGACCGGTATGGTGTATCTGGTCGCAGCAGCCAAGCAAAATCGGATGTTGCTAGAACATATCAAGGCACATGCCATTTATCGTAGGATGGATGATGTTGAAAAAGAGCAGTTTGATGATGCTATGATTGAAGCGCGTCAGTTGGTTTCGATGACTGAGTTGATTTCCAATGTCTTACAACAGTTGTCTGGATCATACAATAATATTCTAAACAATAACCTGAATGACAACTTGACTACCCTAACTATCTTTGAAGCCTTGTTGGCGGTTTTAGCCGTGATCACAGGTTTCTTCGGAATGAATATTCCTCTTCCATTGACAGAAGATCCCAATGCATGGATTTATGTATCCGTCTGCAGCTTTATTTTGTGGCTCCTTTTAGCAAAGGTCATGCGGAGGATTGTTAAAAAAAGATAAAAAAAAAGAGGCTTGGAGAAATCCGAGCCTCTTCGTATCTAGAATAATCTGAGAAATAGGAATCATCTAGACACCTGCCCTCCTCTCCAAAGAAGGGGCAGTGTGAATAGTTCATCGACTGTACAAAATCTTCTTGGAAATAGTAGGAGTAGATTTAATAGTACTGAGTGGTTTCTAAATAAATTAGAACTTAGCATAAATCGTTGAATCAGATAAAATGATCCTATTTCTTTATACAGAAATATTTTAGATACTAATTGTATTATACATATTTATTTGTAAAAACGCAAGATAAGAGTTACCAAAAAATAAAAGTTTTTCCGAGGTTTTTATACTCCTATTTAAAGGGATTCTTGAACGATGTCAGAAGAAAGTCAGCTAAATCTAGGGGAAACTGCCCTCTTGACTATTTTCAAGTTTTTAAAAATTTTTCCTAAAAAATAAAATTATTCTACTTTGACTATCATTTGGTCGTCCATTGTGTTATACTAGATAAGTTGCAAACTTGTATGAGAGAAATGGTGGGGAGGCAGAACAGATGGAAGGCTTCTGTTCGAAAGAAGACTCCCGCAAGTAGGATCATGTTGCCTATTTGTTTGAAAAAACGATTCTAGTCAACAACATCCGTTAGGACGCAAAACATTTTTCTCTAAAGAAAATGTAGTCTCAAACAGACAAACTGATTTTCCCTTTAGATGAGTCTTGCGACAGGTAACCGGGAAGGAGACTTCCTACGCAATCAGTGCGTTTTCGCATTGAAAAGAAGTGTGATAAAGTGGCTTCGCACCACTTTTTAGAAAGAAGAATCATGAAATTCAATGAATTTAACTTATCTGCTGAATTATTAGCAGAAATTGAAAAAGCTGGCTTTGTAGAAGCGAGCCCAATCCAAGAACAAACCATTCCTTTGGCCCTTGAAGGAAAAGATGTCATTGGTCAAGCGCAAACAGGAACTGGTAAAACAGCCGCTTTCGGTCTTCCGACTTTGGAGAAGATTGATGTCGACCATACAGTGATTCAAGCCCTTGTTATTGCCCCTACGCGTGAATTAGCGGTACAAAGTCAGGAAGAATTGTTCCGCTTTGGACGCAGCAAGGGTGTAAAAGTTCGCTCTGTCTATGGTGGATCAAGCATCGAAAAACAAATCAAGGCTTTGAAATCAGGCGCTCACATCGTAGTGGGAACACCTGGTCGTTTGCTTGATTTGATCAAGCGCAAGGCTTTGAAACTCGATCAGATTGAAACCTTAATCTTGGATGAAGCAGATGAAATGCTCAATATGGGCTTCTTGGAAGATATCGAAGCCATCATCAGCCGTGTCCCAGAAACACGCCAAACTTTACTCTTTTCAGCAACGATGCCAGAAGCGATCAAGCGGATCGGTGTCCAGTTTATGAAAGAGCCTGAACACGTTAAGATTGCAGCCAAAGAATTGACAACTGACCTGGTCGATCAATACTATATTCGTGTCAAAGAGGGCGAAAAATTTGATACCATGACTCGATTGATGGATGTTGAGCAACCTGAGCTTGCCATTGTCTTTGGTCGGACCAAACGCCGTGTTGACGAGTTGACTCGTGGTCTCAAGATCCGTGGTTTCCGAGCAGAAGGGATTCATGGAGATTTAGATCAAAACAAACGCCTTCGTGTCCTTCGTGACTTTAAAAATGGGAACTTGGACGTCTTGGTGGCAACGGACGTTGCGGCACGTGGTTTGGATATTTCAGGTGTGACCCATGTCTACAACTACGATATTCCACAAGATCCAGAAAGTTATGTTCACCGGATAGGACGGACAGGCCGTGCTGGGAAAACAGGACAATCCATTACCTTTGTATCGCCAAATGAAATGGGTTACTTGCAAATCATTGAGAACTTGACTAAAAAGCGGATGAAGGGGATGAAACCTGCAACAGCAGCAGAAGCCTTCCAAGCGAAAAAACAAGTGGCGTTGAAGAAAATTGAGCGAGACTTTGAGGATGAAACTATCCGGACCAACTTTGAGAAGTTTGGCAAAGACGCTCGTAAATTAGCAGCAGAATTTACTCCTGAAGAATTGGCTATGTATATCTTGAGTTTGACCGTTCAAGATCCAGATAGTCTTCCAGAAGTTGAAATTGCGCGCGAAAAACCATTGCCATTTAAACCATCCGGTGGTGGCTTTGGTGGGAAAGGCAAAGGGGGCCGTGGAAATGGCCGTCGTGGAGACCAACGCCGTGATCGAAATCGCAGAGATGACCGTGAAGGTGGACGCCGTGATTTCAAACGTAAGTCAAATAAAAATAGCCGAGACTTTGAAGGGAAGGGCAACAAACGTCCTCATCGTACATCCAACGAAAAGAAAAATGGATTTGTCATCCGCAATAAAGGGGATAAATAAGTCTTAAGAAACGGTCTAAACCAAGGCCGTTTTTTTAATGAAAATCAAAAATACAAGGGTTAACTAGCTGTTAACCCTTGTATATTTATAAGGAGACCTAAATGATAACTGACTCTTTTAGAAAAAATGTATCATGATAAGGAGCATCCTAAAAAAGTCAGAAAACAGAAAGAACGGATTCCTTAAACGGAATGTTTCTGTTAACATATTAAGTCTACAATTATTTCTGGGCTTTGTCAAGGTTTTTTTCTTATTTTTTTAAAAATTTTTAACTAAAAAGATAAAAATTGACAATCTTAGCTAAAAGGTTATAATGAATATAATAAGTATATTAATTATAAAGAGGTGTCGTCCATGGTGATTGCATTAAAAAACGATGATCTAGAAGTACAATGTAAGACATTTGGAGGGGAATTGAGCTCCATTCGTAATAAAGAAGGCGTAGAATATCTCTGGCAAGGGGA
The DNA here is from genome assembly GCA_963543165.1 of uncultured Streptococcus sp. Lineage (GTDB taxonomy): Bacteria > Bacillota > Bacilli > Lactobacillales > Streptococcaceae > Streptococcus. The sequence continues at coordinate 13,503 of CAUUAM010000017.1, read as the reverse complement.
TCCGGAGTATTGGTCGGGACAAGCCCCCGTTTTGTTTCCAATTTGCGGAAGCGTTCGTAATGGCCAAGTACAGTATCATCTAAAAGATGGAGTGAAGACAGGTCAGCTGCCAAGACACGGTCTCATTAGGAAGAGAGAGTTTGAACTTAAAGAACAAACAGACAATCGTCTTGTCTTTGAAATCACCTCTAACGAAGAGAGCCTGCAAAATTATCCTTACCATTTTCGAGTTGAAATCGTTTATGAATTGCAAGGGAAAGAAATCACCATCACCTATCGTGTACAAAATCTAGAGTCTGATCAAGTCATGCCTTATTTCATTGGAGGGCATCCAGCCTTTCATTGTCCCCTTTTAGCAGATGAATCCTATGAAGACTACGAGTTGATTTTTGAAAAAGAAGAAACCTGCAGCGTCCCTCTCTTGTTCACAGAAACTGGATTGGTCGATCGCCTGCAGCGGACGCCATTTTTTGATCATAAGCGTAGCCTACCTTTGCGACATGAACTATTTGAAAAAGATGCCATTATTTTAGATCAGTTAGCCTCTAAATCTGTGAAGCTTATCTCGAAAAAATCAGGTAAAGGTTTGGAATTTGATTTCGCAGATTTTGAAAATCTGGTCCTTTGGTCTACTAATAACAAGGGCCCCTTCATTGCCTTAGAGCCTTGGACAGGTATTTCCACATCTGCAGAAGAGGGCGATTTCTTCGAAGACAAAAAAGGTGTGATCCAGTTGGACCCTCAAGAGACACGGAGTCATCAGTACCGTATCACCATTTTGTAAATGAAAAACCGTTGGACTATAGAGTCCGACGGTTCTTTTTGATATAGTTTAGTTTTGCTTGGCGGGATTTCTTTTTAAAGAGAGCTTCGGCAGACATCGCAGAGGGTTTATCTGGATAGGATTCTTTGTAAAGAAGTCTAACGGGGAGGCGAGCCCGTGTGTATTTGGCCCCTTTTCCAGCATTGTGAGTCTTCAAGCGTTTTTCGACATCAGTGGTATAGCCAGTGTAGAGAGAGCCATCCGCACACTCTAAAACATACATGTAAGCCTTAGTTTCCATAGTAGATCTCATGAATCTCGTCTGTATAGCTGCCATCTTCATTGTGAATAAAGAGAGGAGGCAGAATTTTTAAACCATCCAGTGAGCCATCCTTGATCGCCTCAATCAATAACATATTCGCCTCTTTGGTCACTTTTGGATAGACAAACTGGATCCGCTTAGGTGCAAGATTGTAGCGCTTCATGGTTTCGATGATATCTAAAAAGCGATCTGGACGATGGACCATCGCTAGGCGACCATTTGATTTGAGAACCCGCTGGGCCACATGGCAAATCTCATCTAAATTGGTGGTAATTTCGTGCCGGGCTAAGAGATAGTGCTCACTCTCATTGAGATTGGAATGCTCATCTACCTTGAAATAAGGAGGATTACAGAGGATAATATCCACCTTACTCCCCTTGATATGTCGAGGCAAATGCTTGAGGTCATCTGTGATCATGGACATTTGCTGGTTCAAGCCATTGAGGGCAATCGAGCGGGTAGCCATATCCGCCAAACGTTCCTGAATTTCGACACCAATGATCTGAGCCTCTGTTCGGGTACTTGCAAATAGTCCCACAGCTCCATTTCCAGCGCAGAGATCCACGATCAATCCTCGCTTGGGCAATTTTGGAAAACGCGAGAGCAGGACGCTATCCACGGAGTAACTAAAAACTTCCCGATTTTGTATGATTTTTACATCACTTGAAAAGAGTTGGTTGACGCGCTCGCCGTCTTTTAATTCGATATCTGTCATGGCTCTATTATAGCATGAAAAGAGGCTCGGGGAAAGATCGTTAGAACATAAAAAGTTGAGAGTTTTTCTCTCAACTTTTTTTAATCAAATTCATATTTTTGTAGAATCGTTGTGAGGATAAAGACTCCTGTAAAGACAGTCATCAATGCCAGATAAACTGGGAAAGTAGTGGCTGTAAGGAGTGAAATCTCGATCAAGTTTTTCAACACGACCGCAGATGCATAAAATCCAACAACAGAGAAGAGGATGAGGAGGGCTCGCCAGATATTTAGTGGAAGGCAAGCACGGATGACAGCTAGGAAACCGATGGATCCAAGTAAGTAATAGGATACAGTAGACATATCGGCTGCAGACCAACCATGACTTGCTCCCCAAAGGCGAATGAACAAGACACTAAAGACGACCATCAAGGCGCTTGGTAAGGCGAGATAGAGCGAGCGTTTCAAGAAGTGCTTTTCAACTGGTTTGATATTGCGTTCAAAGGTCAAAACAAATGGTGGGAAGCCTTCGACGAATTGGTCAATCAAGGTGATTTGAATAGGGATGAATGGGAAAATCAACAAATAATTGACGTTGAAGAAAAGGGCACTGGCAATACAGATAATAGCCAAGAGGAAGGAATAGATCGTTTTGATGAAGAAGATCGGAGCGATTCGTCCAATGTTATTCACCACGCGACGACCTTCAAATAGAATTTCAGGAACGTCATTAAAGTCAGAGTTCAAAAGAACAATGTTGGCAATTTGACGGGTTGCAGGATCTCCTTCAGCCATCACGATCGAGCAGTCAGCTTCACGAAGAGCGAGGATATCATTTACCCCGTCTCCAGTCATAGCTGTTGTCCGGCCAGCTGCTTTCAAGGTTTGGATGAGCAGTTTCTTTTGGTGAGGGGATACGCGTCCAAAGATAGCTGTTTCTTCCGCTTGATCGACTAATTGATCATCAGCAATTTTTGAACAATCGATGTAGTTTTCGTAGTTTTTGAAGCCCGCTTGTTGAGCAATATAAGAGACTGTTACAGGGTTGTCACCAGAGATGATCTTAAGATCCACGCCTTCAGAGCGCAAATACTCAAGAGTATCTGAAGCCCCTTCACGAATGGGGTCCGTAATTTCAATAACGGCAATCCCTTCAAGATTTTCAGGCAGTTTCAATTCCTGCATGCTGATCCGTTCTGAACTGTGGGCTAAGACGAGAACGCGCGATCCACGAGCTTGTGCTTCGACGACAGCAGTTGGATTTTCTTGAAGCAGCATTTCAGGAGCACCGAGAAAGACAGTTCCGAGGTTGGATAGATGCATAGCACCCCATTTCCGATCACTTGAGAAAGGAATAATGTTTTCTGCAGTATAAGCATGCTCCAACTCACCATAAGCCTTGCGAATAGCTTGAGCAGTAGGATTGGTGTCCTCACTATTTTGCATGTAAGCAGAGAGGATGACCTGGATCGTTTCCTCAGAAAAATGCTCGGATAAGCTATGGAGAGCTTCGACTGTCATCTTCCCTTGAGTGATAGTCCCGGTCTTATCTAGACACAAGGTATCCACACGCGCCAGGGTTTCCACTGAATACATTTCTTGAACAAGAACCTTGCGCATGCCGAGCTTAATAACGGCCGTCAAAAGGGACGTAACCGTCAGTAGGGCAATTCCTTTTGGCAACATTCCCAAGAGAGCTGTTGAAGAATTCACAACGGAATCCTTGATCGGCAGCATCTTAATCAACAATGCTTCAAAGAAGAGGGCAAGGCCAAATGGGATGATAATTTTACCAGTGAAGCTAGAGATTTTCGCTAAATTATAGAGAATACGCGAATTGATAGGCTTCAAAGTTTTGGCTTCCATCATCAGTTTGTTGGCATAGTTGTTTGCCCCAACACGCTTGACACGGGCATAGACTTGACCACTGGCAATATAACTACCAGAAAGCAGTTCATCACCAACTTCTTTTAAGACCAGGTCACTCTCACCAGTCAGCATAGCCTCATTCGCTTCTGCAATACCGGACATGACTTCAGCATCACTAGGGATCTGCTCACCCGAAGACAGAAGCATTAGATCACCTAGGACAAGCTTCTCTGGTGAAATCGCATCTTTTTCTCCGTCTCGAATGACAGTCACCAGCTCACGACTCATGAGATTGAGTTTATCAATCATCCGCTTGGCGCGCATTTCAGTCATAATCCCTGTAATGGCATTGAAGCAAATAACTGCGAAAAAGATCATATTGCTCCAGGCCTGTACAGCAGCCAAGGCTACGGCAATCACAAAGTTTAAGGTATTAAACAAGGTGAAGACGTTGCGCTTAATGATTTGCCAGGTACTGGTACTTGTATTCGTTGTAAAATCATTGGTTTGTCCGCGATCCATTTTCTTGCGGACTTCACTGAGGGACAAGCCCTTTAAATCATTCGTTTCCATAGACAATATGATATCATTTTTTTGCGAAAAAGACTATCTAGAATCGGTCCGCTGAGACATTTTTTATCTAAAAAAGTTTGCGGTCAAAATCAGGATACGGTATAATAAGAAAGAACGTTTTACATGATGGAATATCTTGTAGAGATTAATGAAATGAATTTGAGGAACAACTATGTTTTACACCTACTTACGGGGCCTTGTTGCCTTTATTCTTTGGGTTTTAAATGGCAATGCCCATTACCATCATACGGATAATATTCCAGATCAAGAAGAAAATTACATCTTGGTATCCCCTCACAGGACCTGGTGGGATCCAGTCTATATGGCCTTTGCGACCAAGCCAAAGCAGTTTATCTTTATGGCGAAAAAAGAACTCTTCACCAATCGTATTTTTGGATGGTGGATTCGTATGTGTGGGGCTTTTCCGATCGACCGTGAAAATCCGGGAGCCGAAGCTATTAAGTATCCTGTCAATATGCTGAAAAAGAGCAACCGTTCCTTGATTATGTTTCCAAGTGGAAGCCGTCATTCTCAAGACGTCAAAGGGGGTGTTGCCATCATTGCCAAAATGGCTAAGGTCCGTATCATGCCAGTGACATATACTGGTCCAAGAGACTTGAAAGGGTTGGCAACGGGTGAACGCATTGATATGAACTTTGGACATCCGATTGATATTTCGGATATTAAAAAGATGAATGACGAAGGAGTGGCAGAAGTTGCCCGTCGTATTCAAGAGGAGTTTGACCGTTTGGATGCGGAAGCGCAAGCGATCAACACTCCAACAAAACCGTTTATCTTGATTCGTTTGTTAAAAATTCTTTTGATTCCTCTTGTATTAGTCGTGGGCATTTTAACCTTGCTCTTTAGTTACCTAGCCAGCTTTGTATGGGATCCGGACAAACATCGAAAAAACAAGTAAAAAAACTGAGAGTTTTTCTCAGTTTTTTTTTATTTTTACGAATAATAAAAGTGAGAGGAGGTTTCTTATGGAGGATATCATCGAAAAAATCAAAGAATATAAGCTCTTTTTAGCACTTACAGCTATCGGACTCTTACTTGGAGGGTATTTTCTTTTCCATCGACCTCAGTCGAGTACATCAACAATACCGGATCTCTATCAGACTTCCCATTCAACTTCGAGCAAAGAAAAGACATCTGCTTCTAGTTCAAGAGAAGAAAAGCCGGCTGCTTCAGTGTCTGATGCGCCTGAGATCATTACGGTCGATGTTAAAGGGGCTGTCAAACAACCGGGTGTCTATGAGTTGCGCTCTGATAGCAGAGTCCACGATGCCATTCATAAGGCGGGTGGAATGACTGCTGAAGCCAATAGCCAATCGGTTAACTTGGCGCAAAAACTCTCTGATGAAGCAGTGATTTATGTTGCCAAAGAAGGGGAAGATGTTCCAGCACTTGGAAGTTCAGAAAGTCCTGCAACTTCGTCAGCATCAGCAGAAAAAACAGGCAAGGTCCATTTAAATCGAGCGACCGAGTCAGAGCTCCAAACGGTATCAGGCATTGGTCAGAAACGAGCGCAGGACATTATCGCCTATCGCGACGCAAATGGCCCTTTTCGATCAGTGGATGATCTTAAAAATGTTTCAGGAATCGGGGAGAAAACACTGGAGAAACTAAGAGATGCTTTCACGGTGGATTAAAGAGCTCCCTTTTTCGCTTGTCCATCTCACCTTTTTGCTCCTATGGTTGTATTTTAGTGTTTATCAACCATCTTGGCTTTCGATCAGCGGTCTAGTAGTGGTGATATGTTTAGTTGTTCATCACTATAAGGAGGATCGCTCAAGTTTGTTGCGTCTTGCTTTAGCAACTCTTTGTTTTGCGGTCTTCTTTGTTTTTCAGCGAGCCCAGGATCATCCAAAACAAGTCGAAAGTCGGTCCCCAGCCCATTTACATCTGATCCCAGATACCATCAAGGTTAATGGAGATGCGCTGTCTTTTCGTGCTAAAAATCAAGGAAGGACCTACCAAGTCTTCTACACTTTAAAATCAGAAAAAGAAAAACAGCAGTGGCAAGGTCTAACTCACTTGCTGGATTTGACGTATAAGGGTGTCATAGAAGAGCCAGAAGGGCAGCGAAATTTTAGAGGTTTTGACTATCGAGCTTATTTGAAGACTCAGGGAATATATCACCAAATTAGAATTGAAACGATCCAATCTGCGCTTCCCATCCAAACGTGGAATGTTTTCGATTGGCTATCTCAATGGAGGCGCCAAGCCATTGTTTGGAGCAAGGCGCACTTTCCACAGCCAATGAACCAGTATATGACCGGCCTTCTTTTTGGTTATTTAGATACGGATTTTGAGGAGATGGATCAGCTTTACACGAGTTTAGGAATTATTCATTTGTTTGCCTTGTCTGGGATGCAGGTCGGCTTTTTCATTAATGGGATCCGAAAAGCTCTCTTACGTCTAGGAATCTTGCAAGAGACAGTCGATATCTGGATGCTTCCAATCTCTTTGATCTATGCTGGCTTGACAGGTTTTTCTGTTTCAGTCGTTCGCAGTCTCTTACAAAAACTCCTCTCTCAAAAGGGCGTCCGAGGGATGGAAAATATGGCGATGACCTTGATGCTCTTAATGATTCTCATGCCTAAGTTTCTCCTGACAGCTGGAGGCGTCTTGAGTTGTGCCTATGCCTTTATTTTGACCTTGGTAGATACTAATTCTTATTCAGGAATTAAAAAGGTGCTAGTGGAAAGTTTCTGGATTAGTCTGGGGATCTTGCCCCTTTTGACCTATTATTTTAGTGTCTTTCAACCATGGTCACTCCCTTTAACCTTCCTCTTTTCTTTCTTGTTTGATCTTGTTCTCCTTCCAGGGTTAACAGTGCTATTTATCTTATCGATTCTAAAGCCGCTTACGATTTTTAATAGTTTCTTTCTACTCATAGAGGAGTGTATTCGTTGGATCTCAAAGCTCACGTCGGTACCGTTGGTATTTGGTCAGCCGACGGGATTAGCTCTGATCGTCCTCTTACTTCTTTTAGGGACCTTATATGATCTTCGACAGCAAAAAAAGCTTCGTTTTCTGTTCATCGGTATGATTCTACTCATCTTTTGTTGGACCAAGCATCCTTTAGAAAATGAGATCACCATGGTGGATATCGGTCAAGGAGACAGTATCTTTTTACGTGATTGGAGAGGAAGAACCATTTTGATTGATGTCGGAGGACGCGTCACTTTTAAAAGTGGAGAAAAGTGGCAAGAGCGCAGTCAATCTGCAAATGCGGATAAAACCTTGATTCCCTATCTCAAGAGTCGAGGTGTTGGAAAACTCGATGCTTTGGTCTTGACCCATACAGATCAGGACCATATGGGCGATATGGTAGAGGTTGCAAGACAAATCCCGGTTAAAAAAGTGTATGTCAGTCAAGGCAGTCTAACCAGTTCCAAATTTCAAGAGAAATTGAAACAGCTTCATAGTCCAGTTAAAGTAGTCCAGAGAGGGGATCAACTTCCTATTTTTGATCATCATCTCGAAGTCTTATCTCCTGATGAAGTGGGGGATGGCAAAAATAATGATTCGATTGTCCTCTATGGGCAGTTTTATCAGAAACGGTTTTTGTTTACAGGTGATCTGGAAGAAGCTGGGGAGAAAAAACTATTGGGAAACTACCCCCAATTACAAGTGGATGTCTTGAAAGTAGGCCACCACGGATCGAAAGGTTCCTCTAGTGATGTATTTTTGGATCAGGTACATCCTCATTTGGCCTTAATCTCCGTTGGAAAGAAAAATCGCTACCAGCATCCTCATAAAGAATTGCTTGATCGTTTAGAGGAACGATCCATTTCTTACCTTCGTACCGATGAAAAAGGAGCGATTCGCTTGATTGGATGGGACCATTGGAGGGTGGAAACGGTCCGCTAGAGATGAGGAGAGGTTTGCTTTCTATGCTGAAAATTGCTATTATAGAAGGTGAAATCAATGTAAAGGTAGAATCGTATGAACGCATTTAAGCAATTTTGGATACAGTATGCAGATTTTTCAAGTAAGACCAGTCGAGCCCATTTTTGGTTAGCTTTTTTCTGGAATTTCCTGATTTCTTTGCCTCTTTGGGTTTTTTACATCGTGACTTCTTTATCCCATCAAAATGCTCAAGAAATACTCAATTTTTCAAGTGTTCATTCTAAAACAGGTCTATGGGCACTCGCTTTCTTAGCATTCTTTTACTTCCTCATTTTGGTACCCAGTCAAGCCATTTGTGTGCGTCGCTTGCGGGATGCTGGGATCCATTGGTCTTGGATCTTTTTGAACCTTGGTCCGGTCCTACTCTATTTATTGTCAGGGCTAGATATTTTCCTGTTTCTTTGGGTGATTACAGTTGTTTCTCTCCTGATTCTCATGATGCTTCCAGGAAAAAATACCTTCCCACAACCAGTAGAAACTCCTATGGGAGTATCTTCTGAACCACAGGTCACCGCGACAGGGGGGAGCTTTGGAGGCAACTCGTTTGAGCAAATTCCTAATTTTGTAGGAGCACCTGATTTGTCCGATGAAAAACCACCATTGGAACAAAAAATGGCTGCTGAACACGAAATCCACTAAACGGATAAAGATAAGAGAGTTTCATGCAAGCAATTACCGATACTAAACATCTGACGGTTCAAACTCTGCCTTCTATTCTTGTCTTGACAGGCGAGGATGTAGGTCAATTTGAATGGTTAAAAAAAGACATTTTAAAAAAAATAGGCTATGATCCCTCAGATTTGAATTATTCTTATTTTGATATGAAGGAAGCCTCCTATGCTGAGGTAGAGCTGGATTTGGTCAGTCTTCCCTTTTTCGCTGATGAAAAAATTGTGATTTTGGATCACTTATTGGATCTGACTACCGCCAAAAAACGCTATTTAACAGATGAAGATCTGAAGCAATTTGAAAACTACCTGGAAAATCCTTCTGAATCGACCCATTTGCTGATATTTGCAGAAGGGAAATTAGATAGTAAGCGTCGCTTGGTCAAACTCCTAAAACGGGAAGCCCAAATCATTGAAGCGGCGACTCCTAAAGAGCAAGAGGTAAAGCGCTATTTTGCAAGCCAAGCCCAAGAATTGGGCCTGCAGTTTGTGGGCGATTCCTTGGACCAACTACTATTAAAATCTGGCTATGATTTTGGAGAGTTACAGAAGAATCTCGCTCTTTTGCAGGCTTATAAAGAGGATGGTCAGATTACCCTCGAAGATATTGAGGAGGTTGTTCCTAAAACCTTGCAAGATAATATTTTTGATCTGACCCAAATGATTCTCAAACGCCAAATCGATCAAGCCCGGAATTTGGTGAAAGATCTCCGCTTACAAGGAGAAGATGAAATAAAATTGATTGCTATTCTGTTGGGGCAATTCCGAATGTTTTCTCAAGTAAAAATATTTTCAGAAGAAGGTCAATCCGAAAGCCAAATCGTAGCGAGCTTGTCGGAGTTGTCAGGACGCAAGGTTAATCCATATCAGGTGAAGTTTGCCTTGCGGGATAGCCGCAAGCTTTCCCTGTCCTTTCTAAAGCAGGCCATGATGACCTTCATTGAGACGGATTATGCAATTAAAAGTGGAACGTATGATAAAGACTACTTATTTGATGTGGCACTTTTAAAAGTGGCAAATAGCGTTTAAACATGAATGAAATTGCAAGCAGATTAGTTGAATAATTTAGCTGTTTGCGTTATTATCAAGTCAGTAATAAAGAAAAGAGGACCATAAAATGGCTATCATTTTACCAGAATTACCATATGCTTATGATGCATTGGAACCTTATATCGATGAAGAAACCATGCATTTGCACCATGATAAACACCATCAAACATATGTAAACAATGTGAATGCAGCTCTTGAAAAACATCCTGAAATTGGAGAAGACCTTGAAAGCTTGTTAGCTAATGTTGAATCCATTCCAGCTGACATTCGCCAAGCTGTGATCAACAATGGTGGTGGTCATTTGAACCACGCTCTTTTCTGGGAATTGATGACTCCAGAACAAACAGCTCCTTCAGCAGAACTTGCTGCAGCTATTGATGCCACATTTGGTTCATTTGAAGACTTCAAAGCAGCCTTCACAGCAGCAGCAACGACACGTTTTGGTTCTGGCTGGGCTTGGTTGGTTGTCAACAAAGAAGGTAAACTTGAAGTCACTTCAACAGCAAACCAAGATACACCAATCTCTGAAGAAAAAACACCAATCCTTGGTTTGGATGTTTGGGAACATGCCTACTACGTGAAATACCGTAACGTACGTCCTGACTACATCAAAGCTTTCTTCTCAGTGATCAACTGGAATAAAGTTAATGACTTGTTTGCAGCAGCAAAATAATAAAATAAAGGAATCTATAAGAGCGACAATTGGCTCTTATAGATTTTTTTGTTTGTATCCGGAAAATCGGAGTATAATTTCTTGCGTTTGGACAGGAAAATGATACACTAGTAGGAGTGTGTCTTACTTATCAGAAGCCCAGTTTGAAGGGCCTAGGCAAGGAAAAGATGACCGTTAAAATGAAAACTGAAATATTCAGGGAGAAATGAAATGACTAGTATTACCATTACCAAAGGAGCAGTTGAGACGCCTATCTATTTACGGATGTTGAATCGTCATGGCTTGATTGCAGGAGCAACAGGGACAGGGAAAACAGTTACCCTCAAGGTCCTCACAGAAAAATTAAGCAAAGAGGGCATTCCGGTCTTTCTAGCTGATATCAAGGGAGATTTATCTGGTTTAGCCAAAGCGGGACAATGGACTCCAAAACTGGAAGAACGCTACAAGCTGCTTGGTCTCACAGATCCGTTTGAGCCGCAAGCCTTCCCTGTTCGATTGTGGGATGTCTTTGGCCAAGCTGGTCATCCTGTTCGTGCGACTGTCGAAGGAATGGGGTCATTACTTCTTTCTCGTCTGCTTGATTTGAATGAAACTCAATCAGGAATTCTTGCAATTGTCTTTAAAGTGGCTCAAGAGAAAGATTGGCCCTTGATTGATTTGAAGGACTTGCAAAGCCTTTTAAAGGAAGTCTATGAACACAGCTCAGACTATTCTGCCCAATATGGTAATATCACCAAACAATCTGTCGGTGCGATCCAAAGAAGCCTCTTGGTTCTTGAAGAAGAAGGAGCGGATCAGTTTTTCGGAGAGCCTGCACTTGATTTAAATGACTTTATGCAACTCGATGCATCAGGGCGAGGGTATATCAATATTCTTTCGGCTACAAAGCTCTTTCATTCACCAAAATTGTATTCAACCTTTTTAATTTGGATGTTGTCTCGTCTCTTTGAAACACTTCCCGAGGTTGGGGATCCCGAAAAGCCAAAACTGGTTTTCTTCTTTGATGAAGCCCATCTCCTCTTTAAGGATGCAAGCAAGCTCTTTCTTGAGAAAGTCGAGCAAGTCGTGCGCCTGATTCGTTCTAAGGGTGTAGGGATTTACTTTATTACCCAAAATCCTCAAGATCTACCAGAATCTGTTTTGGCACAGCTTGGAAATCGTGTACAACATGCTCTTCGAGCTTATACACCAAAAGAAATGAAGGCCATCAAGGTGGCTGCCCAAAGTTTTCGTCCGAATCCAGACTTTGATACAGAAACAGTGATCACAGAATTAGGGACAGGGGAAGCCTTGGTTTCTTTCCTGAATGAGAAGGGGCAACCTAGTGTTGTTGAGCGTGCTTATATTCTCTCTCCTCAATCGAGTTTTGACCTCTTAAATGAAAGTGAACAATTGGCTTTAATCACGACATCGCCTTTCCATCAAAAGTATGCGACGACGATTGATCGGGAATCTGCCTATGAAAAATTAGCAGCTAAAGCAAGCAAGGAAGTACAAGAGGAGGAGAAAAAAGACGCAGAAAAAGAACGAGCTGCGGCGGAAAAAGCAGAGCAAAAACGCGGTCCAGGTCGCCCAAGAAAATCCAGTCTTGAAAAAGCTAAGGATTCCTTCTTGAGTTCCTTATTCCGGACGATTGCGCGTGAGATCGCTAAGCTAATTATGGGCTCCTTTAAACGAAAATAATCCTTTGATGAAAAGAAATAAACTTTTTAAAAAGAAATCGTTTTCTATTTCTGATACTTCTTGTTATTTTCAGTAGAATCTTTTATAATTAATCTCGTATGAAAAAATATTTTAATCTACGCTCGATCATGATTGCGATCAGTATTCTATTGTGCTTAGTGGGAACAAGCGCACTGGGCTACTTGCATGCTACGCAACCAACAGCATCAGCAATTGAAAAAAAAGCAAAGAAAACAAAAGAAGCAAAAGAAAAAGATATAGAACAGTCTACGCCTGAGACGAAAAAACCACGTGTCAAATCTCCTGAAGCCAAGCAAGCAGTAGTAGATGCAGACATGGAAACGATGAGTGCTTATGGCCTTGTCTATGATTATGCTAATAAGGGTTTGGTAGAGGTTGTCCAGGATTTCCTAGCGGAAAGTGGAATTGATCCGTCACAAGTTGCCTTCACGTATCGCAATGCCATTACAGGAGAGCAATTTGCTATGAATGATCTTCAACCAATGACGGCAGGAAGTACCTATAAGCTACCGTTGAATATGTTGGTGGTAGATGAAGTCGCAAAGGGCAAACTCAATTTAACAGATCGGTTTGACATTAACAATACCTACTATGAATATGTAGGGGAGCATGACAATTATGTTGCTGCCTTTGATGGAGCCATGTCTATCCCTGATATGCAACGCTATTCATTAGTTTACTCTGAAAATACCCCAGCCTATGCCTTGGCAGATCGTTTAGGGGGAATGGAGCAAGCGCGCAAGTTATTCAGTCGCTATGGTCAATCTCGTTCACCAGAAGTCAAAACCTTTAGCGAAGACAATAAAACGACAACGGATTATTACATCCATGTCTTGCAATATCTATGGAACCATCAAGAAAAATATGCTGATTTGCTGGAATTGATTGGGGAATCTTTCCCAGGTGAGTACTATAAGAAATTCTTACCAGACTTAGTGATCCAACAAAAACCAGGTTATGTCGCGGAAGCGCTCAATGTGGATGCTATTGTCCATGAGTCCACTCCCTATTTGGTTGCGATCTATACTGCAGGTCTCGGAGGAACAACTCCGGAAAGTTCTGAGATCAGTGGTTACGGTCTCTATCAATTGGGTCAATTGGCCTATGTCATCAATGAATGGCATCGTGTTAATATGAATGAATAAAATCATTGAGAGAGGCTGGGACAAAAGTCCTAGCCTCTCAATTGTCTTAGGGTTGTCGAGCAAGACACAGTGGTTGAGTGGGCTCTACTACGCTGATTTCATCAGCTTTTACAGCCCTACTC
>CAUUAM010000016.1:0-19827 GCA_963543165.1 uncultured Streptococcus sp. | reverse complement strand
AAATCAGCGTAGTAGAGCCCACTCAACCACTGCGTCTTGCTCGACAATCCAAAGATAATTGAGAGGCTAGGACTTTTGTCCCAGCCTCATTTTTGTTTTTTTGAAAAACCTGCCAAAGAAAAAAGTAAGGCAAATTGGCCTTACTTAGTAATTGGAAAGGAAATTTCAATTAGTTTATCCGAGTAGAGGGTTTTAATAGCGGATTGGTCAATGATTTGAAGATCAATCTTGCGTTTTAAAAAAAACTCACGAATTTTTTCAACTTCTGTTTCACGAATAGCACGGTGTTTGTTACTGATCAATAATTCATAGTGGGTTGGGGCTTGTGTAAAAACAACATCAGTATTGCCCGCGGAATAAACCTCGACAAGCAAGGCGTCAGTGCTGGCAAGTTGGTTCTTGACCAGTGCAGCATGACTATTGGTGGTATTAATGAGCTTCATATGAGTTCCTCCTGACCTCTATCTTCATTTATTATAGCACTTTTTTTTATTTTGTGAAAGAATTCCTTTAGTTTTTATGGGCAATTTTCCACTGTTCAATGCCCCATTTATGACTGCCGCGTTTGAGTTTTTCAATCGCTTCCTCTACTGGAAACCAAGCAAGATTGTTAAAATCTTCCAGTGGTTTTTGAGCATCAGTGTAGTCGACGACTTCATAAATATAGGCAGGATTGTAGTAGTAGGTATCCCGGTGGCTAGAATAAAAATACTCGTCTGCTTGGCCATAGTATTGCCCTAAAATAGCGGTAAAGCCTAATTCTTCGATCAGTTCCCGTTTCAGAGCTTGCAAGCGATCTTCACCCGCCTCGATTTCCCCGCCAGGTAAGAACCAAGCTCCATTTGGAGCTTGAACGAGGATGATCTGATCTCTATCCTTGTTAGGAATGACTGCGTAAACACCATAGCGATTGACGTAGGTCACATCATTTTTCTTTTCACCAAAACTAGGAATGATCATGGTTTTCTCTTTTCTTGTTTTTTGATCATTATATCATATTTTTTAGCAAAAATCTGGAGATAAGAAAGAAAGAGACTGGATTTTTCAGTCTCTTTCTTTACTTTTTGATGATCATTCTGAAGTCTTTTCAACCGTCTTGTGAACCGCTTTAATGCTAATATTGCCATTGCTGGTCATCACTGCCTTGAGTTGTTTCTCACTTGGATGTTCCAAGTAAAAATCTGTAATAGCATCTTCGATATGGTCTTGAATGGTGCGACGGAGTGGGCGGGCTCCCATTTTAGGATCGTACCCCAGATCGACCAGTTTTTCTTTGACTTTATCTGTCACATCTAAATGAATCTCATTTTGTGCAAGACGCTGATTGACTTCATCCAGCATAAGGGTAACGATTTGAAGCAGGTTCTCTTTTGATAGAGGTTGGAATTCAATGATGCCATCAAAACGGTTCATGAATTCAGGACTAAAGAAGTTACCGAGTTCTCCAAGTACAGAGTTGGTGCGACCTTCGCGAGCCGCTCCAAAGCCAACATTGGCCTCTGCTTTGCCGGTTCCAGCATTAGAGGTCATGATGATAATAGTATCTTTAAAGCTAACCGTACGGCCTTGACCATCTGTCAAACGGCCATCATCCAAGACTTGCAGGAACATGTGCATAACATCTGGATGGGCTTTTTCAACTTCATCTAGCAATACGAGAGAGTAAGGATTGCGCCGAACTTTTTCAGTCAGTTGTCCCGCTTCATCGTAGCCAACATAGCCTGGAGGTGCTCCGACTAGTTTTGCCACGCTGTGTTTTTCCATGTATTCACTCATGTCAAAGCGGATCATATTGTCTGCAGAGCCAAAGAGCTCGATGGCCAATTGTTTAGACAATTCGGTCTTCCCGACACCGGTTGGTCCGACAAAGAGGAAGCTTCCGATTGGACGATTTGGAGACCCCAAACCGACACGATTGCGTCGAATAGCTTTTGCAATTTTATCCACTGCGTCATCTTGGCCAATGACATGAGTTTTTAAATCAGAAGCTAGATTGATCAATTGGGACTGTTCTTTTTCTTTCAAATCGCCAACTGGAATATTAGTCTTTTGTTCAACAATATGTTCAATGGTTTTTTCACTAATGACAGGAGTCTCCTGATCAGTAACGTGTTGCCCTTGCATTTCCTTGTATTTTGCAATCTGATCACGGAAGTAGGCTGCTTTTTCAAAATCTTCTTCACGTGTCGCTTGGGCTTTAAGATTTTCTGCTTCAACCAAGCGCTGGTCGATGACTTTAGGGTCGACAAAATTCAGGGTCAAATTCATCTTAGAGCCAGCTTCGTCCAAAAGGTCAATGGCCTTATCAGGTAAGAAGCGGTCTTGAATATAGCGATTGGAGAGGAGAGCCGCAGCTTCGATGGCACCATCAGTGTAGTGGACGTGGTGGTAATCCTCGTATCTTTTTTGAATGCCTTTAAGGATGGTGATGGTTTCTTCAACCGTTGGTTCATCGACCTTAACGGGTTGCATCCGGCGTTCAAGGGCGGCATCCTTCTCGATAATCCGGTATTCATTAAGTGTTGTCGCACCGACTAGTTGCAATTCGCCACGAGCGAGGGCTGGTTTGAGGATATTTCCAGCATCCATATTGCCGTCTCCAGCAGATCCAGCACCGACAATTTCATGAATCTCATCGATAAACAAAATCACATCTTCCCGGCGACGGATTTCATCCATTAATTGTTGCATGCGTTCTTCAAATTGGCCTCGGACCCCAGTTCCTTGAACAAGACTAACAACATCTAAGCGAATGACTTCTTTTCCTTGTAATTTATGAGGAACATCTCCATCGACGATTTTTTGGGCCAGTCCTTCCACAACAGCTGTTTTTCCGACACCTGGTTCCCCAATCAGAACAGGGTTATTCTTGGTTCGACGGTTGAGAATTTCGATGACGCGGAGAATCTCTTCATCACGGCCGATGACAGGGTCAATATCCCCTTTGCGGGCAATCTCTGTGACATTGATTCCGAACTCTTCTAAAAGACCTTTTGGCTTTTGAGGACGAGCTTGACGTGGGTCTTGACCGCCACCACGGTTATTGTTTTGGCCGTAGCCACCACCTCCATAGCTTCCTCCAGATTGTGTTGGAGGTGTTTGAGGTTCTTGCGGACTTTGGAAGTTTCCAAGGTTATTGAAAAAATCTTCGAAGGGGTCTCCGGTGAGTTGACTCCGTTGGGTCATACCTTTTAAGAAGCTGTTATTTGGGTCTGTTTTCATAATTTTATAGCAATTTTGACAGAGGTCTACTTGCTGCTGACGTCCATTTACATTTGTATATAAATGGATGGTTGATTCATTTATTTTACAATTTTGACAAAGCATATACATACCTCACAGTTGGGTTTGATGGTCTTCCATCAAGTGACTAGCGCTATTTCTGAATGGTCAAAAATAGTCAAAGTTTTTATAGTTTCATTATATCAGTATTCTAGAAGTTTGCAAGAATTTGCTACGAAATGTCGCTTAGGAATACTGAAGAAAGCAAATCAATGGAAAAATGTGAATTTTTATTGGAAGAGCTTTCTCTTTTATGATAAAATAGGAGAGTAGAAAGTAAAGAGGAGAAATAAAATGGAATCACATTTAGTACGGATTATCAACCGTTTGGAGACGATGACAAAAGACGGTGGAAACTTAAAACGTAATTTTGAACGTGACGGTGTTGTTGTCGCTGAAGTAGCATACAACCACAATGAAGAAGAAGGTTCAACCTTTACACTTCGTGATGTGGAAGCACGTGAAACCTATACTTTTGACAGCATTGATTTAATTGCAATGGAAATTTATGAATTGCTTTACTAAGCAACTGAGTGGATGAGTTTGGGGTGGTCTCAAGCTCATTTTTTGTCTATCTGGCTATAGTTTGCGTCTATAAGAAATTCTAAATAGGAACAGTTAGGTTTGAGACTTGAAATCTGCTATAATAGAGAGGACTATTTTCATTACTTGACTAGAAAGAGAATTGACATGACGACAATCATTGATGGGAAGGCGCTCGCTACAAAATTACAGGGTGAGATTGCAGAGAAAACAGCACGATTAAAAGAAGAGACAGGGGTTGTACCTGGCCTTGTTGTAATCGTGGTAGGAGACAATCCAGCTAGTAAGATCTATGTGAGAAATAAAGAGCGTTCTGCTATTACGGCAGGCTTTCGCAGTGAAGTGAGACGACTTCCTGAAAGTATCAGCCAAGATGAATTATTAGAAGTGATCGAACACTACAATCAAGATCCTCTTTGGCATGGAATCTTAGTGCAGTTGCCACTGCCTAAGCATATTGATGCGGATGCGGTTCTATTAGCGATTGATCCGACCAAGGATGTGGATGGCTTTCACCCCTTGAATATGGGGCGTTTATGGGCTGGAAATCCTATTATGGTGCCATCGACGCCTGCTGGGATCATGGAGATGTTCAAAGAGTATGGGATTGATCTAGAAGGGAAGCGTGCAGTCGTAATTGGTCGTTCCAATATCGTTGGAAAACCTATGGCGCAGTTGCTCCTCGCCAAAAATGCCACGGTAACCTTGACCCATTCCCGGACCCATCATCTGCCTAAAATCGCTAAAAGAGCGGATATCCTGGTTGTGGCGATCGGTCGTGCAAAATTTGTAACAGCAGACTTCGTGAAAGAAGGCGCAGTCGTCATTGACGTCGGGATGAATCGCGATGAGAATGGCAAATTGTGTGGGGATGTCGATTTTGACTCCGTTGCACCCCTGGCTAGTCACATTACTCCGGTACCAGGAGGGGTTGGTCCTATGACCGTTACCATGCTGATGGAGCAAACCTATGAAGCAGCTGTTCGTACCTTAAAAAAATGAAAGTGTGAACGAGATGAAGTTTGTCTTTGATTTAGATGGAACCTTGTCATTCGATGGTGTCACAATCGATGATGAAATCAAACAGGTCTTATTGAGAGCAGAAGAATTTGGCCATGAAGTTGCCTTTGCTTCTGCACGTTCTTACCGTGACTGCTTGGGCCTTTTAGGGGATCCATTGAGTCAGCGACTCGTGATTGGCTTAAATGGCGGGCTAGCTTATCGTCAGGGTCAACTGGTTTATGAGGAGCAATTGGACAAGGATGTGTATAGAGAAGTCCTTGGTTTTTGTCGCCATTACAATCTACCGTTTTTTGTGGATGATACCTTTGATTATAGTGGTCAGATTTTGGAAAAGATCCCTTTTATTGCTAATGTGGATCCCCTCAAGAAAGCCCAGTATCGTTCTTTAGAGGACCTGACGGATCCGATTAAGGTAGTGATCTATATGGGGGGCCATGAGGAGCTGGTGGATGAGATCATCGAGCGAATTGAAAAGACAAATAAGGCCCATATTCGCTATCATGCTCATGAAAAATGTATCTATCTCAATCCAGCAGACACTCATAAAGCGACTACAGTAGAAGAACTCTGTGGAGAAAATTTTGTGGCTTTTGGCAATGATCAAAATGATATTGAGCTCTTTGAAAAAGCTCTTTATGCAGTTCAAATTGGTGATTTTCCATCCCTTCGGCCTTATGCTGATGACCAATTAGTGGCCAAACAAAATCAACCACAAGCTGTTGCTGCAAAGATCTTGCAAGTCTTCGCAGAATTCAGAGGAAAATAAAAAGAAGGAAGGGGGAGTTGTGGCTTCTCCTTTTTTGCTAGAAATGAGGAAGGTATGAGAAAAGTTCAGAAAGAAGAGATCCAACGGGTTATTGTGAAGCGAGAGGCAAGGTCCTATAAGGGTGATTTTGGTCGTCTGCTCCTGATTGGAGGAACCTATCCCTATGGGGGAGCCATCATTATGGCAGGGATCGCTGCGGTTCATAGTGGGGCGGGCTTGGTCACTGTTGCAACAGACCCTGACAATCTGACGGCCCTTCATAGCCATCTTCCTGAAGCCATGGGATTTGATCTAGCGGATCACGAACTCCTTCGGGAGCAAATTCAAAAAGCCAGTGTGATTCTAGTAGGACCGGGCTTAAAGGAATCGAATGAAAACCAAGCAGTCTTACAAATGATTTTTGAGCAAGTCTCTAGGCATCA
This sequence comes from uncultured Streptococcus sp., assembly GCA_963543165.1. Lineage (GTDB taxonomy): Bacteria > Bacillota > Bacilli > Lactobacillales > Streptococcaceae > Streptococcus. The sequence goes on along the minus strand of CAUUAM010000016.1, from coordinate 13,791 downwards.
GGTTCTGATTTTAGATGGAGGAGCTATTAGTCTTTATTCAACCTCTCAGTTTAACTTGCCAGAAGCTCAGTTGGTTTTTACCCCTCATCAAAAAGAATGGGAAAAACTATCGGGACTTGATCTCACAAGCCAGACAGAAGAGAAAAGCCAAAGAGCAGTGCAGAACTTTCCTGAAGGGACTGTCATTGTAGAAAAGGGCCCTCACACACGAATTTGGATAAGTGGGCAAGAAGAGGGCTATCAGCTAGATGTTGGTGGTCCCTATCAGTCAACAGGTGGCATGGGAGATACCTTGGCAGGGATGATCACGGGGTTTGCAGGTCAATTTCCACAGGTTGGGCTCTATGAGCGCGTGACGGTCGCGACCTACCTTCATTCAGCCATTGCAGAAGACTTGAGCAAGGAGGCATATGTCGTTCTACCGACAAGCATTAGCAAAGAAATCCCAAAATGGATGAAGAAGTGGAGTGATAATTAAACGAAAATGTTGAAAATGAAACGTTTTCATGATAGTATGGATTAAGTAGGTGATAAGTATGAAGGAAAGCATTCGAAAAGCAAATCAGTATATCAATGAAAACAGGGAGAAGGTTGATCAGCAATATAGAGGAGCCTTTCATTTGCTACCTCCAATTGGCTGGATGAACGATCCCAATGGCTTTGTTTATTTCCGCGGCGAATACCATTTGTTTTACCAATTCTATCCCTATGATAGTGTTTGGGGACCTATGCATTGGGGGCATGCTAAGTCAAAAGATCTTCTCCATTGGGAAGAATTACCAGTAGCTTTAGCACCAAGTGAAAGCTATGATAAGGATGGTTGTTTCTCGGGTAGTGCTATTGTGAAAGATGACAAGCTCTATTTGCTTTATACTGGTCATGTAGATGATGAGGAAAAGCGAGAAGAGACCCAGTGTCTTGCAGTTTCGACAGATGGTATGACTTTCGAAAAATTGCCAACCAACCCAGTGATTCATGTACAGCATATTGAGGGGATTGCAAATATTGCTGATTTTCGTGATCCCAAAGTCTTTGAATACCAAGGAATCTATTATAGTGTAGTTGCTTCCAAAACGGTAGATGATCGAGGTCAAATTCTCTTATTTGCGTCAAGTAATCTATTGGACTGGAGCTTTAAATCAGTCTTACTGGAAGGTGAAAAAGGGCAAGGTATCATGTGGGAATGCCCGGATTTCTTTCCCTTAGAGGGCAAATGGGTCTTGATCCTGTCTCCCATTGAAATGGAAAGACAGCAAGAAAAATATTGGAATTTAAATTCGACTGTTGCCTTTATCGGTGACATGAATTGGGAAACGGGTCAGTTTTGTGTCGATTCATATGATGAAATTGATGGTGGCTTGGATTTCTATGCTCCTCAAACTTGTCAAGGACCAAATGGCGAACGATACATGGTTGCTTGGATGCAAATGTGGCAACGTTCCATCCCCAGTCATGACTTGGGGCATGGTTGGGCAGGAAGCATGACGGTTCCGAGAAAATTAGGCTTGAAAGACGGAAGATTGGTTCAGGAGTTACCTGAGTCTGTGAAAGATCACTTTCTTACAGAGAATACTCCAGAAACCATTGTTAAGGGCAATCATATCCTGATCCCAGCTAGAGACAAGCAAACCTTGTTTGAGATAGATTCCAAACCAGGTCGCTCCTTTATTCTAAGCTATGGAGATGAATCTGATGCCGATAGTGCCTTGCAATTGATTTACGATGCCTACAAGAAACGCTTTAGCTTGAGTAGAGACCAATTTGGACACCTCATTTCTGGAAAAGAAAGCCCAGAATTTCAATCGAGATGGATTCAGTTGGATGCTGAAAAGGATTATCATTTCTCGATTCTACGAGATACCAACTCAATAGAAGTATTCGTAGATGGTAAAACTCTCTCGATGACCTTTTATGAAACGACTGAGAACCCTGTCTATACCTTCAGAGCAGATGAAGGGGTCGATTTAGCTGTAAAAACCTACCAAAAATAGGTATGTAAAAACCTCCTAAAGAAGAAAAGACAAGTCCTGCGACTTGTCTTTTCTTCTTTAGGATAAGATGGAAGCGAGTAAGCCTCCGAGAATGAGGATAATAGCCCCGCTCAGTCGGTTAGCCATTTGGGCGAAGGCGATCATTTCCATGCGATCAGATGCGGAGAGGACTGCGATATTTCCGGTTCCTCCCATAGAGTTATTGATCATACCAGAGCCGATAGCAGTTTCGACTGGATACAATCCAACCAATTTTCCGATCAAGGCAGAAGCAAGCCCCATAGCTACCACTGAGGTCAAACTAAGGAGAATGAACTGCCAAGTCATCGCTTTAGCAAGAGTGGAAAGGTTAATCAAGGAAAGACCGATCCCAGCTAGGACTGCATGGGTGAGATTGGTCATAATGACTTGGTTAAACATGACCACACAATTTTCCAAAGGTTTTGGGACAGCATTGAATGCTTTCAGGATAAAGACAATGATAATCATGAAGGCATAGCTGTGAATTTTTGGAACAAAGGCATTGCAGATGACTCCGAGAAGAAAAATACTAAAGGCAAACATCATACCAACCCCGATTTGGGTCGGATCAAGTGTGAGTTTTTCTTTCTTCAATTCATCTTTATTGACAGGAATCAAGACGCCATGACCATTGTAGGGGCTGTCTGCAAAGACCTTAACGATCATCACCGCTCCGATAATAGCAAGGATATTGCCCAGCGTGGTAGCTGGTGCCAATTGAGAGAAGATGGCTGCTTGGCTTCCATGGAGATTGGCAGCATAGATCTTCGAAAGAGGTAGGATTCCAGCTCCCATTCCCCCTACCATTTGAGGGAAGGATACATAAAGGATCGAGTGTCCAAATCCTTGTCCCAAAAGGGTTCCAACGATCCCCACAGAGAGAGCACCGATGACCATAGTGACCAAGGATACGGGGATGAAACGAGCGGAAGCCTTCACCAAGAGGTTGCGGTTCATCCCTAGAATAGCCCCACAAATCAAGGCTGCGATATAAAAATCAAGAAAGCCAAAGGAATCTCCCAAAAAGTCCTTGGTAGCTGTGATAATATTTGCTGGGATAATATGGAAGGTCGCTAGAAGAGTAGCTCCTAGTAGGGTAAATACGGATCCTCCACCTAGGTAAGAATTCATGATTGGAAGTTTCTCACCGATAAAATAGAGAAGGTGCCCCATGACGACCAAAAGGAGGGTTAATCCAAGCATATTGAGTGGGAGTTTCCCCATAGCAATCGTCACCGCGAGAACGATGACGATGAATGCATATAGAGGGAGACTGACACCGGAAATTTTGATTTCATTCAATTTTTTCATGGTTGTTCAGTCAGCTCCTTATTAGTATTTAGGATACCATTTAAGGTCACGTACAGCTTTTGCCATATCTGTTTCTTTGGCTTGTGCAAGACCTTGTTCTTGAGCTTTCTTAGCAACAGCTTCTGCCACCTTGATAGAGACATCAGCTACATATTGGAATGGTGGAAGGACTGGCGCACCTGGTTGACCTGGATTGACAATACCTGACAATGAGTGAGCAGCTGCCCCAATCATTTCATCTGTCAACAATTTTGCTTCAGATGCCAACATACCAAGACCAAGACCTGGGTAGATCAAGGCGTTATTAGCTTGACCGATTTCGTAGTCCACACCTTTGTAGCTAATAGTTCCTGAAGGTACACCGGTAGCTACAAAAGCTTTACCGTCTGACCATTCAATGACTTGTTGGGCTGTTGCTTCCAATTTCTTGGTTGGGTTAGAAATTGGGAAGATAACAGGGCGTTCAGTGTTTTCACACATCGCTTCAACCACTTCTTTAGTGAAGGCACCTGGGTTTGTAGAAGTTCCGACCAAGATCGTTGGTTTTACTGTTTTGATCACTTCAAGAAGATTGGTCATATCGCCTTTCCCTTCGAAGTCAGAACGTTTTTTAGCAAATGGTTTTTGAGCTGGTGTCAAATCTTCCATATCATCAAACAAAAGACCTTGTTTATCAATCATGAAGAAACGTTTGTAGGCTTCTTCTGGAGAAAGACCTTCTGCAACCATTTCAGCGTGAACACGGTCTGCGATACCAGCACCAGCAGAACCACCACCATAGCAAAGGTAAACTTGGTCTGTCAATTTTTCACCAGTGATATCCATAGCTCCAAAGATACCACCCAAGACAACGATACCAGTCCCTTGAATATCATCGTTGAAAGTTGGAATTTCTTTCTTGTAACGGTTCAAGATATCAGCTGCATTTGAACGACCGAAGTCTTCCCAGTGAAGGTACAATTTAGGGAAAAGTTTTCCAGCTGTTTGAACAAATTGATCAATAAAGGCATCGTATTTTTCACCACGAACACGTTCATGACGGTTTCCGAGATACATTGGATTGTTTAACAATTCTTCACGGTTGGTACCAGCATCGATGACAAGAGGCAAGACGCAAGCTGGATCAATTCCAGCTGCAGCAGTGTAGACCATGAGTTTTCCGACAGAGATGTCCACCCCTTGGACACCCCAGTCACCAATACCGAGGATTCCTTCTGCGTCAGTTGCAACGATCAAGCGGATATCGCGATCGCCCGCCGCATTTTTCAATGTTTCTTCGATATTTTCTGGGTGGTTAATGTCAAGATAAGCCGCATATTGTGGATCTACAAAGAGTTCAGAATATTGTTCAATGGTGTCTGCGATAACTGGATCATAGACAATTGGGTTAAACTCAACGATATGTTGGTTAAAGAGGTAGTAGAAAAGAGTACGGTTTGTATTGAAAATCTCCATCAAGAAAAGACGTTTTTCAAGGTCAGATGGTTTGCGCAAGAAATGTTGGTAAGCTTGTTCAGCTTGTTCTTCGATGGTTTGAACATATGGGGGAAGAAGACCAATTAGGCCAAGTTCTTTACGTTCTTCCATTGTAAAAGCAGTTCCTTTATTTAAAAAAGGATTGTTTAGAATTTCATGTGATTTCATTGCGAAATACTCCTCGTATATAATTTATCTGTAAGATTTTTCTCACGCAAGCCATTATAGTCTTCTGTATTTCTTATAGTCAACTCCCCTTGTCCTTATAAAAAATTTTTATAAGTAAGGCTTTTGTGTTAGAATGAAGGAGTGGAAATTGTAGAAATCGAGGGATGCAGATGAATATCCGTGACTTGGAATATTTTTATCAGCTGTCGAAACTAAAGTCTTATACGGACGTGGCGCATTATTTTCAAGTGAGTCAACCGACCGTGACCTATGCCATCAAGCGTTTAGAGGATCACTATGGGTGCCAGTTGGTAGAAAAATCGTCTTCTAATCGTGTTTTGCACCTGACTCAGACGGGCAAGGTCCTAGCCAATCATGCGCGCGAGATTTTAATCGAAATTGAAAAGACGGAAAAAGCCGTTGAAAGAAGGAAAAAGAATCTGTTGCGCATTGGGCTACCGCCATTGATTACCAGTGATATCATGAAAAAATTGGTGACGCATGATGAAGAGCTTGAGATTTTTCGTCAATCGCAATTGGTGCAATTAGGCTCGAGAGACTTGATGCGATTGTTGGTGCGTGGAGACTTGGATTTTAGTCTCTTAGGAAGTTTAGAGCCTATTTCGCACGCGCATTTGACCAGCCAGCTCTTGTATAAGAAAGAATTTTTTGTGATTGTTTCTAAAGATCATCCACTAGCAGATCGCAAAGAAATTTCTTTTAAGGAGGTGTTAGAGGAGACCTTCATTTTGTTGGATGAACACCATGTGCACATGACCGCTTTTAAACGCTTAAACGCACGCTTTGATGATTTGGCACAGTCAACGGTTGTCTTGACGGATTCCAACTTGGTCTTGAGTTTCATCGAAGAAAATTTGGGAATTGGCCTCATGACCGATCTGACTCTCTTTCCAGAATATCCAAATCTTGTCAAAATTCCGCTGGTTGAAGAGGAAAAAACAGTTTTCTATATCAGTTATGCCTATCCAAATGAAGAGGAGCCCCAGGCGCTTCTTAGCTCCTTTATTGAGCGATTAGAGAAGTGTGAAAAATAAGGAAGCTAGTCTAAAACAGATAAGTAGAAATTGGCTTGAATAAAATGAGGCTTGTAGAGAAAGGAAATTCATGATTTCGCTTTGTCTGCCAGCCTTTTTTGGCGTTTTTTGGTATAATTAAACTTGATCATATTCTGCTGAAAGGAGTTCCTATGTCCAACTATTTATCCGTATCCAGTTTGACCAAATATTTGAAATTAAAATTTGATAAGGATCCCTATTTGGAGCGGGTCTATTTGACAGGGCAGGTCTCCAATTTCCGGAAGCGTCCCAATCACCAGTATTTTTCATTAAAGGATGAAAAAGCCGTCATTCAGGCGACGGTCTGGGCTGGGGTTTATCGAAGCTTTGGCTTTGAGTTAGAAGAAGGCATGAAGATCAACGTCATCGGTCGGATTCAGCTCTATGAGCCAAGTGGGAGTTATTCCATTGTCATTGAAAAGGCGGAGCCAGATGGGGTAGGAGCCTTGGCCATCCAATTTGAGCAACTCAAGAAAAAGTTGACCGAAGAAGGGCTCTTTCAGGATCGATGGAAACAGGCTCTGCCACAGTTTCCAAGAAAGATCGGGGTCGTCACCAGTCAAAGTGGGGCCGTGATTCGCGATATTATTACAACGGTGAGCCGTCGTTTTCCTGGTGTGGACATCGTGCTCTACCCGACCAAGGTTCAGGGAGAAGGCGCCGCAAGTGAGGTGGTTGCTAATATTCAAAAGGCCAATCAACGAGATGATTTGGATGTCTTGATTATCGGTCGTGGGGGTGGTTCAATTGAAGACCTATGGGCCTTTAATGAAGAAGCGGTGGTGCGTGCGATCTTTGAATCGCGGATCCCGATTATCTCCAGTGTTGGACACGAGACAGATACAACTCTAGCAGATTTTGTAGCGGACCGACGAGCCGCTACTCCGACAGCAGCAGCTGAATTGGCCACTCCAGTGACCAAATTAGACCTGTTGTCCCATTTACAAAAGCAGGAAAATCGCATGGCAACAGCCATGTCCAATCGCTTGGCCTATAATCGTGAACGCTTGGCCAAATTAAGTCAATCCGTTATTTTTAGACAGCCCGAAAGACTCTATGATGGCTACTTGCAAAAGATTGATCAGTTGCAATTGCGATTGAAACAAGGGATGCGCGATTCTTATGGACAAGGGGCAAATCAGCTGCAAGATCTGCGTCATCGCCTAGAAGCCATGTCTCCTTTGCATCGTATCGAGCGTTATCAAGACCGTGTCCTTCAAGATAAGAGAATCTTAATCAGTCGAATGGAACAAATCCTAAAAGAGCAAAAGATCAAGGTCCAAGGCTTATCAGAAGCCCTCTTGATGCTGGATACCAGTCGGATTATTGCGCGTGGTTATGCCATGGTTCAGCAAGAAAATCAGGTCTTGGATTCGGTTGCGAAAGTAAAAGAAGGAGATCCGCTGTCCCTCATTATGAGAGATGGCCAGTTAGAAGTAGAGGTAAAACATGTCGAAAGAAAAGAAATTTGAAGAAAATTTAGCAGATTTGGAAGCTATCGTCCAAAAATTGGAAAGTGGTGATGTGGCTCTCGAAGAAGCCATTACAGAATTCCAAAAAGGAATGAAGTTGTCAAAAGAATTACAAGATACCTTGGATCAAGCAGAGAAAACCTTGGTTAAGGTCATGCAAGCAGATGGTACTGAAGCGGATCTAGCATGAGACAAGAAGAAAAACGAAATAGGGTAGAGCAAGCGGTTCGCTCTTTTTATGAGGAAAAATCCATCGCCCCCCATTTAGTGGACTCGGTCCTTTATTCGATCCAAGCAGGAGGAAAACGCCTGCGCCCCTTGCTTCTTCTAGAATTGTTAGAAGCCTTCGGACAGGAATTGACAGAAGCTCATTTTCAGGTAGCAGGAGCTTTGGAGATGATCCACACAGGCAGCCTCATTCACGATGATCTACCAGCTATGGACAATGACGATTACCGTCGGGGGCAATTGACTAACCACAAGAAATTTGGAGAAGACTTGGCGATTTTAGCAGGAGATGCGCTTTTTCTCGATCCCTTTGGACTGATAGCTGCAAGTGCCCTTTCAGATAAGGTCAAGGTCTCTTTGATCCTCGAATTGTCGGATGCTTCTGGTAGTCGTGGAATGGTAGCTGGCCAAGTCCTGGATATGGAAGGGGAGCACAAACAGCTCACCTTAGAGGAATTACAGACCATCCATGCCAATAAGACGGGACGACTCCTTGCCTATCCATTCATCGCAGCAGCCTCGATTTTAGAGTTGCCAGCAGATATTGGTCAGGTTTTAGAAACAATTGGGAAAAAATTAGGCCTGGCTTTTCAAGTGCGGGATGATATTTTAGATTTGGTAGCTGATTTTGAAGCTCTGGGCAAGACTCCTCAAAAGGACTTAGTAGCAGAAAAATCGACCTATCCAGCCCTCTTGGGATTGGAAGAATCAAAAGCTTTGCTGGCAAGTGAATTAGATGCTTGCGAGGACTTGTTAGATCAGATTAGAGCTGCCTACGACTTTGACCCGCAAGCGATCAAGAAATTAATAGAAGGATTACGAATACATGGCTAAGGAAAGAGTGGATGTATTAGCCTACAAACAAGGCCTATTTGATACACGCGAACAAGCCAAAAGAGGGGTGATGGCTGGACTTGTCGTTGCTGTTATCAATGGCGAGCGTTTTGACAAACCCGGTGAAAAAATTGATGAAGCGACCGAGTTGAAATTAAAGGGTGAAAAGCTCAAGTATGTCAGCCGGGGCGGACTCAAATTAGAAAAAGCCCTGAACCAATTTGGTTTGTCTGTAGAGGACAAGATTGCCATCGATATTGGAGCTTCTACAGGTGGCTTTACAGATGTCATGTTGCAAAATGGAGCCAGCCAGGTCTTTTCGGTGGATGTCGGGACCAATCAGTTGGCCTGGAAATTGCGCAATGATCCTCGGGTAGTCTCGATGGAACAGTTCAATTTCCGCTATGCCCAGCCAGATGATTTTGAAGCGACACCGAGCTTTGCGAGTATTGATGTCAGCTTTATTTCCTTGGACTTGATTCTGCCAGCCCTTTATCGGATTTTGGCAGATCATGGACAGGTGGTTGCGCTAGTGAAACCCCAGTTTGAAGCAGGACGCGAGCAGATCGGAAAAAATGGGATCATTAAGGATCCTAAGATTCATTTAGCGGTCCTTGAGAAGGTCGTTGCATTTGCAGGAACGCATGGCTTTTCCGTAATGGAAGTGGATTATTCCCCTATCCAAGGAGGCCATGGCAACATCGAATTTTTAATGTATCTAGAAAAAAAAGAAGAGAAAACAAAGCCAACTACAGAGCAGCTGGAGGCTGTTGTGGAAAAGGCACATAAGGAATTTAAACATGAAGAGTAAGAATATCAGATTAGAAAAAATTCGCCGCTTTATTCGCGATCATGAAGTGGGGACACAAGAAGAGATTGTCGAACATTTGAAAGAAGAAGGTATCTCAGCGACCCAAGCAACGGTGTCACGAGATATCAAAGAATTGGGCATCGTCAAACGCCCTCTGAAAGACATGACCTATGTCTATGAATTGCCACGTAAGCACCACCAAGGAATTGGGATGATTGAAAGCAATATCTTGTCTCATCGCCGGATGGGAGAATATGTCAATTTCACCATGGTTCCAGGGACGGCGCCTTTAGTCAAGCGTCGCTTGCGGGAGATTTATAAGGATCATATCTTTAGTATTGTCGCAGATGATGATACGATTTTGTTAATGGCTTATTCTTCACCAGAGGCTGAGCATATCCTCAAATCAATCTTTGGGTGGTAAGATCCTATGCTATTAGAAATTTCGATTAAGAACTTTGCCATTATCGAAGAGATTTCCTTAAATTTTGAAAAGGGAATGACGGTACTGACAGGGGAAACCGGTGCAGGAAAATCCATCATTATTGATGCCATGAACATGATGCTGGGAAGCCGTGCTACGACGGATGTCATTCGACACGGCGCCCCAAAAGCTGAAATCGAAGGCCTCTTTGCCGTCGAGAGTAATCGCCACTTGACGGCTCTCTTTGAAGAGCAAGGGCTAGAGTGGACCGATGAGTTGATCATTCGCCGAGAGATCCTGCAAAATGGACGAAGTGTCAGTCGGATCAATGGCCAAATGGTAAATTTATCGGTCTTAAAAGCAGTCGGGCAACACCTGGTGGACATCCATGGCCAGCATGATCAGGAAGAACTCATGCGCCCCCAATTGCATATCACCATGCTAGATGAATTTGGAGACGCAGCCTTTTTCAAAACCAAGGCTGCTTATCGTCAGACCTTTGAAGATTACAAACGTCTGCGCAAACAAGTGGTGGAACTCCAGCGCAACCAGCTGGAAAACAAGGCCCGTATTGAAATGTTAGAGTTTCAAATTGCGGAGATTGAGGCAGCTTCCTTGGAAGTGGATGAGGACGTGCGTCTGGAGCAAGAACGCCAACGCCTGCTCAATCACAAGATGATCGCAGATACCCTTACCAATGCCTATACCATGCTGGATGCGGAAGATTTTTCCAGCCTAGCCAACGTTCGATCAGCCATGAATGATTTGGAAAGCATCGAAGAATATGATCCCAGCTACAAAGAGCTATCAGGCCAGCTTGCGGAAACCTTCTATGCCCTTGAGGACATTACCAAACGCTTGGAAGATGTAGTCGATGGTCTTGAATTTGATGGCAATCGCCTCATGCAGGTGGAGTCACGTTTGGATTTGATCCACTCCATCACACGAAAGTATGGTGGCCAAGTCAAGGATGTCTTGGAATACCTGGCACAAATTACGAAAGAATATAGCCTCCTCACCGGAAGCGACCTCTCATCTGAGGAATTAGAAAAAGAACTCAAACGTTTGGAAAAGAGTTTGGTCACCTTGGCTCAAGAGTTGAGTGATCAGCGGCATGCCCTGGCCCAAGCTTTGGAAAATGAAATCCAACAAGAATTAGCGGACCTCTACATGGACAAGGCACGCTTCCAAGTGCGCTTTAGCAAGGCTAAGTTTAATCGGGAGGGAAATGAGGCTGTCGAATTTTACATTTCGACCAACCCAGGTGAGGACTTCAAACCGCTGGTCAAGGTAGCATCCGGCGGAGAATTGTCACGTTTGATGTTGGCTATTAAGTCTGCTTTTTCTCGAAAAGAAGGAAAAACCAGTATTGTCTTTGATGAGGTAGACACAGGAGTTTCTGGGCGAGTGGCTCAAGCCATCGCAGCGAAAATTCATAAGATTGGTCAAAACGGCCAAGTGCTTGCCATTTCCCATCTACCTCAAGTTATTGCAGCAGCAGATTATCAATTCTATATCGAAAAGATCAGTAATGCACACTCTACTGTATCTACAGTACGTCTACTCAATAGAGAAGAACGAATCGAAGAAATTGCTAAGATGCTGGCAGGTGAGGATCTAACGGAAGCTGCCCGTCAACAAGCAGAGCAACTTCTCAAGCGTTAAGAGAGAAAGAAGGTTTATAACCATGTCAACATACTTTGTCGTCGGAGATATTCACGGGAAAGCAGAGATGCTCGAAGAGCTTATGAAAGAGTGGGATGGAAAAGCCCAATTAGTTTTCTTAGGAGATTTGATCGACCGGGGAGAAGATAGTAGAAAGTCCATCGAGATCGTAAAAGACTACGTAGACCACCACGGAGCTGTTTGTCTTTCTGGCAACCACGAGTACATGTTTTTAGCTTGGTTGGACAATCCAGAAGAACGTTATGACCACTACAGAAGAAATGGTGGCGATACGACCATTAATTCTCTATTGGGACGCCCGCTCGATGCTCCTGTAGATGGGATTGCGGATGCGCAAGCAGTAGAGAGCACCGTTCCTGAATTGGTGGCCTTTATCCGCAGTTTGCCCTTTGACTATGAGACAGAGACCTATTATTTTGTTCACGCCGGTGTGGATTTAACCCTTGAAAATTGGCGGGAAACCAGTGACTATCAAAAGGTCTGGATCCGCAAACCATTCCATGAAGCAAAGAATCAGACAGGAAAATGGATCGTCTTTGGCCATACACCGGTTTATGGATTGCTCAATGAACCAGTCGGTACCGAAAATCTATGGATTTCAGATCAGAAAATGGGTGTCGATGGAGGCGCGGTATTCGGCGGAGTTCTCCATGGATTACTCCTAGATGAAAAGGGCATCGTCCAAGATCATGTCCTTCACAATACCGGCTTCTCCGCTGCAGACGACTAAGAAGCAGAGAGCTGGATATCTTTCACTGCAAAACCCTGTATTTTTTGATATAATGAAAGTAGAACATTCTTAGGAAGAGTATAGAAATATATGGCAAATATTAAAATCGTTACAGACTCATCTATTACAATCGAGCCAGAAGTGGTTGAAGAATACGGGATTAGTATCGTACCACTTTCAGTGATGGTAGATGGAGTTCTTTATTCAGACAGTGAGTTGGGCCAAGGGGATTTCCTACGCTTAATGCAGTCTAGCAAAAACCTACCCAAGACCAGTCAACCTCCTGTTGGTGTCTTTGCAGAGATGTATGAAAACTTAGCTGCAGATGGAGCCCACATTGTTTCAATTCACATGTCCCATGCCTTGTCAGGGACTGTTGAAGCCGCTCGTCAAGGAGCTACCTTATCAGGAGCAGATGTAACAGTAATTGATAGTAGCTTTACAGACCAAGCCATGAAGTTCCAAGTCGTTGAAGCAGCCAAGTTGGCCAAAGAAGGAGCTGATTTAGACACTGTCTTGGCCCGCATTGAAGAAGTGAAAGAAAAGACAGAGTTGTATATCGGTGTTTCTACCTTGGAAAATCTGATGAAAGGTGGTCGCATTGGCCGTGTTACAGGTCTTTTGAGCTCTCTTCTCAATATCCGTGTCGTGATGGAAATGAAGGATCATCAGCTAGAACCAATCGTCAAAGGGCGCGGTAACAAGACCTTTAAGAAGTGGTTGAATGAACTGGTTGAGAAATTATCCCACCGCAAGGTTGCTGAGATCGGGATTTCTTACGCAGGAACACCAGAATGGGCCAATGAAATGAAGGCTCACTTGCAATCACTTGTTGAAACAGCGATCCCAGTTCTAGAAACTGGATCGATTATCCAAACCCATACGGGTGAGAATGCATTTGCAGTTTTGGTCCGTTACGAATAAGCTGAATAAAAGTTTGAAAAAACAGGTTTAGTACTTGACCTAAAGGCTTTTTTTAGATATGATAGTACTGTTAAGGCGTAAAGCCTAAAAAAATTTGGAGGATTTGTTAAATGGCTAACAAACAAGATTTGATCGCAAAAGTAGCAGAAGCTACAGAATTGACTAAAAAAGATTCAGCAGCAGCAGTTGACGCTGTATTTGCAGCAGTTTCAGAATACCTTTCAAAAGGTGAAAAAGTTCAATTGATCGGTTTCGGTAACTTTGAAGTTCGTGAACGTGCAGCTCGTAAAGGTCGCAACCCACAAACTGGTAAAGAAATCAAAATCGCAGCTTCTAAAGTTCCAGCATTCAAAGCTGGTAAAGCTCTTAAAGAAGCAGTTAAATAATTGCATTTTGAAAAGCCATCCTAGATTTCTAGGGTGGCTTTTTTGTTGGACAGCTCTATAGGATAAGGGTATAATAGGAAAAAAGAAAGAGAGAGAAAAGACCATGCGATTCATTGTAGGCCTCTTTGCCTTGTTGTTTATCCGACCTATTTTGTATCTACTGAAAGGGTTGTGGTTTGTACTGGAGTTCTGTTTTATGATCCTCGTGGTCAAAATGATCCTAGGAACCGTGCGCTGGATGACCAGTTGGATC
>CAUUAM010000015.1:0-20979 GCA_963543165.1 uncultured Streptococcus sp. | reverse complement strand
TTTATGGAATTTCCTAACCATTTTGTATCTTGGAAATTATTTAACAAGGTAATAATCGGAACATCATCAATAATTTTTCCATTATCTTTTCTTTTAAAAATAGAATATACATTAATGGACAATAAGAGCATAATTCCTAATAAAATAAATCTTAAGATCGTTGCACGAATAATTCTACCTGGATAAATATATCTCCGTCCTATTATATAAATCAATGTAAAAATGACTAAAGAAATACATACAATCATTAATACTGATACATCTACAAAACTAAATAAAACGGAAGGTTGAAAAATCCAGACCAAATCACTTGGCAAAATTGGTTCCGCACGCATACCGTATTTTATAGCATTAGCAACAATAAACAGAACGCCACCAAATGAAATTAAAATTGTGGTAAATAAATATCTATTAAATAGTATGTATAGAAAAATAAACAGATAAAACAAACATAATATCTGAAATATTACGCCTCCTGGAAATATTGAGTATCCAACCAAAAGTTCGCCATGGCCTAGGCCCAATTGAATTCCTGTATTAAATAATACCGCAAGGCTAATACTCGTAAATATAGCCAGCGAAAAACTAGACCTATTTTTTACTATGTCCACTTGCCCTTTCACAAAAAACAGACCAATTGAAGTCAGAAAAATACTTAAGAGCAGCAAATAAAATTCTAAAATCCAAAATTGGCTCAAGGAATACTTCCCCGCTCCTAATTTCTCAAAGTTTCCAGACACATACCATGATGTACGGTATAATAAAGAAGTGATTTTAGAATCAGTAAAAATAAATGAACAAACTACGCTAGAATGCAAGACATATTCGAACAATTTCCCAACAGATTCTAATTTTTTTCTGTTTGCTTTATTGTCATATGATTTTCTGATCTGTCCTAAAACATAAGAAATTACTAAAAATGATAAAATAAATGTCAGAGAATTAAATTGCCAAAAATTATTTTTTTGGAAATGATCAATCTTATAGCTAGGATTATTTATATTAAGTGAAACATCAACTGAGTAAGATAGTATTAAATAGATTACGTATGAAACTAAAATCTTAAGGAAAAAAATCCATTTTAAAGTATATTGGGAAGTTAGTAATACTAGAATGATAAACGAAATTCCAAACAAAATACCACAATGATTGACCAGAAATAATACCGATCCTGTCGATTTGATTTCTTTAGAAATCAAATTTTGTGTTAAGAAAGTATTGCTTATAAAAAATAAAAGAAAGAGAGCGATACAGTACTTTTGTGTTCTTGTTATTTTATTATAAATTTTAAAAAGAAACTCTCTAAAATCTAATTTCCTCTTTCTCTTCATTTTTTATCCTTCCTAAATCTTTTCATCCCTGCAATTGAGTATAAATTCCGATACTAATTGTTAAAATATTTAAATACACTAACATATATTGCAAGCTACATTCGAAGTTCGAATCTTCATTCTGAATGGTCACATCTAAAAAACCAAATAATTTTCTAAACCACGATCCACAAAAAAGTGGCAAAAACATCAGAATAAAATAATAATAACGACCTTGTACACCACCTACAGTAATATCACCTTTGTGGTATACCCTCGGATCTCCTGAAATAGCAATTACTATTAATGAGGCAATACCTGCAAGTAAAAGAAGACAGTAATATTTAAAAAATGTTGGCATTTCAATTTTATTTTTTAATGTAATGACAAACATAGCGAAAAAGAAAGTAACTATCGAAATTGCAATTAAAAACGGAGACGATTCTGAAACATATTTCAATGGTTCAGAAACAAAGTCATGAATAATACCGTATGGCGCTAAAAGTAAAGTTCTAATTAATGGTAATGGATGTGTTACAAAATATAATAGTCCTGGTCCTTTGCCTGACAAAGCATTGTCAGAAGCAAACAATTTAATGATTCCAACGTATGTAAAGGAAATGAATAAATTTAAACCAAACAGGATTGAACTGAATTTTCTTACTGATTTATCCTGATAATACTTATTTGGCAATATTGAAAATAGACTTCCAATTAATACAAACGGAAATTTTGCAAATGAAAATAGTAATGTAGAAAATTGAAAAGCAATAGTATACTTTTTATCAACTTTACGTTCACCAGATAGTATATTTGTCAATAAAGCAAGACTAATTAAAGTTGCTCCAAAATATAAATAATCGTAATGATAACCTGCTATAATGTATAATACTGCAGGGAATGTAGAAAATAAATATATCGCTTCTCTATAAACTTTGCTGATTTTTAATGCAATAAATACTAGAATAGCAAACGCAATAACTTCAAAAATTCTTCCCAAATAATAGGAAACAAACACTTTTTTAGAGATTAATCTACCTATATTCCATCCAATTGCACTAGGAATGAAAGCTGGATTATCAAATCCAACTCTTACTCCTTTAATCTTACTTTTTTTATGTTCAACATTGAACCAATAATTTTTATCTTGTTTCCTTGGATTTCTTAGTGCGTCATATTTAAAAACTGAATTATAGTCTTCTAACTTCTCATTAGAATACTTAAAAATAGGACTATCAGAAATACTAATGACATTTGGTAAATGTGACTCTTCATCTAATCCATATTGGACTGGTTTTACTAAAGAAATTACACTACCGAAAATAATTATCAGAAAAAAGGCATTAATTGGTAATTTCTTTTTATCTTTAGGATCAAAAAGAATAAAATAAATTATAATACTAATAATTAATAGTATGATTTTTAAATTGATAGTGAATTGAAATAAACTAGCCAAAAACACCCTTGAAAATAATACTAAAAATATAGCAATTAAAATATTTCTAATTTTGGTCTTATCAATAACTCCCATATAATTTACTCTACTTTCTTTATCATTCTTTTTAGTATATATTTCACAGCTCTTGCTGGACCGATCACGATATACTTCAAGGCTCCTCTAATGCCACCGATTTGATTAAAGTCGACGAAGGTATGTGGTTGGAGATCCTCACGATTGTTCAACTGCTTATTATCGATAAATGGTGTGAGAACGTGTGGATTTTGGGAGATCCTAAAGTCATACTTTTGATCCCAAGCAATATAGACTAATAAGCGTTCAATCGCATGAAGGATCGAATTTTGAGGAAGAGGTTCAGCTGGAACATCTGCTGCTGTCAAGTTCAAATCAAAGAGTGGTTTCAATGCATTGTATTTAAACCACGCAAAGGTCCCATAACTCATGACAAAGGTATTGAGATTCTTGAAATCAATTGTTTTGGTCGCTCCCATCCGTTGCCAGAGCTTGTTCATCTCTGGTGAGATGAGGGCCTCATTCCAAGCAACCACGATTCGATTGTATCGGAAGAAGGTTGGAATATCTGCGATGGTGATACCGACTTTTGGATTGGCCTCCATATTGGCCAGGATTTGATCTGCAGGATCGACGAGCATCTCGATCAATTCTTTCCGCCAAGATTCACCTGCCCAGAAATCTGCTTCTTTGGATTTCTTGGTGTGGAAATGACCGACATAATCATAGTGGGAGAGTTGCTCTTTTAAGAGTAGCATTGGCAACACATCCCGTCCAATGTTTCCAGTTACCACAACCCTCGCATCTTGAGCACGATTAGAAAGAATTTGCTCAATTTCCTGCTTCTTCTCGTCAACATCTGTCGTAATCCACAAATCATAAGCAAAATGAAAAGCTTGGAAAGCATCTAGAAATTCTTCCAAGAGGTCTACATAAAAGACATGGAGATGGACCGCAACTTTTTTATCAAAAGTTCCTACTAGCGCTTGATCCTTCAAGTACTTACGAGATAAGAGATAAGGATAATCCGGACGATCAATCATGGACATGTGATTGAGAATCAAGTCCAATGGATAGTCCGATACACGCTCTAATTCGTCAAAAATATAGGGCATGATTCCTTCATTGTTTGCAATGGTTTTGACCTTGATAAAAGGAACCTTATGTTTGAGAATCGCTGTAGGATTGTAGTAAGAAAAGTCTGGATAGAGCATCCCTGTTGTATCTTCATGAATTGTATTAAAGACAGTTTTATAGCGAAAACCAGCATCTAAGAAATTCGTTGTGACTTTGGTCTCGTAGTTATCAATGACATCTTGAACATTGGTGAAGTCCTGAACACCCTGCCAAAATTCATGGAACGTACTTGATGCTACAACCTGTTTTTTAAAGCTAAGATAATAACTTTGAATATGCTCGTTAAAATCCTTGTCTTTCCGGTAATTGGTCATTCCCCAGAAATCCACTTCATTTTCATTTTCAAACCGCTCATAGATTGGTTCTAGATCCCAAAGAGGTCCAAAGCAGGTATCATTCATGAGGGTAACTGAATCAAAGTGAGCCAGTTGTTCAAAGCCGACTGTCTTCATTCCATCCCGCCACGCAGCGAAGTCAAAGCCAATATTTTGACGCTCTAGAATATCATCTACCAAATGTTGTGTTGCTAAATTAGACTTCACGTCTTCTGGTAGCTGACTATTGGAGATAAAAACTACCCGTGAATACAAGGGGCGAATCTTTTCTAATTGGTGGAGTACATGTCCACTGATAAAGTTAAATTTATTAAAGTGGACATATAATAGTAAACGTTGCATATTATTTCCTTATTCTTAAGAATTTCAAAATCTTTGTTGGAATGGTCCAACGGCGTGAATGGATGACCGTATTATATGCTTCTTTCGTAGCTTGTAACTCTGCCTTAAGATTTTTCAATTGATTGTGACAGTCTAACATTTTAGCAGCAAGAACCTTCCCAATATAATCCGGTGCAGAGGGATCATCTACTGAGAGCATCTTGTAACTCAAATAGTAGATTCCCTCTTCCTCAACATCATAAATCAGTTGTGGATCAGGCTCGCTAAAGAGATAATAACTATCTACGATAGCTCCGTTAGTGTATATTGGAGAGAGAACATCCCCTCTTGCATTTTTTAATTGAACATCAGAGTAATAACTTGGACGTTCCGAAAGATCCACTCGAATGACCGACGTTCCTTTCGGAATATCGATGATGAGACTATCATCTTTTTGAAGTAGTTTGGTCATTGTACGATCTTCCGAATAGGTGTTTTCTTCATCTCCGAAATAAATCGTAACAGATTCCATCCCAATATGTGAAAGGGAGTCCATTGGTTTAGATAAGCGAATCTCGTAAGTATTCGTGCGATCTAAGAGAATTTTTGTCATCTCTTTAAAATCTGCATTTGGATATTTATCCAGATAGTCAAGTTGTGTTTGCAGTAGCTTATGGAAACGACGTTCCAATTTTCTAAAATCACTAGGACGAGAATCCGATCCTTGATTTATAGTATAGGCGACCGTTGCTTCATTCAAATAAGCCAAAGAAGTCCGTTGAAAGAGCTCCAGTTGTAAATTGAAGGTATCGTCTGATGTCGTAAGATCCAACTCTTGGTTGACTTCTACCATCAGATCTCGATCTACTAACCAGGTCGATGCCATTGTAAAGCCTCTAGTGGCGAGCATTTTTTCATAGGTATCTGCTAATGGAATCGTCTGGTTGGCAAAGCCAGCCTTAGAAACAAAATTGCCATGCTCATCATAAATATCAAAATCAGTATTAGACCATTTACAGTCAGGCCTACTGGCCAATAAGTCTACTTGCTTCTGAAGTTTTAAAGGATCTATCCAAAAGTCATCTCCGTCACAGCGGGCAATGTACTGCCCACGCGCTTCCTTACAGATTGTGACCCAGGTTGTAGCAATCCCAAGATTTTCATCCTGATAAAAAGCACGAATCACATCAGGATGGCTAGCCTGGTAATCCGCTATGATTTTACGAGACCCATCAGTTGAGGCATCATCCACTAAAATAATCTCAAAAGAAAACTCTGTTTCTTGTGCTAAGAAGCTGTCAATTGTCTTCTTTAGCCAGGGTTCTTTGTTAAAAACTGTACAAATAATCGAAACAAAAGGTGTCGTTTCCATATCTCCCTCAGTCTAGTCAGTCATTGACCATGTTCCATTGCGTTGGATTAAGCCACTTGCTGCATCCATTGCTGATTTATCATCTAAAGCGATATCATCTCGATTGATAAAGATTAGTGGGGTTTGCGTAGCATCTGAAAAGGCCAGCATCTGTCCTTCAGCATCCCTTACTGTCACTTCTAATTTCATTTTCAGGTCATTCACCGTTGGAAGGGAACAAGTGTAATGAACGGTTTTATGTCCAGCCCCACTCATCAGTTGATCCATAGAATTATCATTATAGATCCAAATATTCCGATCGATATCTGTTAACGATAGTGCGATATAGGTCTGAATATCTTCACGAACATCAAAATCAATTTGGAAGTGAATGGGATCTTGCGGACGTAACTTGTTCGAACTTAACAATTGAAGCTGAAAGTTTTCAACCAAGACCTGTTCTTCCTGATTGGGATTACCCGCTCCACCAGCTTCTTCTCCCTGTTGCAAAGGAGCAGTATTATCAAAACTATACTGGTTGGCAACATTTTCAGGACTCCCAATTGCCTTCACCAATCCATTTTCAATCAAAACAGCCTTGTTACAATACTTCTTGACAGCACCCATATCATGGGTAACCAGGATAGTGGTTTTTCCTGATTTCTTGCGTTCCTGGAAGTAATCGTTACACTTGCGCTGGAAGGCCTCATCTCCTACTGCTAGGACCTCATCCAAAATCAAGATATCGCCTTGGGCCTTAATGGCAACCGAAAAAGCTAGACGAACCTGCATTCCTGATGAGTAGTTCTTGAGTTTTTGGTTCATGAAGTCATGCAACTCAGCAAAGTCTACGATGTCATCATACATGGCATCAATTTCAGCTGTTGAGAAGCCCAGCATAGCCCCATTCATATAGACATTTTCTCGACCAGTCAGTTCAGGGTTAAAACCCACTCCAAGCTCAATGAAAGACACTAATTTTCCATCGATGGTGACGGAACCTTTTTCCGGTACATAGATTTCTGAAATGATTTTTAAGAGGGTTGATTTCCCAGAACCATTTCTTCCGAGGATCCCGAAAAAGTCTCCTTTTTCTACTTCAAAAGAAATATCCTTAAGAACGTGCTGTTCTTTGTAGCCTTTGATTCCTTTGAAGCGATTAACCATAGCTGTCCGAAGACTGTTGGTTGCCTCTGTTGGCAACTTAAAGTACTTGCTGACATGGTCTACTTTTACTGCAATTTGTTTATCTGTCATTAGAGAATCTCCGCAAATTTCTTAGCATGTTTGTTAAAGTAAGCAAAGCCAGCAATAAAAATAAGAATTGGCAAGACATAAGGGATCAATACCAAGAACTTATTCTCCACCAAAAGCCAGACAGGGGTATTGGCCTTATCGATCAAGAAATAACGCATGTCTTGAATCATTTGAGCCAAGGGATTCATCATGACCAACTTCGCAGCCCATGGATTGCGATCTGCGATAAAGGTAATCGGGTAGATAATTGGCGTCGCATACAAGCCTGCTTGCAGGAGTACTTCCCAGACTTGACCTAGGTCACGGAAACGAACAAAAAATGTCGCTAAAATCAAAGCGCATCCTGTCGCCATCAAGAATAATTCAAAGAATAACGGAATGACCATCAAAGCTGTCCAAGAGAATGTCACCCCATTAAAGAATGAAAAAATCAAGACCACTACAAGGTTAATAACAAAGTTGATGGCTGCTCCTGAAATTGCAGATAAGACAATGATGTGTTTTGAGAAGTTCAACTTCCGCAATAGGTCGCCTCGACTAACGATCGACACCATCCCCATAGATGTGGCTTCTGAGAAGAAGCCCCAGATTACATTGGCCAACAAGAGGGCAACAGGGAAATGGGGCACATCTCCACCCAAGCGTAAGAATCGGATGAAGACAATATACATGATGGTGAAAGTCATCAAGGGTTTTAAAATCGACCAAAGATAACCGATCGCTGATCCTTGGTAGCGTAATTTAAAGTCTGTTTTGATTAATTCTCTTAATAAAATTCGATTTTTCTGACTAAAAACGTCAAACATTATTTTTTACCTCGATATGCAAACTTTGTCAGAATCAAGCTGGTAAACACAAAGGTGTGGAAGGCTCGGTTCTTACGGTAACCATACTGACGAATCCGTCTCAGACGTTCTTTTAGTGGAACATCCATAATGGTCACAAAGTTTTCAATGATTTCTTTATTTTGGGAACTGATAGGCAGATCCAATAGATTTTTCGCTTGTTCTTGACTAGATTCGATGAGATTCCAATACTTAGCAAACAGGACATGAGGACGAACCCAATTCTTGACCCGTTTTCTAAGGGTACGAGCCCCAAGAACGTTGCTACTGTGCTGACGGTACAATTCTGTTGGTTGATCGATATAGATGAGCTTACCAAAGGCAGCTGCCAATAAAGCCAAGTACCAATCATGCATGAGAAGCGCATGTTTTTCTTGACCTGTCCATAATTCAGACAGCGCATGGTTAATCATGGCTACTCCGCCAGTTACCGTATTTTCTGTCAGCTCTTGAATCAGTTCTGTATTGGCATGATCAGACTGGGTGCGAATCATACTTTCATGCTGCACATTCAAGTTTTCATCAACCACTTTTAAATCTGTGTAGACCAGCAAAGGCTCTTCTTGCGGATGTTTCTCGGCTTCTGTTACTTGGAGGGCAATCTTTTCAGGAAGCCAGACATCATCTTGGTCACTAAAGCAATAAAGATCAGCCTTTTCGTATTTTAAGAGTGTGTGAAAACTCTTAATGACACCCAGATTTTCGATAGCTCCTTGGTTAATAAAGCGAATGCGCTCATCCTGATCCACCAACTCTTGAATGATCTCCACCGTACCATCTGTTGACCCATCATCTCGGATCAAGAGTTGCCAATCCTGATAAGTCTGGTCTTGGATACTTTTGACCTGCTCTTTTAAATACTGTTCACCATTATAGGTGGACAACAAGATGTTTACTTTCATGATAAGAATAATTCCTCGTACTCACCTACAATTTTATCCCAGGTAAAGTTTTGCTTCATATTGGCTTTGGCTAATTGACCCCATTCAGATACATCTTCCAAAGAATCGACCTGGGCTATCAAATGCGCCAAATTCCCAGTTTCTTTGGTCCAATATTGGGCTGTATCCTTTGCGACCGTTTGGTTAAAGGAAACACCTAGGACCAAATTGAGATCCGTCTGGGCAAGAGCCTCTAGGAGGCCCGGATTGGTTCCACCCACTTCATGACCATGAATATAGGCAAAAGCTTCTTTACGGATATACTTCAAAAGGTCTTGATCATAGACTGTTCCTACAAACTTGACGCGCGGATCCTGATCAAAGCCCGTTCGAGCTCGAAGCTCTTCAAAATAAGGATTACCTTCATGGTTACAAATGATGACCAAATCCCGCTTGGTAGAAGAAGCCATAAATTCACGAATGGCGGTCTCGTAATTATTTTCTGGAACAAAGCGGCCCAAAATTAAGTAATAGTTTTTCTCTTGTATCTGCCACTTCTGATAGAGTTCTCTGACTTTCCTATCCTGACTGGTCAAGCTTGTCGGAGACAAGTCGGTTCCATAGGCAATATAAGTTGTCTTGGACCAAGGGTAGGCTTCCTTGATATAGGATTCAATCCCTGGATTGTCAGAAATCACCAAATCCGCATGGCGCGTCATGATTTTTTCAGAATACTTGAGATAGGCTTGGATTGGTTTGGCCCACTTGGCCCGCTTCCACTCCAGTCCATCTGGATTGATATAGAATTTCCCACCCATCTTATGAATCTTACGCGCAAAGGGTGCTACGAAGGCCCCAATCGTATTTCCCAAAACATAAAAAATCGGCTGTTCAATTCCCTGCTTCTTAATAACCTTCAAGGCATAGTTGATGGCCATCATATCATAGGCAATGACGCGGGCTGGCCCAAGTTTCGGTGCTTTAATCGTAAAACAATCGACACCCTTATAGTCAAAATGATGATAGGCTTGATCATTAGAAAGGCAAGCAACATGGTACTGGATTTCCGAAGACACTTGATGGGAGACCAATCGGTCCACAAAAGTCTCAAAACCACCATATTGCGCCGGAAGCCCACGACTTCCGATGATAAAAACGTGTTGCATATGATTCCCTTTCTAACAATTTACAGTCTATCCAATTATACCATTTTCTAGGCTTTTTGCCTAATCCAAACAGAAAAGCGACCCTTGAGGGTCGCTTATTATCAAAGATTCTACTTATTCGAATTTTGACTCTTCACATATTGTCTCATTAGCAACTTGGCAATCCATTTGGGCCAGAAAAGTTCATACATATATAAATCTTCTTTACTACGGGTATTATCTGCAATGGTTTTTGATGTTTCAGACTCTTCATGAATCCGGTGGCACATAAGCTTATCAGACACATACGCAAAACGACCTTTATACTCGCTGATCTTATACCATGCGTACCAATCCAAACTCACTCTCATCCCTTCATCAAAAAAGAAATTTTTTAAATTTTCGCGGTTATAGGTAACTGCAGGACAACAAATCGGATTTCCAAAAGCCATCACACGGTTGCGCCAGAAATGACTTGCTGGAAAAAGATTCATGGTTTTTAACATCAAGGTTTTGATCTTCAGATTCGTATTAGCAGGAATTTTATGTCCGTCTTTTTCTTCAAAATAATCAGAATAGCCAATTAACACATCTGGATGCTTTTCCATCTTAGCCAAAACTTTCTCAGCATATTCCGGCTCATAATAATCATCCTGATGAGCGATAGTAGCATATTTTGTCTCAACAAAAGACATGGCATTGTTCCAGTCCTTGCCAATTCCTCCACCTTGTTTGGTATAAAATGGAATATCATAACGCTGGCAAAGTTTTTTAATCGAATCAAGTGGTGTTGAACTATAGCAGATAATCTGCGATTGGAGAGTTTGTTTTTTCAAGGATTGAATACAAGCGTCTAAATATTCACTCTCTCCATAAGCACAAATCACCCAGGTGTGATTATCGTTCATTATTTTCCTCTTTCTCTTCAACAAGACTTTTTAAAATCGATAACTCTTGAACTAAATGCTTCATTTGCTCCTTTTGTTTCGACAAAGTCATGGTTTGTAAAAAAGCGATGACCAACAAGAAAAAGATAGTAAGTGACAGCAAAAAATTCGATGTCAAAGCAAATCCAAGTAACCCCGCAAAATAAACCGGAATAACATCAAAAACGGAAATAACAATCATAACCAGACTAATGACAATCCACATGAAGGCCTGTTCAAATAAGATTTTATTTTTGTTGATATTTCTGATGACTAGATAAAGGAAAAAGATTGAAGCTACCAACATAACGATAGATAATACTGACATTATTCACTCTCCCTCATAAAGGCTGCGATTAAAATGGATGAACATACTTCAAGCATGTAACGAATAGACTTGATGGGGGTGATGGAGGACACTCCGCCTGTTCGTTCAAACATATTAGCAGGTTTTTCTACAACCTTATATTTACGTTTCAAAATATGAACAATGGTCTCTGGTTCTGGATACTTGATTGGGTAACGCTTGGCAAATTGTTTGATCACAACTTTGTCAGCTAATCGATATCCCGAAGTTGTGTCTAAGACTCTTTGACCTGTTGTCCACTTAATCAGGTTAGAAATAACTCCTATACCAAATCGTCTCATAAAAGTAGTTTGAAATTCTGATTTAACATCACCAACAAAACGAGATCCAATAACTAGGTCTGCTTCGTTATTTCTAATTGGTTCTAGCAAATCTGACAAGGATTCAATATCATGCTGACCATCACCATCAAATTGAACTGCTACATCATAGTCATGCTCTAGTGCATATTTGTAGCCTGTTTGAACCGCACCACCAATCCCAAGATTCATCACAAGGTTAACAGCATTAAAATGATTCTCTTCCAGAATTTGTTTTGTCTTATCTGTTGATCCGTCATTGATAACCACATAGTCCAAATCAAAATCAACTTTCTTGCGGTAATTCAAGATACTGGTTACCGTATCGAAAATATTTTCCTCCTCATTGTAGGCAGGAATAATCATTAAAACTCTCATGTATTATTTTCTTTCTTTATTAAATACAACTATTTTTTATTCTTTTGAAGTTGTTTTTTTCGATATTTCATGAATGCTGGTATAAGTGAGTTAATTATCTTATAACGTAACATTGGAAAAGGTTTCATAAGGATATTAAAGGTTCTAAAACAAATAAAGTACAATTCCCAGCCTGTTTCCATAGGGATATCTGACCAAGGTGTACAATTTTTGTATTCAAGATATTGCTTTGAAAATCTATGTGTGTTTCCCTTTCGCCAAGGACGTTCTTCTCCTAAATAGTGGATAATTGTGGGTGATTTTTTAATTTCTAAAAACTCATTTTTGGAGATGAAATCAGCAGGTAAACTTAATCGTTTTAAGATTCTGTATGGGTATGTATCATATATATTGAAATAATTATACGAAATTGATAATGTCGCTATATCATCTTTAAGGGCACCATTTAATGCATCCTGATCCGGTGCAAAAAGTTTCCCATCGTGCTGTTTATAAAAATCGATAACTTTTTTTCCTATTTCTCGATTTCTCCATTGTTTTAAATCAATTAATAATACTCCTGAATTATGATATGGAGCTTCTTTTAAAGCTAGGAATTCCCGTCTTCCTTTGTCTACAGTAGGTTCGGGACACATACCTAAAACGTTGCCACTAAGATCAATATTATAAAATTTAGAAAGATCTTTTAATACAAGAGTATCACCATCCAAATATAAAATTCGATTAATATTATCAGGAAGTAACTTATCAAGGAATAAACGAGCTAGTACAATAGAAGACCATCCATTTGTATCAAAGTCAAAATCTATAAATTCTGAGACATCATCTAAATGAATTATATGTACACTACGCCCATACTTTTTAGCGAAATCAATTAATCTCTCTTTATTTTCATCAGAAATATTCGAAGCAATCAAATAGATATTGATTTCACTCATAGACTTATTGTTCTCAAAGATTGAACACATACAAGTTGCCACCTGAGGAACAAAAGCATTATTTAATGTAAATAAAATATTCATTAACTTCTCTTTCTTTTTTCGTTATGATTTACCCAAATATAGATCAACATACTTGTAATAAAAAAAATAGTCATCGAAATTAAAAATGACAATGATGCACCTAGAATCCCATCTTTTTTCACAAATGTCATAGTTACCAATTTGGCAATAATAAAGGTAGAAATATATGCAATCACTAGATATGATTGTTTTCTAAAAATTGTCATAACTATATCAATAACAAGTGCCAACACATTAAGAATACCTCCAGTTAAAAGTATTACAAAAGGTATTTTATATTCTATTAAAGATATACCATAGACAAAACCTAGAATCTCTGTACCTATTAAATAACCCAGACCTATAATAATCACACCTAAGACCGTCATAGTTGTAAATAAAATATAAATTTGCTTATAGAACTTCTCATATTGCCGTTCGTACCAATAAATCGATAATTGAGTCGTCAATGGTCTCAAAACAAAAAATAGGAGGGATAAAACAAAGACTGGCATAAACAGCACATTAAAGTCTCGCTGGACACCATTGGGAAAGAATCCCTGAGACAAAAGCAAATCAATATCAATTTTAGCTTCGTTATAGACATAGGTTATTACAAAACCATTTATGAATAAAGGAAACGCTTCTCTCAATATAGAAAATATACTACTTAAATCTTTTGATATCGACGGAAAAAATTTTGTATCAAAGTTCCTAATAGAAATTCTATAATCCAAGATAACTGTAAGTATTAAATTAATCAAACAGATAACAATACTAGAAATCATTAATGATTTCGTCAGTAACAAACTAAATCCAAAGACTATTATGCAAATCCAACTTCGATAAAACTGAACTTGTCCTGCAAGATCAGAACGGTTTTGTTGTTGAAAGTATCCTTGGAAAACATCAGAATAAGCATCGATTGCACGATATAATACTAACAGTAAGATTATTATAGACTTATATAAATCATATCCCTGGATAAATACGTATCCAACAGAAGTTACCATCATCATCATAATAGTTACAATCCGTGTATTATGATATGAAATAAATGAGTATTTTTCCTGAATATCAGTGGATTGCATATTACGTATCTGGAAATATCCTAAAACAAAAAATTGTTGTCCAAGAGCATATGCAATACTAAAAATATCTGAGTTGTGTGAATCAAGAAATCTTGAAGCAAAAAGTAATAGTACGACTGAAATTAACGATGAAGAAACTGTTCCAAATAAGTTCCAAATATAATTTTGTTTTGTAGAACCATTTGAAGGATTTTTATCATACAAATATTGTTTTTTGATATCACCTTTTTCACGATATCTTTTAACTTGTGGCACCTTTGCTTCTCCTACAAAATCTATTTTCCTTTATTATACTATAGATTAGATTCAATAAAAAGTGAAAATAATTTTACTTCAATATAAAAAGACCCTACAGGCCTTTTTATAAAGGTAAAATTCCTATTTCACTTCTTGCTTATAGAACTCTTTCAATGCATCCTTCCAGGTTGGAATCACAAATCCTGTAGCTTTCGCTTTTTCCAAACTCATTGTTGAGTTGAGAGGGCGTTTTGCTTTAGCTGGGAATTGGCTTGAATCAACAGGTTTCACTTCAACATCAGTATCTTTGAGGATTTCAACCGCAAAGTCATACCAAGTTGTATCTTCTGTTGCATCGTTAGACAAGTGGTAATACCCATATTCCTTGCGGTTTTCAGCTAAATAAGTCATGAATTCTGCCAAAGTACGTGTCCAGGTTGGACGGCCATGTTGGTCATTCACAACGGTCAAAGTCTTGTGAGTCTTGGCTAAGTTTTGCATCGTGAAGACAAAGTTTTTACCGTAGTTCCCGAATACCCAAGCTGTACGGATGATATAGAAGTTAGATACATGCTTCTCAACCAATTCTTCTCCCATACGTTTGGTACGACCGTACTCTGTTTGGGGATCTGGTTGATCGTCTACTTCCCATTCTTGTCCAACCGGCTTATTCCCATCAAACACATAGTCCGTAGAGATATAGACTAGGGTTGCACCGTGTTTTTCAGACGCTTTTGCTACATTTTCCGTGCCAGTCACGTTGATGGCGTAATCCAGCTCTTTTCCTTCATCTTCAGCAGCATCAACAGCTGTATAGGCAGCACAGTGGTAGACAAGAGTTGGCTTCACTTCCGCAAAAACCTCATCTACTTTCTCTGCATTTGTGATGTCCATTTCCGCCACATCGACGGCTACATATTCTTCATTTCGTTCATCTAACAAATGGCGAAGTTCTGTCCCGAGTTGACCATTTGCACCAGTAATTAAAATCATGGTAATTTCCTTTCAAATGCTTTTTCCCTATCATTATAGCAAAAAAAGCAGAAGTTTTCTGCTTTTTACTTGCTTTTCTCCTTGATGACATAGATTGGTCGTTTCTTAGTTTCCATAAAGATCTTACCAACGTATTTTCCTAAAATCCCAATGGTTAGCAATTGGAACCCTCCTAGGAAAAGAATCACTGTCATAAGGGACGGCCAACCAGAAGTCGGATCTCCAAAGACTAGTGTACGAATCACAATCAGAACCACCATGATAAAGGCCAAGATCCACGATAAAAGACCACCAATAAAGGCAATATTTAGTGGAGCATCTGAAAAATTGACAATTCCTTCAATTGAATATTTGAAGAGAGACCAAAAATTCCAAGATGTCTCTCCTGCTACACGCTCTACGTTTTTATATTCCAGGTATTCTGTCTCAAATCCAACCCAGGCAAAAATTCCTTTTGAAAAGCGATTGTACTCAGATAGTTCAAGAATGGCATCGACCATGGGACGACGCATCAGACGGAAATCACGCGCCCCGTCGACCATTTCCACTTGGCTGATATGGTTGATCAATTTATAAAACATCCGTGCAAAGAAAGAACGAATTGGTGGTTCGCCATCACGGGTTACGCGTCGGGTTCCGACACAATCCAATTCCGAGTTTTCATCCAATTTTTGCTTCATTTGAACCAATAACTCTGGAGGATCCTGTAGATCTACATCCATGACTGTGACAAATTCACCACTAGCACGCTCAAGTCCAGCATAGAGTGCTGCTTCCTTCCCAAAATTCCGAGAAAAAGAAAGGTAATGCACATTCGAATCTGTAATATGTAGCTTCCGAAGGACAGATAGCGTTTTATCTGACGAGCCGTCATTTATAAAAATATATTCAAACTTTTCTCCCATCTCCATCCGAACACGTTCCATTTCGCTGTAAAATAATGGAATTGATTCTTCTTCGTTAAAACATGGGACTACAACTGATATGGTCATCTCTTACTCCTTGACTTATTCACTTTCTATTGTAACAAAAAACTCTCATAATCCCTAGCATTTTTCACTCCGCCCCTCCTCCTTTTCATGGTATAATAGGGTGAATCGATTGCGGGAGGACCTCTTATGCTAAGGCTTGGAATTATTGGAACGAGTTGGATTTCACATGAATTTATAACTGCTGCTCACCAAACGGGTCACTATCGTTTGCAGGCTGTGTATTCGAGAAAAATGAAGACGGCTCGGGATTTTTGTGATCCATACGAAGCGATCTCCTGCTACACTGACTTAGTGGACTTCCTAGATAGTGAGCTGGATGTGGTCTACATTGCCAGCCCCAACTCTCTTCACTATGCTCAGGCCAAGCTTGCTATTTTAGCCAAAAAGCATGTCATCATTGAAAAACCGGCTGTGACGAGTCCTTCTGAATGGAAGGACCTGGTGAAGCTTGCTAAAGATCACCAGGTCTATCTCTTTGAAGCTGCCAGAAATTACCAAGAAGCAGCCTTTCAAGTGATTAAAGACTTCCTCTCGAACCAGGAAATACTAGGCGCTAACTTTACCTTTGCCAAGTATTCTTCCAAGTTACCTGCCCTCCTTTCTGGTGAGGTGCCGAATATTTTCTCAGATGTCTATGCAGGTGGGGCTTTGATGGATCTGGGAGTCTACTGCCTCTACCTAGCGATTGGCTTCTTTGGAGAGCCGATCTCAAGCCGCTACACCGCTCAGCAATTACCTAATTCGGTGGATCTCTATGGTCAAGGTGTCCTGATCTATCCAGAGTTTCAGGTTGCCATACAGACGGGGAAAAACATTACCAGTCATCTCCCTGCTGAAATCTACACGAAGACTGGAACCCTGACCCTAAATGCTGTAGCAGCTATCAACCAGGCCCAATTTGTCAGCCATTATGGTGAAGTCATCGATCTTCCTCTCACGCCTTGTAGTCATGTAATGCAAGAAGAGGCGGAAGCCTTTGCCCATGCCATAGCTGGTCACAAGGAGGCTGCTTATCTCGAATGGTTAAAAACGGCTGCGCAGGTCCATGAAACCCTCTACCAGATGCGTCAGAGCGCTGGAATACAATTTAAGGATGAAAAAGAATGAAAGAACATTTTCCACAAAGCTGGAAAGACCAGCTAGAAACACTTGGATTTGATACCTTCACTGACATTCAGGAGCAAATCTTCTCTCCTATCTATAAAGGAGAAAATGTCCTCGGGATCAGTCCTACCGGTACTGGTAAGACACTTGCCTACCTCTTTCCGAGCTTGCTCAAACTCAAACCGAAGAAGGCCCAACAACTCTTGATTCTAGCTCCTAATACAGAGTTAGCAGGACAAATTTTTGATGTCACCAAGCAATGGGCAGAGCCTCTTGGGCTCCAGACCCAACTCTTCCTGTCAGGATCCAGTCAAAAACGGCAAATTGAACGTCTCAAAAAGGGACCTGAAATTCTAATTGGGACGCCTGGTCGTATCTTTGAACTGATCAAGCTGAAAAAGATCAAAATGATGAATGTGGAAACCATCATTTTAGATGAATTTGACCAATTACTGAGCGATTCTCAGTACCACTTTGTCGATAAGATCAGCCACTATGCTCCTCGCGATCACCAATATATCTACATGAGCGCTACAGCCAAGGTCGATCCAGACCAGCTAGAAGAAAATACCCTTCGCATTACAGTTGATGGAGTTTCTTTGGACAATATCCAACATTTTTACATGCAAGTGGATCAGCGTGACAAGGTTGAATTGCTCCGCAAACTCGCCTACGTCGAAGATTTCCGGGGTCTGGCTTTTTTCAACAGCCTATCTGATCTAGGTAGTGCTGAAGAAAAACTACAATACCGAGGTGTTGAGGCCGTGTCGCTGGCTAGTGATGTCAATGTCAAATACCGTAAGGTCATCCTGGAACGCTTCAAAGACCATCAGCTAACCCTCTTACTAGCCACCGATTTGGTCGCTCGTGGAATCGATATTGACCATCTTGAATGTGTGATTAACTACGATCTCCCTCGAGATAAAGAAACTTACACCCACAGAGCTGGTCGAACAGGTCGAATGGGGCGTGATGGCTATGTGATTACCTTTATCACCCACCCAGAAGAACTGAAATCCTTGAAAAAATACGCTTCTGTACGTGAACTTGTTTTAAAAAATTCCGAACTATTTTTAAATGAATAAGAAAATCCTCTGCTAGTAAATTTACTGCAGAGGATTTTTACGTTAATTTCCATTGTAATAAATGCGATGACTTTCAAGTTGATAATCCAACAATTCATCTACCGTTACAAAGGTATAGCCTTGTGATTTAAGGTAGTCAAGGACGGTCGGAAGAGCATCAATCGTGGTTTGATGGATATCATGCATGAGGATAATCGAACCCGGTTTGACTTCTTTTTTCACTTCATTAAGAATAGCCGTCGTATTATGTGTCTTCCAATCCAGGCTATCCACATCCCACATGATGAAGGACTGGTCTACACCGTATTGGATGGCGTTATTGATGGCTCCATACGGAGGGCGCGTGATCTTTGTCTGCACACCTGTCGCTTTTTGAATAGCTTCTTGGGTATCCAAGATCTCTTTTTTGGCATCATCCAAGCTCAATTTTGGCAATTGAGGGTGATCCCAGGTATGGTTCCCGATTTGATGACCTTCTTTGCGGACTTGCTTAGCAATATCAGGATTCGCACTGACATTTTTTCCGACCATAAAGAAGGTAGCTTTGGCATTGTATTTCTTTAAGATAGCCAGCGCCTGAGGAGTCGTCGTTGGATCCGGTCCATCGTCAAAGGTCAGGGCAATCATCTTACGGTGGTGTTCTTCAATATAGGATTGGTAAGAAGCTAGATCATCAGGAAGCAAGCGCTCTGTATCAATCACGTCATAGAATTTAGATAAGGGAACAGTAAAGGTATCATCTCCCTTGACATCGCTTGGAAACGGGATGGTGAAATTGCCTTTTTCATATTGGAATTCCCATTGGCTCAGATCTAACTCTGCAAAATGAGCAACCATTTGATCAATGCTCTCCTCATCTAGCTGACGGAAGGTTAGATTACCTTGCAATTCTTGCAAAAAGATCTGCTTAGCTCCATCTGGATCCGCAAAAACTTGGCTCAGGGTCAGAGGATTGTTCTCATCATCCAAGTAAAAGAGGGGCAACTTCACCGTCTCATCTTTGATGAATTTTCCTTTTTTGTACTGGTATTCAGAGCGTTTAATTTGGATGGGATGATAACCAACAAAAGGAGCTTCTGCTTCTTCACTATGATAGAAGGTCAAATGCTTAGGCTCCTTGATTTTCTCATCCGATCCTAAACGCTGAAGATCTTCTTGGATCTTCTCTTTAATAATCTCAACAGGCTGTCCATCCTTTGTAGGATAAAAAGCAGTCACATAAGAAGTTCCTAAAATTCCTTCCTGAGTCTGAACATCTTTCCCTTTTTCAGAGTTTTTCTCTAATTGGGTGACCTTAGCAAACTGATCTTGATAGGCTTTTTGCTCACGAAGTTTTTGAATCTTTTGATACCCGATATACAAAAGACTCAGTAAAAGGAGATTTGTAATGATTAATAAAATAGTTTTCGTGTATTTGAATCTCATAACTTTATTATAGCAAATTTCTCTCGAAAAAACATTCCTTTTTTGTAAATGGTTTCATAAAAAAAGGGCGACTGTTGTCGCCGACAGCGGCCCTAATTTTTAATCACTCTTATTTTTCACGAATGACTTCTACTTTATAACCATCCGGATCTACAACGAAATAGTAATTCGGTTGTGTTCCTGGAAGACCTTTTGGTTCTGTCACTTCATAGCCTTTAGCCTTGTGTTCAGCATTCAAACCTTCTAAATCAGGAGTACTCAATGCGACGTGAGCATAGCCGTCACCGATCACATAGGGACCATGATCGTAATTGTAAGTCAATTCTAACTCATAGTCATCTCCAGGCAGGCCTAAGTATACGATAGTGAACTTGTAGTCTGGGAAATCTTTCCGACGTTTTTCTTCAAAACCAAATGCATCTTGGTAAAAAGCGATTGATTTTTCTAAGTTTTCCACACGAAGGCAAGTGTGCAACATTTTTGAACTCATAAGATTTCCTCTTTCTTTTTTTATAAAATTATGAACGATTTTTTTTACGACTTTCCGTCTTAGTGGATAACTTCACTTCAAAGATAGTCCCCTTTGGTTTGTTATCTTTGACTTGAATCGTCCCTTTAAAGGCTTCGACAATCTGCTTGGCGAGGGATAACCCCAAACCAAATCCACCTTTTTGACGAGTTCTGGCCTTATCCACCCGATAAAAACGATCGAAGATTCGTTTCTTATCCTCATCACGAATACCCGGACCATTATCCAGCACTCTCAGAAGAAGATTTTTGTCCTTCATCTGGACTTCAAACTGGATCTCACCATCTTCATCGGTGTACTTCAAGGCGTTGTCATAGAGAATCGTCATCAACTGCTTGAGGAGTGTTCTATCCGAACAAATGACTTTGTCCACCTGATTGTCTCCTTGGAAGAGTTTGCTATTTTCTTCCGCAATGATCTCAAAATTCGAGAAAGTTTGATCGAAAAAGCTTGGCTCAATATCTTCCATCTCTGGCTTCAACCCGTCATCTCTTCGGGC
>CAUUAM010000014.1:0-21986 GCA_963543165.1 uncultured Streptococcus sp. | reverse complement strand
GCTGGTAAAGTTGTTATCACTGCAACAAACATGCTTGAAACAATGACTGAAAAACCACGTGCAACTCGTTCAGAAGTATCTGACGTCTTCAATGCGGTTATCGACGGTACTGATGCTACAATGCTTTCAGGTGAATCTGCAAACGGTAAATACCCACTTGAATCTGTAGCTACAATGGCGAAAATCGACATGAACGCTCAAACACTTTTGAAAGAATATGGTCGTTTGAACCCAGCTTCATTCGAACGTAACTCTAAGACAGAAGTTATGGCTTCAGCTGTTAAAGATGCTACAAACTCAATGGATATCAAATTGGTTGTAACATTGACTAAGACAGGTCACACTGCACGTTTGATCTCTAAATACCGTCCAGATGCTGATATCTTGGCATTGACATTTGACGAATTGACTGAACGTGGATTGATGTTGAACTGGGGTGTTATCCCAATGTTGACAGATGCTCCTTCATCAACTGACGATATGTTCGAAATTGCTGAACGTAAAGCAGTTGAAGCTGGTCTTGTTAAATCTGGTGATGATATCGTTATCGTTGCTGGTGTACCAGTTGGAGAAGCTGTTCGTACAAACACAATGCGTATCCGTACAGTACGTTAATAGACAATTCTATCTTAAAGCCTTGCTGGTTGGTCTGAAAGGACTGACCGCGAGGTTTTTCTTGTTTAGTGTGCTAACAAGAATTCTCACTAATGCTTACTTTCTCTTTTTTAAAGATCAAAAAAATGGTATAATAAACAAAAAGGAAGGGAGACATACATGCCAAGGAGAGATTTAATTAGAAATGTCATCATTGTCGGTGTACTGGTTTTAACACTGATTTTGCTTCGTATCTTTGTATTTCATCCATTTAGTATCAATGATAAGATGTCTAATGCTTCTGTGAAAAATGGAGATCTTGTGGTAGCGACTAGAAATGCTCAGGTAGATCGCAGTGATTTGGTCTTATACAAGGTCGGTGGAAAAGAATACCTTGGACGTGTCATTGCCAAAGAAAACGATGAAGTCAGCTACGTAGATGACGTCCTCTATTTGAATGGACAGGCAACACCAGAACCTTACCTGAATAAAATGCTGAACAAACATCTAGCTGCTCCAACGAGTAATGGGTATTATACGGATGATTTCTTTTTATCAGAGTTAAAAGGGACCAAGGCTGGTCGTGTACCATCCGATACCTATCTAGTCTTAAATGATAACCGTGGGGATACAGAAGACAGTCGTGAGTTTGGTTATATCCATAAAAATCAGATCGAAGGAGTCGTAAATCTGCGTCTCTATCCTCTTAATAAATTTGGATTTATAAAAGTAGAAGAATAGCCGAAAGGCTATTTTTTTTATAAATATCAAAATAAACTAGTTTTTTTCCCATTTTTGTGGTAAGATGTTCATTAAATAATTTTTTAGGAGGAGAATGCTATGCAGTATGCTTTGGAAATTTTACCAAGTTTGTTAAAGGGAGCAAGCCTCACCTTGCAAGTATTTGCTTTCGTATTGGTTTTATCGATTCCACTAGGGATCGTCGTTGCTTTTTTGCTTCAATTGCGCTCAAAGATCTTGCATGGCTTCCTAACAATTTATATTTGGATCATGCGAGGGACACCTCTCTTGCTTCAGTTGATCTTTATTTATTATGTTCTTCCAAGTATTGGAATTCGGATTGACCGTTTACCTGCGGCTATTATGGCCTTCACCCTCAATTATGCAGCCTATTTTGCAGAAATCTTTCGTGGTGGGATTGTCGCGATTCCAAAAGGTCAGTATGAGGCCGCTAAGGTATTAAAATTGAGTTCTTGGCAAACCATTCGGTATATTATTTTACCTCAGGTGGTGAAGATCGTTCTTCCAAGTGTCTTCAATGAAGTTATGTCCTTAATTAAAGATACATCATTGGTCTATGCTCTTGGAATTAGTGATTTGATCCTTGCTAGTCGGACGGCAGCCAATCGTGATGCCAGTCTAGCACCTATGTTTTTAGCGGGAGCTATTTATTTAGTCCTCATTGGGATCGTGACCATCATTGCCAAGCGGGTTGAAAAGAACTTTTCATATTATAAATAGGAGGAGAAGCAGATGTTAGAATTAAAACAAATTTCGAAACGTTTTGGGGATAAGCAGATCTTATCAGATTTCAATCTTCTCGTTCCTGAAAAACAAATCGTTGCCATTGTTGGACCTTCTGGAGGAGGAAAGACCACCTTGCTTCGTATGCTAGCTGGTCTTGAAACGATCGACTCTGGTCAGATCCTCTACAATGGTGAAAACTTGCCTCTAGATGCCTTAGAAAAACGAAATCTTCTCGGATTTGTCTTCCAGGACTTTCAATTATTTCCACACTTATCAGTCATGGAAAACCTCATTTTGTCACCTATCAAGACCATGAATGTAACCAGGGAAGAAGCGAGTAAAAAAGCCATGAGCTTACTGGAGCGCTTGGGGCTCGAACATCATGCGGATGCTTATCCCTTCTC
Organism: uncultured Streptococcus sp.; assembly: GCA_963543165.1. Lineage (GTDB taxonomy): Bacteria > Bacillota > Bacilli > Lactobacillales > Streptococcaceae > Streptococcus. The sequence continues at coordinate 19,500 of CAUUAM010000014.1, read as the reverse complement.
CCTATCTGGTGGTCAGAAGCAACGGGTGGCATTGGCTCGTGCCATGATGATCGATCCAGAAATTATTGGCTATGATGAGCCGACTTCGGCCTTGGATCCAGAATTGCGATTAGAAGTTGAAAAGTTAATTTTGCAAAACCGTGAACTAGGAATGACCCAGATTGTTGTGACCCATGATATTCCATTTGCAGAAGCCATTGCGGATATACTGATCAAGGTTGAGCCAAAATAGGAGGTGCCTATGAAACGAGTAATACCATGGTTGCTAGGTGTTCTTAGTCTCGTCTTTCTGACAGCCTGCGGGCAGACAGTGAGTGATCCTAAAGTGGACAACTGGCAAAAATACCAAAAAGAGCAGTCCATCACGATTGGTTTTGATAATACTTTTGTTCCTATGGGCTTTGAACAAAAAGATGGAACCTATGCGGGTTTTGATATTGATTTGGCCAATCAAGTCTTTGAATCTTATGGGATTCATGTGAACTGGCAACCCATTGATTGGGACATGAAAGAGACGGAACTAAAAAATGGGACCATTGATGCCATCTGGAATGGCTATTCGGCTACAGATGAACGTCGGGAAAGTGTTGCTTTTACAAAGCCCTATATGAAAAACGAGCAAGTCTTGGTCACAAAGAAAGCATCTGGGATCCAATCAGTCGATGGGATGAAAGAGAAACGATTAGGTGCCCAGACCGGATCGTCTGGCTATATGGATTTTGAAGCCAATCCTAAAATCTTGAAAAATAAGGTCAAAAATCAAAAGGCTACCCAATACCAGAGTTTTAACGAGGCACTGATCGATCTCCAGAACGATCGGATCGATGGCCTCTTAATCGACCGTGTCTATGCCAACTATTATCTACAAACAGAAGGAATTCTAAAAGACTACAATGTCTTTCCTGTCGGTTTTGAGACAGAATCCTTTGCAGTAGGGGTGCGCAAGGCAGATAAAACCTTGAAGAAAAAAATTGATGAAGCTTTTGTAAAACTTTATCAAAACGGCCAGTTCCAAAAGATTTCTAAGAAGTGGTTCGGAACGGATGTAGCAACAGAAGACATCAAGTAAAAAAAGCTAGGAAATGCTTCCTAGCTTTTATTAGTGATTTGATGAAAGACCTTTTGCCAATGTTCATGGCGACGCCAGAGACAGGTATGGATTTGACCGTCTAGTTCATAACGGATGAGTTTGGTTTTTTGGCTGATGGACTCCAGTTCAAAGTTTTGGAATTGAACTTGGTCGCTTGCGAGAGCCTCTATTAATTCCGCCTTGTGGTGTTCGTGACCAGTATCGTCAATCAAGGTATAATTATCCGCTAGCAATGTATCAAATTCTTGCTTAGCATAGAGGCGTTTTTCGTAGGTCAAGAGTTTCTTTTCAACGTTTTCGATCAGCTCATCTTCAGGAATTGAGCTAGGTTCTACATGGACGTCAATGTCAAAGACTCCAAATTTTTCCTTGAGAAGGCGCTCGACCTCTTCGGTAATGGCATGGCTCTCATAAACGGAGAGGTCAGGATTCATTTCGATGACGACATCTAGGTAGATATTGCTTCCGTAGGTCCGTCCCCGTTGGGATTTGACCCGGCTGACCTTTGGCAATTCCAGAATAGCAGCCTTGTATTTATCAAGAAGACTTTCATCAAATCCATCTGAGAGGCTGAAGGAAGATTCAATGAAAATATCGTAGGCAGTTTTTAGGATAAAGAAGGTGATGATGATGGCAGCCAATTGGTCCACAATCGGATAGTGAAGAGCACTAGCTCCAATCGCAACAGAGGTTCCTAAAGAAGTGACCACGTCAGACAGGTTATCTTTAGCAGCAGCATTGAGGGCCTTGGACTGGGCTTTTTTAGCTAAAGAACGGTTATAAAGATAGACTGCAAACATGACAAGGGCCGAGGCAACACCGACAATGGCTCCTAAAGGATCGATAACGGTTGTTTCTCTGCTGAGGATTTTCTGAACCGTATCTCGTAAGACATCAAAGCCCACATAGAACATGATGATGGAAGTCACTAGGCTAGCTAGATCTTCAATCTTCCAATGACCAAACCGGTGGTCGCGGTCAGCTGGCTGGCGGGCCATACGAATGCCAATGAGAAGGGCGACATTGCTGATAATATCTGAAAGGTTATTATAACCATCGGCAACCAAACTGGAGGAGTGAAGGAGATGTCCTGTTGCTAACTTAGCAGCGGATAGGATCAAATAGGCCACAATACTAATCAGGGCTCCACGTTCGGCTAGTCTTAAATTGTTTTGTGATTGATTCACTGATAACTCCTCCAGACTTCTGTAAAATTCCTCATCAGCGGCAAACTTGAATAGTTGGTAAAGAGGAAATTTTCGTTCTTCTTAAAGGTTTATTATAGCCTTTTTGAGTGCAAAATTCAAATGAAGCCGACTATTTTCCAAATGAGAAAGGACAAAATTGTGGTATAATAGAACGATTGAATGAATGAGGAGTATGTGATGAATCCTTTATTGAATGGTATGAATGATCGCCAAGCAGAGGCGGTCCAAACGACAGAAGGTCCCCTCTTGATCATGGCGGGGGCTGGTTCGGGTAAGACACGTGTCTTGACTCACCGGATCGCTTATTTGATCGATGAAAAAATGGTCAATCCTTGGAATATTTTGGCCATTACCTTTACCAATAAAGCCGCTCGGGAGATGAAGGAGCGGGCTTATCAATTGAATCCAGCCACCCAAGATTGCTTGATCGCCACCTTCCACTCCATGTGTGTGCGTATCCTCCGTCGAGATGCGGATCACATTGGCTACAATCGTAACTTTACCATTGTCGATCCAAGTGAGCAACGGACCTTGATGAAGCGGATCTTGAAGTCTTTGAATTTGGATCCGAAGAAATGGAATGAACGAACCATTTTGGGGACCATTTCCAATGCCAAGAATGACCTGATTGATGAAGTGGCCTACGCAGCTCAGGCGGGGGATATGTACACCCAGATCGTCGCCAAGTGCTATGAGGCTTACCAAAAAGAACTCCGTCAGTCAGAAGCAGTGGACTTTGATGATTTGATCATGTTGACCTTGCGTCTCTTTGACCAGCATCCAGATGTGCTGACCTATTACCAGCAGAAGTTCCAATATATTCATGTGGATGAGTACCAAGATACCAACCATGCCCAATACCAATTGGTTAAACTTTTAGCTTCTCGCTTTAAAAATATCTGTGTGGTTGGGGATGCCGACCAGTCTATTTATGGCTGGCGGGGAGCAGACATGCAAAACATCCTGGACTTTGAGAAGGATTATCCTGATGCCAAGGTCGTCTTGTTAGAGGAAAATTATCGCTCCACTAAAACCATCCTACAAGCAGCGAACGATGTGATCAAAAATAATCGCCACCGTCGTCCGAAGAATCTCTGGACCCAAAATGAAGACGGGGAAGAGATTGTCTATTACCGGGCCAATGATGAGCAGGATGAAGCGGTCTTTGTGGCCAAAACCATTGAAGAGCTCAGTCGCGAAGCTGGTTATAAACACCGTGACTTTGCGGTTCTCTACCGGACCAATGCCCAGTCACGGACCATTGAAGAAGCATTGCTCAAGTCCAATATTCCTTATACCATGGTGGGGGGGACCAAGTTCTACAGCCGGAAGGAAATTCGAGATGTCATTGCTTATCTGAACTTGATTGCCAACCTCAGTGACAATATCAGTTTTGAGCGCATTATCAATGAACCTAAGCGGGGAATCGGGCCAGGTACTGTAGATAAGATTCGTGATTTTGCCCAAATGCAAGAATCCTCCTTACTGGATGCTTCAGCCAATATCATGCTCTCTGGCATCAAAGGAAAAGCAGCCCAAGCTATCTGGGACTTTGCTAATCTCATTCTTGATTTGAGAGAAAAATTGGACCAGCTGACCATTACAGAGTTGGTCGAAGAAGTTCTTGACAAGACAGGCTATATGACTGGCCTAATCAATCAGGGTAATTTGGAAAGTCAGGCCCGCATCGAGAACATCCAAGAGTTCCTTTCTGTTACCAAGAATTTTGACGAAAATGGCGAGTCTGTTGAAGACGAATCAGGTGTGGAAACCTTAAGTCGTTTCTTGAACGACTTAGCCTTAATTGCCGATACAGATGATGGGGCGCAAGAGACTTCAGAAGTGACTTTGATGACTCTTCACGCAGCGAAAGGACTGGAGTTTCCAGTGGTCTTCTTGATTGGGATGGAAGAAAACGTCTTTCCTCTTAGTCATGCAGCAGAGGATCCGGATGAGTTGGAAGAAGAACGTCGTCTGGCTTATGTGGGGATCACGCGGGCAGAGAAGGTTCTCTTCCTGACCAATGCCAATTCTCGTTTGCTCTTTGGGCGGACCAGCTACAACCGTCCGACGCGCTTTATCAATGAGATTAGCTCAGACTTATTGACCTACCAAGGCTTAGCACGTCCGGTTAATACGAGCTTTAAAGCTTCCTATAGCAATGGTGGCGGAACGACCTTTGGAAAAGGAATGAGCCTGTCACAAGCCCTTCAAGAACGCAAGAGACAAGCAGCTCCAAGCACGCTCACGTCCTCTAGCCTCCCCTTTGGTAATGGCAACCAAGCTGGTGCTAAAGAAAGTGTCGCTTGGTCCATTGGCGACATTGCTATTCACAAGAAGTGGGGAGAAGGAACTGTTCTTGAAGTATCAGGTAGTGGCAATACCCAAGAACTCAAGATTAACTTCCCAGAAGTGGGTCTCAAGAAACTCTTAGCCAGTGTCGCTCCGATTGAAAAGAAATAAAGGGAAACCAGTAAGCCTAGTGTACTGTTTCAGAACATAAACAAGCAATATCTCCTCAAGGATCTAATTGATGACTGCATGAAAAAGTTTCAAGAAAAGAAATTTTGGAAATAGTGCGGAATAGGTTGAGACTTTTCGCCGTGAGGAAAGCGCCAGAAACACATAAGTTTCTGGTGCTCGGTATATTTGAGACGTGAGGCTCAAATATAAGGTATGGAATCCCAAAGGGAGTTGCTACCGTCCGTCCTCACCTAAGGAAAGTCTCCATAGAGGAATGAATACTCAGTTAAAACCAGCAAGCTTTGTTTGCTGGTTTTGATTTTACTGCTAGCATGATATAATATACTAAGAATAGAGAAAGAGGCAGGCTATGAACGAAATCAAGTGCCCCAACTGTGGGGAAGTTTTTACCGTCAATGAAAGTCAATACAGCGAGCTCTTGTCCCAAGTACGGACGGCGGAGTTTGACAAGGAAATTCATGAGCGGATTCGGCAAGAGTTGGCTTTAGCGGAGCAAAAAGCCCTCAATGAGCAACAAGAGAAGTTAGCAAAAAAGGACCAAGAAATTGCCCAGTTACAAAATCAGATTCAACAGTTTGATACTGAAAAAGAATTGGCTAAAAAAGAGGTGGAACAAACTGCTAGCCAAAGCTTACTAGAGAAAGAAAAAGAGGTTCAGGCACTGGAGAATCAATTAGCCACCTTGCGCTTGGAGCATGAAAACCAACTACAAAAGACTTTATCTGATCTAGAAAAAGAACGGGATCAGGTTAAAAATCAGCTCCTTTTACAAGAAAAGGAAAATGAGCTTTCTCTGAGTTCGGTTAAACAAAATTATGAGGCCCAACTGAAGGCGGCCAATGAACAGGTTGAGTTTTACAAGAATTTCAAGGCCCAACAATCAACCAAAGCTATTGGGGAAAGTCTGGAGCAGTATGCGGAGAGTGAGTTCAACAAGGTTCGCAGCTTTGCCTTCCCTAATGCCTATTTCGAAAAGGACAACAAGGTCTCTGCTCGTGGTTCTAAAGGGGACTTTATCTTCCGTGACTTTGATGAAAATGGGCTAGAATTCATTTCCATCATGTTTGAGATGAAGAATGAAGCCGACGGCACAGAGAAAAAGCATAAGAATGCTGATTTTTACAAGGAGTTAGACAAGGACCGTCGAGAAAAGAACTGTGAGTATGCTGTTTTGGTCAGTATGCTTGAAGCAGATAACGACTACTTTAACACAGGGATTGTCGATGTTAGCCACGAGTATGAGAAGATGTACGTGGTCCGTCCTCAGTTCTTTATCCAGTTGATTGGTCTCTTACGTAATGCTGCTCTCAACTCTCTTAAATACAAGCAAGAACTAGCACTAATCCGTGAGCAAAATATTGACATCACTCATTTTGAGGAAGACCTAGATGCCTTTAAGGTTGCCTTTGCTAAAAACTACAATTCAGCTTCTGTCAACTTTGGCAAGGCCATCGATGAAATCGACAAGGCTATTAAGCGGATGGAAGAGGTTAAGAAGTTCCTCACTACATCCGAAAATCAACTCCGCCTCGCCAACAACAAATTGGATGATGTGTCGGTTAAAAAATTGACTCGGAAGAATCCAACCATGAAGGCAAAGTTTGACGCCTTGAAGGGGGAATAGGAGGATCCTATGCAGATAAGAAAAGCAACCATGAAAGATGCTGAAGCCCTACTGTCTTTATACGAAGACTTGGGCTATCCAACGACCGCTTCTAAGCTGTCTCGACGTTTAGAAATGATTCTTTCTCAACCACATTATGGCTGTCTTCTAGCTGAAAGAAACAGAGAAATTTTAGGTTTCTTAGGTTATGCAAAGCTCTTCTTTTTTGAAGCAGATGGATCTTACTATCGTATTTTAGCTTTGTCAGTTGCAAAAGAAGCAAGACGACAAGGAATTGCTAGTAGGCTCATCGATGAATTGAAAAATCAAGCGGTAAAAGAAGGAGTGAAGGCACTGGCTTTAAATAGTGGATTAACCGCTGACCGAAATGCTGCACATCAGTTTTATCAGGCAGTTGGATTTGAAAAAGTGACTGCCGGCTTTGCTCTAAATTTAAAAAGTCAACATGAATAAACATGATAAAATAGTAAGGGGACCGAAGTAATGTATGCAGCAAAAGGGAAAACCTTATACTTTAAGGATAAAAGCATGGAATATGTGACTTTTGGAAAAGGAAAGCAGCCATTAGTGATCATACCAGGCTTGGGAGATGGGTTGCAGACAGTCAAAGGAAAGGCCCAGCTCTTTTCCCTCTCTTATCGTTTACTTGCTAAACACTATAAAATCTATGTTTTTTCTCGGATCAATGAGCTGAGACAGGGCTATACGACTCGTGATATGGCAGCCGATGTAGCAGAAGCAATGGAGGCACTGAACCTAGATGTGGCCTATGTTATGGGGATTTCACAAGGTGGAATGATTGCCCAATGGTTGGCAGTTGATTTCCCTGAAAAGGTTCAAAAACTCGTTCTAGCCGTGACTACAGCTAAACCGAGTCAACTTGCTAAAGAGCGAATTGAGCATTGGCAAAAGCTTAGTCAATATGGAAATTTTAAGCATCTCATGCTGGATATTGCACAGCACTCCTACACGCAAAAGAGCTATCAAAAGTGGCGGTTGCTTTATGATATTATGGGTCGCTTGGGACGAATGAAAGATGAAAAACGAATTGTCATTCAGTCTCAGTCTTGCCTGGAACATAATAGCCTTGAGGTTTTAAAAGAAATTCATTGTCCGACCTTGGTTCTTGGTGCGCTTGAAGATGATGTGATCGGTGTGAAGGGATCCAATGAACTGGCAAAAGCGATTTCGGGTTGTCAGCTCCTTATTCTTAAGCATTCAGGTCATGCTCTGTATGAAGAAAATAAAGCTTTTCAAGAGGCTGTTTGTGGATTTTTACACTAAAGAGAGGCTGGGACAAAAGTCCTAGCCTCTCAATTATTTTTGGATTGTTGAGCAAGACGCAGTGGTTGAGTAGGCTCTATTACGCTGATTTCATCAGCTTTTACAGCCCTACTCAACTGTGCGGAGGTGGGACGACGAAATCGAATTCTAACGAATGACCGATTTTCTGTCCCACTCTCTTTTATTCTATTTAAATCGCAAAGAGATCGTTTAGGTTTTCTGCCATGGTTGGGTGGGTAAAGATTTGTTTTGCGATGTAAGTATAAGGGATCTTGTTGTCCATGGCCATAGTGATCAGGTTGATGAGTTCGCCTGCAGCTTCTCCAAAGAGAGTGACTCCAAGAATTTCCTTGGTTTCTGGATTGACGACTGCTTTGAAGGCCCCTCGGAGGTCTGCATTGACATGGCCACGTGGCATGGCAGCAACTGGCAATTCTTTGACAGCAACTGGAAGTCCTTTGTCACGTGCTTCTTGCTCGGTCAAGCCGACTTGGGCCAATGGAGGAGCAATGAAGAGGGTTGTCGCATAATTTCGACGAGTTTCGAGATTGTAGCTACCATCACCTGTGAGATAGTTGAAGACGATGCGGAAGTCATCGAGTGACATATAGGTGAATTGAGGACCGCCATTGACATCCCCAACTGCAAAGACACCAGGGACGTTGGTTTCCAAATGACGGTTGACTTGAATCGCTCCACGATCAGTGACCTGGATATCTGTATTCTCAAGACCAAGTCCAGCTGTATTTGGCTTACGTCCTGTTGCGTAGAGGAGGATATCGAACTCGAAGTCTCCTTTATCGGTTACAAGGGTTAAGCTAGCTTCACCATCCTTGATTTCTTGGGTATGAACGCCTTGCAAGAATTGAATGCCATCTTCTTCAAGGTAGCTTTTTGCAAGAGCTGCAATGCTTGGCTCAATCCGTGGCAAGAAGGCTTCAGAAGCGTCTAGTACCGTTACTTGGCTACCCAAGGTATTGTAGAGATGGGCAAATTCCAATCCGATTGGTCCTCCGCCAAGAACACCCAGGCGTTTTGGTAGGTTTTCTAACCGTTGAATTCCGGTTGAATCCACAGCAAATTTACTTTCAGCTAGTCCTGGAATTGGAAGGACATTTGGCACCGCACCAGTATTAATAATAATGGTTTCTGCCGTTAATTCTTCCTTTTCTTCACCAGCTTGAATTTCGATGACCTTGTTGGAAAGGAATCGAGCTGTCGCGTCGATAATGTCTACACCCGTTCCAGCAATGGTTGCGTAGTTCTTGCCATTGAGACGAGTGGTGACTGCATTTTTTTCGCTCATAGCTTGCTCAAAATCCAAGCCTTTTTCTGCGGCAACAATCAAGGTCTTAGTTGGGATACAAGCGATATTGATACAAGTACCACCGTACATAGACTTGCTCTTTTCAATCAGAGCAACTTTTTTACCTTGACTTGATAATTTGGCTGCGAGTGTTTTACCAGCTTTACCAAATCCAATAACAATAACATCATACATTAACATATGTTACACCTTCTTTCGTTTTCTATTGTATCAAACCCATATTAAAAAGTCTGAAATCTGCTACGGGTTTTTCTGGAAGCACATTGGGGACGAGAATCAGGGACAAGAAGTCTGCTTTCATGGTATAATAAGAGGTCGGTGACCCGGATGGTCACACAACCAGTTAGAAAGAGTAAATCAAATGGATGGAATTATTAATGTAAAAAAAGAAGCAGGGATGACTTCACATGATGTGGTCTTTAAACTGCGGAAAATCTTAGGTACTAAGAAGATTGGCCATGGGGGAACTCTGGACCCGGATGTGGTGGGGGTGCTTCCGATTGCAGTTGGCAAGGCAACCCGGATGGTTGAATTTATGCAGGATGAGGGTAAAATCTACGAGGGAGAAATCACTTTGGGATTTTCTACCACGACGGAAGATGCCAGTGGGGAAATCGTTGAGCGGACTCCAGTAGAAGCACCTTTAGATGCAGCAGAGGTAGACCACATGATTACCCAAATGGTGGGTGAAATCGAGCAAGTACCGCCTATGTACTCAGCAGTCAAGGTCAATGGGCGTAAGCTCTATGAATATGCGCGTGCAGGAGAAGAGGTGGAACGCCCTGTCCGACAGGTAACCATTTATGAATTCACGCGTACCAGTGAGATCGGCTATGAGACAGGACTAGCGCGTTTTCGCTTCCGGGTTAAATGCAGCAAGGGGACTTATATCCGGACCTTGTCGGTGGATTTAGGTCAAAAGTTGGGTTACGCCGCCCACATGTCCCACTTAACACGAACTAGTGCCGCTGGATTGTCACTGGATGATGCTCTGACCCTGGAAGAGCTTGCTGAAAAGGTAAGGCAAGGGGATTTGAGCTTCCTACATCCTCTTGAAATTGGGACAGGAGATCTAGAAAAAGTAGAGCTGACAGCAGAAGAGGTTGGCGAAGTCCAAGTAGGACGCTTTATTCCAGTCGAGAGCGAAGCCAGAGAGTTAGCTGCTTTTTACCAAGGGAAATTGGTAGCCATTTTAGAAAAAAGAGAAGAACTTTACAAACCTCGAAAAGTTTTTCTAACAGAAAGTGTGTTACAATAAATTCATGAATATTCGTACGATAACTACTGCTAACCAGATCCACTTGGAGAATGAGACAGTTTTGGTTCTGGGCTACTTTGATGGCCTGCACCTGGGGCATCAAGAACTATTTAAAAAGGCGCGTCAGATCGCGGATGAAAAAGGCTTGAAGGTTGCTTTGTTAACCTTCCCTGAATCTCCTAAGTTGGCCTTTGTTCGCTACCAGCCAGAATTGTTGCTCCATTTGCAAAGCCCTGAGGATCGGTTCCAAAAATTAAACGAACTAGGAGTGGATGAGCTCTTCCTCATTGATTTTACGACTGATTTTGCTTCTAAAACAGCGAAAGAATTTGTTGATCAATTCGTAAAAGCCTTGAGAGCCCGAGTTTTAATTGCTGGATTTGATTATAGTTTTGGCTCTGATAAGAAAACTGCCTCTGACTTAGCTGCCTATTTTGATGGTCAGGTGGAAGTCATTTCTCCTGTATTGGATCAGGGGGAAAAGATCAGTTCGACCCGCATCCGTCAAGCTGTCCTAGAAGGACGGGTCAAAGAAGCTGCACGCTTGCTTGGTCATCCCTTGTCCAGTCGGGGAATTGTTGTCCATGGAGATGCGCGTGGTCGGACGATTGGTTACCCTACAGCAAATCTAGCGCCAATCGATCGGACCTATCTGCCATCAGACGGGGTCTATGTGGTTGATGTAACTTATAAGGGGCAGACCTACCGAGGAATGGCTTCTGTCGGGAAGAATATTACATTTGATGGGAAAGAGCTTCGGTTTGAAGTCAATCTTTTTGACTTTTCAGGAGACATCTACGGTCATACCCTGACCATTCACTGGTTAGATAAGATTCGAGAAATGGTCAAATTTGATGGGATAGATCAACTAGTAGCTCAACTAGAAGAAGATGAAGCAGTTTCACGAAACTGGACCAAGGATTAGGAGTTTGCCTAATCCTTTTTCTGGTGGTTTTAGGCGAAAAAATGAAAGTGCTTCCTGATTTCCATAGAAATTCATAAAAATCGTCTAGAAATCAAAAAAGCGCTTTTCAAGCACCTATTTTTTTTGTATAATAGAGTCAGGTAGTTATATATAAAAAAAGAAGTGAACCACATGATTACATTATTTTTATCACCGAGTTGTACATCATGTCGAAAAGCTCGGGCTTGGTTAAAAAAGCACGATGTTCCATTTAAAGAACACAATATTATGACAAGTCCGTTGAGCAAACAGGAGTTGACAAGTATATTGGCCTTAACCGAAAACGGAACAGACGACATTATTTCAACTCGCTCAAAAATTTTTCAAAAATTGGATGTTGATGTCGAAGATTTATCGATTTCAGCCTTGATTCATCTCATTGAGGAGAATCCAAGTCTCTTACGGAGACCGATTATTTTAGATAACAAACGGATGCAAATCGGCTTTAACGAAGATGAAATTCGTGCCTTCTTGCCACGGAGTTATCGCAAGCAAGAGTTACGCTCTGCCACTCTAAGAGCAGAAATAAACTAAGAAGTATGTCGAATGCAAAAAAATTATAGTTACCCACTGGACTTATCGTGGAGCACTGAAGAGCTTGCTTCAGTGCTTTCTTTTTTCAATAAAGTCGAAGAAGCCTATGAAAGTAAGGTAGAGGCCAAAGAATACATGGAAGCCTACCGTGCTTTTAAGAAGGTCGTGCCTAGTATCGGAGAAGAAAAACGTCTCGGACGAGAGTTCGAAGAAGTGAGCGGTTATTCTCTCTATCGCGCGACCCAGGCTGCAAAGCAAAAAGAGGAAGGATGGTTTTCTCTTGAAGAATAAATTAGAGTATGCAAAACAGATCGTTTTGGAGGCAGGGGAGTATTTACGTCTTCATCTCAATGATTCCTTAATGATTACGAAAAAGACGGGGCCGACAGATTTAGTAACCCAAATGGATCAACAAGTTCAAAAGGATTTGGTTGAAAAAATCAATCGTCGCTATCCCGAAGATCGGATTTTTGCGGAGGAAGATGGTCTTCGATCTCCGATTTCAGAAGGAGCGGTTTGGGTCATTGATCCCATTGATGGGACCAATAATTTTGTGACCCAAAAGGAAGATTTTGCGGTCATGGTGGCCTATTTCGAAGACGGAATTGGTCAGTTTGGATTGATCTACGATGTTATGCGGGACCACCTCTTTTATGGGGGTGGAGAATTCCCAGTTTATCGCAATGATGTTGAACTGATGCCCTTTGTAGATCAACCTTTGGAGAACTTTCTGATTGCGTCAAATGTTGGTATGCTTGAAAAAAATGACTGGGGCATGGCCGATCTTGGAATGGATTCACTAGGAATCCGAGTCTATGGTAGTGCCGGTATTAGTTTTTCAAAAATTCTATCAGGTGGTATTTTAGCTTACTTTAGCTATATCTGGCCATGGGACTACGCAGCAGCCGCGATCATGGGCGAACGCTTAGGCTATACAGTCTTAAATCTAAATGGGGATCAACCCAATTACCAGACAGTGGAACCGATTATGATGGTTCCAAAAATGAAGTTAACAGAAATTCAAACTTATCTTAAGAAAGGGAGAAGTTAAATGAATTTTCCCAATGGCTTTAAAGAAAAATACCAGCATCTTCTAGGTGAGGATGCTGCTGCTTTTTTTGCGACCTTTGATCAAGAGGCAGTAGCAGCCTTTCGTACCAATCCCTTAAAAGAAGGTCAAAAATCCTTTGACGATCCCATTCCGAATACTCCTTGGGGGCACTACGGAAAAGTCTCTGGAAAATCAATCGAGCATGCGACGGGCTTGGTCTATTCGCAAGAGCCAGCAGCACAGATAGTGGCCCAAGTAGCCCACCCTCAGCCTGGGATGAAGGTTCTAGACTTAGCGGCAGCTCCTGGAGGAAAGACGACCCAGCTCTTATCTTATTTGGACAATCAGGGACTCTTGGTCTCTAATGAAATCCACAAGGGACGCTCGAAAATCCTCGTAGAGAATGTCGAACGCTTCGGTGCCAGAAATGTGCTAGTAACCAATGAGTCAGCTGAACGTCTTGCAAAAGTTTTCTCAGGCTTTTTTGATCTGATTATACTAGATGCTCCTTGTTCAGGTGAGGGAATGTTCCGCAAGCAACCAGATGCCATGGACTATTGGTCTGTCGATTATCCTAGAGAGTGCAGTCTCCTTCAAAGAGAAATTTTGGAGGATGCCCTCAAGATGTTGGTCCCAGGTGGTTCCTTGGTTTATTCAACCTGCACCTGGGCTCCTGAGGAAAATGAAGAAATTGTATCTTGGCTTTTGGAAACATTTGATTTGGAGTTAGAAACCATCGATAAAATCAATGGTATGGCAGAAGGGATCGACTACCCTGAAACGGCGCGTATGTATCCGCATCTCTTCAAAGGAGAAGGACAATTCGTTGCTAAGTTCCGTTACCTTGGTGAGAACCCAGCAGCTAAACTTCCTTCCAAGAAGGACCAATTATCAGCAGAACAAAAGAAATTGTGGCAGGAATTTTCTAAGAAACACTTAAAAGTCACACTCGAAGGGGTCCTCGAAACCTTTGGTGACGAGCTGTATTTAGTTCCTTTGGGTTTGCCCGATTTGCGCAAAGTAAAAATTGCTCGAAATGGATTGCACCTTGGAACCTTCAAGAAAAATCGTTTTGAACCTAGTTTTGCCCTTGGCCTAGCTCTAAGACCGAGTGAAGTCAGAAATGTCGTTGCAATTACACCAGAGGACTTTGTCCATTATGTGGCGGGAGAGACCATCCAATTGAAGGAATCGCATCCAAATGGTTGGTACCAGGTCCTCATAGAAGGCAATGGTTTGGGATTTGCCAAAGTCACTGGACAGACCCTAAAAAATTTCTATCCCAAGGGTCTTCGTTTTAGGTAAAATGCTAGGCAAAGAACCGGTTCTATGATATAGTGGAAGTAAGGTTTTTTTGAAATAAATTGTCAAAAAATCGAAAGTGAAATAGTGAAATATCAAGGAGACATGATTTGAAAACGTCTAAAAAGTTAGTCTTAGGATTAGCGACGATTGCATTAGCAGGAAGCTTATCTGCTTGTGCTTCTTGGATTGACCGTGGAGAAGCGATTACAGCTGTTGGATCGACAGCCCTACAACCGCTAGTTGAAGGGGTGGCAGATCGTTATGTTGAAGAATATCCCGGTAAGATTGTCAATGTCCAAGGGGGAGGTTCTGGTACAGGTCTTTCTCAGGTCCAATCGGGAGCTGTGGATATTGGAAATAGTGACCTCTTTGCGGAGGAAAAAGATGGGATCGATGCTTCTAGCTTGGTAGACCATCAAGTGGCAGTGGCAGGAACAGCCATCATTGCCAATAAGAATATTTCCGTAGACAATTTGACAACTGAACAATTGCGTAAGATTTTTACGGGTGACTATACCAACTGGAAGCAATTGGGTGGTGAGGATCTGGAAATTACCATTGTAAACCGGGCAGTAGGGTCTGGTAGTCGTGCTGTATTTGACGATATAATCATGGACGGCAAAGATCCAAAACAGGCTCAGGAACAGGATTCTAACGGAATGGTGAAGAACATTGTTTCCCAGACTCCAGGTGCCATTTCTTATCTGGCCTTTACTTACGTGGATGATAGTGTCAAAACTATGAAGTTAAATGGCTATGAACCGACTAAAAAGAACGTGGTGAACAATAACTGGCCAATTTGGTCCTACGAACACATGTATACCAAGGGAGAGCCTAGTAAATTGGAGCAAAAATTCTTGGATTTTATGATGACGGATGAGGTCCAGCAGGAAATCGTTGGTGAGATGGGCTATATCCCAATCAATGATATGAAAGTCAGCCGTGATCTTGACGGTAATATTACGAAGAAATAAAAAGAATTAGGTAAAACATGAACGAAGTAGCAAAAAAAATGCTGACGAAATCAAAAAACTCCCGCTTAGAAAAATTTGGGAAGACCATTACCTTCTGCTGTATGAGTTTAATTGTCTTTGTGGTAGCTTTGATTTTAATTTTTGTAGCCCAAAAGGGCTTATCGACCTTCTTTGTCAACAAGGTCAATGTCTTCAGTTTCCTTTTTGGAGCCACATGGAATCCATCAGGGAAAGAATTTGGGGCTTTGCCAATGATCTTGGGTTCCTTCATTGTAACCCTCTTGTCTGCTTTGGTGGCGACGCCTTTTGCCATAGGTGCAGCAGTCTTTATGACAGAAGTGTCTCCAAAGGGAGCTCGTCTCTTACAGCCAGCCATTGAATTATTAGTAGGGATTCCTTCTGTTGTATATGGATTTATTGGTTTGCAAGTGGTGGTTCCATTTGTCCGTTCCATCTTTGGTGGGACAGGATTTGGGATCTTGTCAGGGGTCTTTGTCCTCTTTGTCATGATTCTTCCAACTGTGACCTTTATGACAACAGACAGCTTACGGGCAGTACCTCGTCACTACCGGGAAGCCAGTATGGCTATGGGAGCAACTCGTTGGCAAACTATCTGGCATGTCACCTTAAAGGCCGCTCGCTCAGGTATTTTCACGGCAGTAGTCTTTGGAATGGCGCGTGCTTTTGGGGAAGCCTTGGCTATTCAGATGGTAGTTGGAAATTCAGCGGTTATTCCAACATCTCTAACAACTCCAGCTTCCACCTTGACCTCTATTTTGACTATGGGTATTGGAAATACCGTTATGGGAACCGTTAACAACAACGTTCTCTGGTCACTTGCCTTGGTGCTCTTGTTGATGAGTTTAGCATTCAACAGTGTTATCAAATTGATCACGAAAGAAAGAGGTAAGAAGAACTATGCACGCTAAAAAAATAGATAAACTAGCGACAGGAATTCTCTATGCTATTGCTGTAATTATTGTCACGATTCTTGCTTCTTTGATTCTCTATATTCTTGTCAGAGGTTTACCGCATGTGTCTTGGACCTTCTTGACCAGCAAATCCTCTTCTTACCAAGCAGGTGGAGGGATTGGGATCCAGCTCTATAATTCCTTCTTCCTCTTAGTCATTACCTTGATTATTTCCTTTCCACTTTCTTTAGGGGCTGGGATCTACTTATCAGAGTACGCGAAGAAAGGCCCATTGACCAACTTGGTTCGGACCTGTATTGAGATTTTGTCTTCCCTACCATCGGTCGTAGTCGGTCTCTTTGGATACCTAGTCTTTGTTGTACAGTTCCAGTACGGCTTCTCGATTATTTCTGGAGCCTTGGCTTTGACTGTCTTTAACTTGCCACAGATGACACGAAATATTGAAGATAGTATGCAAAATGTCCACCATACACAAAGAGAAGCTGGGCTTGCTCTTGGAATCTCACGTTGGGAAACCGTGATTCACGTGGTGGTACCAGAAGCCTTGCCAAGTATTATTACGGGTGTCGTACTGGCTTCTGGACGGATTTTCGGGGAAGCAGCGGCCTTGATTTTTACAGCAGGTCAATCAGCTCCAGCGCTTGACTGGTCTAACTGGAATATCTTTAGTGTCACCAGTCCGATTTCGATCTTCCGGCAGGCTGAAACCTTGGCTGTCCATATCTGGAAGGTAAATAGTGAAGGAACCATTCCAGACTCCATTGAAGTCTCAGCTGGTTCAGCTGCTGTTCTTTTGATCTTTATCTTGATCTTTAACTTTGGAGCACGCAAACTCGGAAGTTACCTCCATAAAAAACTAACATCTGCTTAAAGGAGAAGAAATGTCAAAATACAATTGGGATGAGAGACACATCATTACTTTTCCTGAAGAAAAAGTGGTCCTATCTACCAAAGATTTGCATGTCTATTATGGAAATAACGAGTCCATCAAAGGAGTGGACATGCAATTTGAAAAGAATAAGATTACAGCCTTGATCGGTCCTTCAGGATCCGGGAAATCAACCTACCTTCGTAGTTTGAACCGGATGAATGATACCATTGATATTGCGCGTGTTACGGGTGAAATTTGGTATGAAGGAATCGATGTCAATCGTCAAGATATCAATGTCTATGAAATGCGCAAGCACATCGGGATGGTTTTCCAACGGCCAAATCCTTTTGCCAAATCGATTTACAAAAATATCACCTTCCCGCATGAACGTGCTGGTGTGAAAGACAAGAAGGTCTTGGACGAATTGGTCGAAACCTCTTTGAAACAGGCAGCTTTATGGAATCAGGTAAAGGATGATCTTCACAAATCAGCTCTGACTCTTTCAGGTGGTCAACAGCAACGGCTCTGTATCGCACGGGCCATCTCTGTGAAACCAGATATCTTGCTCATGGATGAGCCAGCTTCAGCCTTAGACCCGATCGCGACAGCCCAATTAGAAGAAACCATGCTGGAGTTGAAGAAGGATTACACGATTGTCATCGTGACCCACAGTATGCAACAAGCAGCGCGTGCTAGTGATTATACTGGTTTCTTCTACCTTGGAAACCTCATCGAGTACGATAAGACTTCGAATATTTTCCAAAATGCGAAATTGCAATCGACTAACGATTATGTATCGGGTCACTTTGGATAAAGGAATAGGACAATAAAAAGGAAAATAGAATGACAGAACCAATTTTGCAAGTCAAGGACTTGTCGGTTTATTACAATAAAAAGAAGGCTTTGAATAGTGTCTCCTTGGACTTTGCGCCAAAAGAGATCACAGCCTTGATTGGTCCTTCAGGATCAGGGAAATCTACCCTTTTAAAAGCCATTAACCGCATGGGGGACCTGAACTATGAGGTCACAACCACAGGAACCATTCTCTATAATGGACATAATATCTACGGACCTCGGACCGATACGGTCGAATTGCGTAAGGAAATCGGAATGGTCTTCCAACAGCCCAATCCCTTTCCAATGTCCATTTATGATAATGTGACCTATGGTTTGATGATTAATGGTGTCAAGGATAAGGCTGTCTTAGATGAGGCAGTTGAAACCTCATTGAAACGCGCTTCCATCTGGGATGAAGTCAAGGATCGACTGCATGATTCTGCTATCGGACTTTCCGGTGGTCAGCAGCAGCGGGTTTGTGTAGCGCGGGTCCTTGCGACCAGTCCAAAAATTATTCTTTTGGATGAACCAACTTCAGCGCTGGACCCGATTTCAGCTGGTAAGATTGAAGAAACCTTATATGGACTAAAAGACCGCTACACCATGCTCTTGGTGACACGCTCCATGCAGCAAGCGAGTCGGATTTCTGATAAAACAGCCTTTTTCTTAGACGGCGATTTGATTGAGTACAATGACACCAATGAAATGTTCTTGAACCCAGCTAAGAAAGAAACAGAAGACTATGTCTCTGGTAAATTTGGATAGGAAGAAAATAAAATGTTACGAGTTCAATTTGAAGAAGATTTAGAAAAATTGCATAACCAATTTTATGCAATGGGAAATGAAGTGTTGACGCAAATCAATCGTACGGTTCGTGCTTTTGTCACACATGACCGTGAATTGGCCCGCCAGGTCATTGATTATGATACGGAGATCAATGAATACGAAGTAAAATTAGAGCGCAAATCTTTTGAGATTATCGCCCTTCAACAACCAGTTTCGCAAGACCTTCGCATAGTCATGACGGTCTTGAAAGCGGTCTCTGATTTAGAGCGGATGGGTGACCATGCGGTCTCAATTGCTAAAGCAACCATTCGCATGAAGGGTGAAGTCCGCATCCAATCTGTTGAAGAAGAGATCAGCAAGATGGGTCGTGAGGTCAAAGACTTTGTTGAAGCAACACTGGATGTTTACCTCAAAGGTGATGTGGATTTGGCCTATGAAGTTGCTAGCCGAGACGAAGTCATCAACCATTACTTTGATAGCATCCAAGAATTGGCAACAGAAGAAATTCGGAAAAATCCAGAGTCCATCGTAACCGGACGTGATTATTTCCAAGTGATCAACTTCTTGGAACGCATCGGAGATTATGCAAAGAACATCTGTGAGTGGGTGGTCTACTTCGAAACAGGTAAAATTGTGGAATTATAAGAAAATAAAGTCTGAGGTCATCATCTCGGACTTTATTTTCTTATAGATCTGGTTTTGCCCCCTTTTACCTTACAGTCTATAGGATTTATGTTAGAATAGAAGATGAGAAAAAATGAAGAAGGAGTTAACTCATGCAAGCAGTTGCACATTTTATTGATACATTTGTACCTGAGCACTATGATCTATTCTTAGATTTGAACCGCTCAAGCAAAACTTTCTCAGGGAAAGTGACTATTACCGGAGAAGCAAAGGAGACTCGCATCTCTCTTCACCAAAAGGATTTGACCATTGAGACAGTAGAAGTAGCCGGTCAAGCTCGTCCATTT
>CAUUAM010000013.1:0-22395 GCA_963543165.1 uncultured Streptococcus sp. | reverse complement strand
TTGTAAGCTGCTTCTGCTTCTTCATTTCTCTTTTCAATCAAGGTGATTTCTTGAGTTTTTGCTTCATACTCTGCTTTTGCCTTCTTGTAGTTTTCAACAACTGTATTGATTTCAGCTGTTTGAGCTTTATTATCCGCTTCTGCCGCTGCAATCGAAGGTTGGATTTTTTCAGCCTCTTCTGTTACTTTTACACCTTCTGTCGTTGCATCTGCTTTTGCTTTTTCAAGTTCTGGTGACTCTACATAAGTAGTTGTAACAGTTTTATTCCCTTCTGTCACAGTTGTAGACGTCAATTTAGAGCTTGTTTCAACAGCTGTATCATTTGTCGCTGCTTCTGTAGTGCTTACTTCCGTTGCAGGTGCTGTTACCTCGTCAGCTTTCACTTCTGACCCATAGGTGTTTACAGTAGCCAATCCAGCGATGGCTAGTGAAACGACACCGACGGATAACTTACGAATTGAAAATTTTTCCTGCTTCGAAACATGATCACGATAGCTTTTCATTTTCAAAACTCTCCTTTTTTGTTTAAAAAAATCTCACTGTAGAGGCAAAAAATTGCTACTACCAGTTGATTTAATTGTATCACAATCAACTATTTTTAAAAATCTGTCGATTTAATTTTTTATTTTACTTTAAATATATAACAATTTGAAATACCATACTTTCGAGCTTTTCTTCAGTTTTTATCCTCATATATATGCAGTCGCCTATGAAAAAAACCACTATTTTCAAGGGTTTTCACATTCTTTTTTCATTCGTAAAATTTCACAACTCTTATTTTGAAGGGAACTAATTTTTTTTGCTAATAAATTAGATTTGAGGTTTGAAATAAAAAATTATGTAACTTTTTCCCTTGTTTAGGTACAAAATTCAAAAAAACAATACTTTTTTAGGAAGAGATTCAAGCAGGAACCCCTTTGCTCTAGCGTCTTTTAAAGCATACAAGGACCAGGATTTTTTATATTTTGCCTACCATTCAACCAACAATTCCTCTTCTAGCATTTTTAATGGACTCTTCTATTTCTCTGATAAACCTATATCAAAACCAGGATCTCCAACAAGAGAGAGCTGCTATATCTAAGAAGATTCGGCAACTTCGCTCTTCAGAAACAAGTTCGAAATGCCTCTTATCTTTAAAACTTTCTTTCTAAGTTCCCCATTAAAAAGACCAAGGTCGCAAGGACCTTGGTCTAGATATAGCGATTAGTTTAAGTGCCAGATATCTTCGTTGTACTGAGCGATAGTACGGTCAGATGAGAAGAATCCTGCTTTAGCAATGTTAACGATGACTTTATCCAACCATGCGTCACGGTTTTCGTAGTCAGCCAACATTTGCTCTTTCACTTTGATGTAGTCTTCCAAGTCAAGAAGAGTCATGAACCAGTCTTTGTTGATCAATTCGTTGTAAAGACGTTCCAAGCGTTCTTTCTTACCTACTGCAAGAACTTCGTCGCTGACGATAAAGTCAACCAATGGTTTAATATCTTCACGAGCGTAGAATTCGCTTGATTTGTATGCTGCTTTCGCGTAGAGGTCAATAACAGTTTCTGAATCTTCACCGAAGATGTAGATGTTGTCGTCACCAACTAACTCAGCGATTTCCACGTTAGCACCGTCCATAGTACCAAGAGTCAAAGCTCCGTTCAACATGAATTTCATGTTACCAGTACCTGAAGCTTCTTTAGAAGCCAATGAGATTTGTTCTGAGATATCACATGCTGGGATCAAGAAGCTTGCTGCAGTCACGTTGTAGTTTTCAACCATTACCACTTGCAAGTGTGGAGCTACTGCTGGGTCGTTTGCAATCACTTCTGACAAGCAAAGGATCAAGTGGATGATATCTTGAGCGATGGTGTAGGCAGGAGCTGCTTTACCACCAAAGAATACTGTGATTGGACGAGCAGGGATGTTACCAGCCTTGATGTCCAAGTATTTGTGGATCACATACAAAGCGTTCATTTGTTGGCGTTTGTATTCGTGAAGACGTTTGATTTGGATATCAAAGATAGAGTTTGGATTGATTTCCACACCTTGATGGTCTTTCAAGTGACGAGCCAACTTGCGTTTGTTGTGGGATTTGATGCTTTCCAATTTTTCTTTGACTGCAACTTTGTCTTCATAAGAGAGAAGGTCTTCCAACTTAGAAGCATCATGGTGCCAATCGCGTCCAAGAATCTCATCCAAGTAGTGAGACAAGCTTGGGTTCGCATGCATGAGCCAACGACGGAAGGTGATACCGTTTGTTTTGTTGTTAAATTTTTCTGGGTAGATGTCGTAGAATGCTTTCAACTCAGAGTTCTTCAAGATTTCAGTGTGAAGAGCGGCAACCCCGTTTACACTGTATCCATAGTGGATATCCATGTGGGCCATGTGTACACGATCGTTTTCATCAATGATTTGAACAGCTGGATCTTTGTACTCAGCACGAACACGACGGTCCAATTCTTCAATGATTGGAACCAAGTGAGGAACCACTTCTTGTAAGAATTCAAGTGGCCATTTTTCAAGAGCTTCCGCAAGAATCGTGTGGTTAGTGTAAGCTGTCATGCTACGAACAATTGAGATCGCTTCATCCATTTCAATACCGCGCTCAGTCAAGAGACGGATCAACTCAGGAATAACCATTGATGGGTGAGTATCGTTGATTTGAACAACAGCATAGTCAGCAAGGTCGTGCAAGTTGCTTCCTTTTTCGATCGCTTCGTCGATGATCAATTGAGCACCGTTTGAAACCATGAAGTATTGTTGGAAGATACGGAGCAATTCCCCTTGACGGTTACTATCATCTGGGTACAAGAAGAGGGTCAAGTTGCGAGCGATATCTGTTTTGTCAAAGTCGATACCATCTTCAATGATAGATGAATCAACTGAATCCAAGTCAAACAAACGCAAACGGTTCTTGGTATCAATCTTGTAACCAGGTACATCGATATCGTAAAGAGTAGATGTCAATGTAAAGTGTGCAAATGGCACTTGGTAACTACGGCTTGAACGAACGAGCCAGCTTTGGTCAGTCAACCATGCATTTGGAATGGTTTCTTGTTGGTTGTTTTTAAGGACTTGTTGGAACAAACCAAAGTGGTAGTTCAAACCAACCCCATCCCCTGTCAAACCAAGGCTTGAGATAGAATCGATAAAGCAGGCTGCCAAACGTCCCAAACCACCGTTACCAAGTGATGGTTCTAATTCCACTTCTTCGATTTCGATCAACTCTTTACCTGCATCAGCAAGTTCTTTCTTAACATCGTCATAAAGACCAAGGTTAATCAAGTTGTTAGACAAGAGTTTACCAATCAAGAACTCAGCTGAGATATAGTAAACTTTTTTCTTACCAGTATTTAATTTCTTTTGGGCGCTTGCTTGCTTAGTGTAGTTTAGCAAGGCAAGGTACAATTCTTCATTTGAACATTCTGCAATTGTTTTTTGTTGATGATCAATCACATATTTTTGTAATGATTCCATTTTTTTAGAGTCTCCTTGTGTTTTGATTAGTAGGGAAAGATTAGTTTTCTGCTTTTTTCGCTTCTTCTTTCACCAAGTCCGTATTTTCACGGCGATAGATGGTTGTAAAATCAAGCAATTCTTGCTCAACAGCTGGTGTCAATTGGTCGGCTGTCATCCGCCATGCCCAGTTTCCACCAAGAGTAGATGGGAAGTTCATCCGAGCTGAACCATCCAACTCCAACAAATCTTGCATGGTCGCGATGGCCATAAAGCTAACAGAAGCAAAGACCGTACGAAGCATAGCATGTGGAACAGATTCGTATTCTTTGCGATTGGTGTAACGCGCAAGATACTCACGAGTTGGATCGTCAATCTCATTGCGGTACCATCCAAGAACCGTATTGTTATCATGCGTTCCTGTATACATGACAGAGTTGTTTGGTGCTAAGTGAGGGCTATCGATACTTTCATCGTCAGGATTGAAGGCGAATTGAAGAATCTTCATTCCTGGGAATCCTGTACGCTCGCGAAGTTCGATGACTTCGTCAGTCATAAAGCCAAGGTCTTCGGCGATGATGTTCAAGTCACCAAGTTCTTCCTTCACAGCTGCAAAGAGTTTGTAGCCAGGACCTTTGACCCATTTACCTGGTGCTGCTGTATCAGAACCAGCTGGGATTTCCCAATAAGATTCGAAACCACGGAAGTGGTCAATCCGAACGATGTCGTAGATCTTGAAGCTTTCACGCAAGCGCTCAATCCACCATTTATAACCATCCTTGTCCATGGCTTCCCAGTCATAGATTGGGTTCCCCCAAAGTTGACCAGTTGCTGAGAATTCATCTGGTGGGCATCCTGCGATACAGGTTGCTTTTCCGTTTTCATCTGTTTTAAAGAGATGAGGATTAGCCCACATATCGCTTGAATCTTCCGCCACATAGATTGGCATATCTCCAACGATTTCAATGTGATGGTCGTTGGCATAGGCTTTCAAAGCCAACCATTGTTGGAAGAAGAAGAATTGCGTCACACGATGGTAGGTCAATTTGTCAGCCAATTGAGCACGGTATGAAGCAAGAGCTTTTGGTTGACGAGCGCGAATCGCTGCATCTGGCCACTCTGTCCATGCTTTCAAATCAAAGTGTTCTTTAATGGTCATGTATTCTGCGAAGAGTTCCAACCAAGAAGCATTGGCTTCACAGAAGTCTTGGAATTCCTGTTGATCACTGGATTTCAAAAAGTTGGCAACTGCTTTTTCCAGCAGCGGACGACGTTGTTCGAAAATCTTTGCATAATCAACTTGACTAGGATCTTGACCAAAGTCTACCCCTTCAAGGTCTGCTTCAGCTAATAAGCCTTGCTTGATCAAAAGATCAAAATCAATAAAATGAGTGTTCCCAGCAAAAGCTGAGAAAGATTGGTATGGAGAATCTCCATAACTGGTTGTACCAAGCGGCAAGATTTGCCAGTAACGTTGCTTGGTCCGAACGAGGAAATCAACAAAATCATAAGCTGATTGTCCAAATGACCCAATCCCGTATGTTCCCGGAAGGGATGAAATGTGCATCAAAACACCACTTTGACGTTTTTTCATAGGTTACCACCTTTTTTTATTTCTATGTAGCCTGAGATTCGGTGCACGGTATATATGATCGTTGTAAAGCTTATCGAGCTTCCCAACGCCTCTACCCTCTAATAAAATCAAACAGGCGCATCTCGTTTACGCATTTTTGCGAAAACGTTTGCGTACCCAGATATTATAAACTTTTTCTATTTTTTACGCAAGGGCTTTCTTGATTTTTTCCCAAAATTACCCTCCCTCATAGTTTATCCTTTCCCTAGACTATTGTCAACAATTCCGATGCTTTTTATAGAAGAAAGTTCGGATTTCAAATCTAGATTTTAAAATTTTTTAAATTTTTTTAAAAATTCACTTGCAAACGTTTTCGCCTTGTGATATACTTAAGACGTTTTAGGAAAACGTTTGTCTAAAACGTTTACCAATAATTATCTTTTTTTATTCTTTAGGAGGAATAAATCATGAAACGTACAATTTTACGTAGTGCTGCTGTACTTGGTACAGTTGGTTTTGCCGGCTTCTTACTTGCTGCATGTAGCAATAGCTCTTCAGGTTCTTCTGAGGCAAGTAAAGAAATCAACGTTTATGTAGACAAAGGCTACAAATCTTATATTGAAGAAGCTGCAAAAGCTTTTGAAAAAGAAAATGGCGTAAAAGTTAACATCAAAACTGGTGATGCTCTTGGTGGATTGGATAACCTCTCTCTTGATAACCAATCTAAAAAAGCTCCAGACGTAATGATGGCACCATACGACCGTGTAGGTGGTCTTGGTAACGATGGTCAATTGGCTGAAGTTACTTTAAGTAAAGATAGCCATACAGATAAAACAACTGAAGCTCTTGTCACAAACGGTGGCAAAGTATACGGTGCACCTGCTGTCATCGAAACTTTGGTTCTCTACTATAACAAAGATCTTGTAAGCGAAGCTCCAAAAACTTTCTCTGATCTTGAAAACCTTGCAAAAGATAGCAAGTACGACTTCGCTAGCGAACCTGGTAAAAACACTGCTTTCTTAGCTGACTGGACAAACTTCTACTACGCTTACGGTTTGCTTTCAGGTAACGGTGGATATGTCTTCGGTAAAAATGGTACAGATCCAAAAGATATTGGTTTGAACAACCAAGGTTCTATCGACGGTATCGAATACGCGAAAACTTGGTACGCTAAATGGCCTAAAGGATTGCAAGACACTAAAGGTGCTGCAAACTTCATCCAAACACAATTCCAAGAAGGTAAAACAGCTGCTATCATCGATGGTCCTTGGAAAGCTGCTTCATTGAAAGAAGCTAAAGTGAACTACGGTGTCGCAACCATTCCAACCCTTCCAAACGGAAAACAATATTCTGCCTTTGGTGGTGGTAAAGCTTGGGTTATCCCTGCAGGTGCGAAAAATCTTGATGGCGCTCAAAAATTCATTGACTACTTGACAAGCACTGATCAACAAAAAGCTTTGTTTGACAAGACAAATGAAGTTCCTGCTAACACAGAAGCTCGTGAATATGCGGTTGGTAAAAACGATGAATTGACAACTGCCGTTGTTGATCAATTCAAGAACGCTCAACCAATGCCAAACATCTCTGAAATGAGTGCTGTTTGGGATCCAGCTGCAACTATGCTCTTCGATGCTGTAAGCGGTAAGAAATCTGCTAAAGATGCTGCTGACGATGCTGTTAAATTGATTAAAGAAACCATCGAACAAAAATTCGGTAGCAAATAAGACAGTTTTTAGGCTTGAGTAAGAGGTTGGCGACAAGGTCCCAGCCTCTTATCTTCAATTATCAAGCCTCTATTCAATCACTGTCAAACTCGTCTTCTTGCTCTCTGGCAAGGACATTATAAGGAGATTTGAATGACTACAGAACAAAACCCTAAAAAGGCTATGTGGCTCTCTTTGATCCCGGGTCTTGGGCAAATTTATAACAAACAAAAAACCAAAGGCTATATTTTTCTTGCCGTAACTGTTCTTTTTCTCGCCTATTTCCTAGGAATCGGAGCTGGAGAATTAGCGAAATTGGTTACACTTGGAACAGTCCGCGGACAAGATAATTCCCTCTTTATCTTGATTCGTGGTGCCTTCCACTTGATCATTACCATTGTTTACTTCCTATTTTATGCCTTAAATATTAAGGATGCGGGAACGGTTGCAAAACGCATCAACAATGGCATTGCTGTCCCAAAAACTGGAAAAGAGATGATTCAAGCCATCTATGAAAATGGCTTCCCATATTTATTGATCATTCCTTCATACATTGCTATGACCTTTGCGATTATCTTCCCGGTTTTAGTAACCTTGATGATCGCTTTTACTAACTACGACTTCAAACATACTGCACCAACAACCTTGCTGGATTGGATCGGGTTCCAAAACTTCACTAATATGTGGACTTTGAGTACCTTCCGTTCAGCCTTTACATCGGTTCTTGGCTGGACCTTGATTTGGGCCCTCGCAGCATCAACTCTTCAAATTGTATTGGGTATTTTGACAGCCATTGTAGCCAACCAACCATTCGTAAAAGGAAAACGGATCTTTGGGGTTATCTTCTTACTTCCTTGGGCTGTGCCGGCCTTCATCACTATCCTAACTTTCTCAAATATGTTCAATGATAGTATCGGTGCCATCAATGCACAAGTTATCCCATTGTTTGCGAAAATTTTCCCATTCTTAGATGGTGTCTTGATTCCTTGGAAGACGGATCCTACTTGGACAAAAATCGCGTTGATTATGATGCAAGGTTGGCTCGGTTTCCCTTACATCTATGTCTTGACTTTGGGGATCCTTCAATCCATTCCAAACGATCTTTACGAAGCTGCTTATATTGATGGTGCCAACGGTTGGCAAAAATTCCGTAACATCACTTTCCCAATGATTATGGCTGTTGCAGCTCCAACTTTGATCAGTCAATATACTTTCAACTTTAACAACTTCTCCATTATTTACTTGTTTAACGATGGAGGACCTGGTTCTGTCGGAGGAAACGCTGGATCTACAGATATCTTGATCTCTTGGATCTATAAGTTGACAACCAATACCTCTCCTCAATATTCAATGGCCGCAGCAGTAACCTTGATTATCTCTGTGATTGTGATCTCAATCTCTATGATTGCCTTCAAGAAACTACATGCATTTGATATGGAGGATGTATAAAATGAAAAATTCAGTTCAATTTAAACGCCGCCTTAATCACTTCTTGACTTACTTGTACATGGTGGTTCTTTCAATCATCATTATCTACCCACTCTTGATTACCATCTTATCAGCCTTCAAGTTAGGAAATGTCAGTGCCTTTACACTTGATTTTAGTGGCAATCTTAGTTTTGATAACTTCTCAAAACTTTTCTCTGAAACTCGTTATGGCACTTGGTATATGAACACCTTGGTTATCGCCATTATCACCATGGTTGTACAAACCAGCATCGTCACCTTTGCAGGTTATGCCTATAGTCGTTACAACTTCTTGGCGCGTAAGCAAAGTTTGGTCTTCTTCTTGATCATCCAAATGGTCCCAACCATGGCAGCCCTCACAGCCTTCTTCGTTATGGCTTTGATGCTGAACGCCTTGAACCAACCTTGGTTCTTGATCTTCCTTTATGTTGGTGGTGGTATTCCAATGAATGCCTGGTTGATGAAGGGATACTTCGATACTGTTCCAATTTCCCTAGATGAATCTGCGAAATTGGATGGCGCTGGACACTTCCGTCGCTTCTGGCAAATCGTCCTTCCTCTTGTTCGTCCAATGATTGCAGTTCAAGCGCTTTGGGCTTTCATGGGGCCTTTCGGAGACTTCATCTTGTCTAAATTCTTGCTTCGCGATGAAATCAATTACACGGTAGCTGTTGGTCTTCAAACCTTTATCAGTGACCAAAAAGATCAAAAGATCGCCTTCTTTGCAGCCGGTGCTATTTTGATCGCAGTGCCGATCTGTATCTTATTCTTCTTCCTACAAAAGAACTTTGTTTCAGGCTTGACAGCCGGTGGGGATAAAGGATAAAATAGAACCTTATTTCAAACACATTTTATTTTTAAGTTGAGGGTAGTATGGTGGATGCCTTACTACCCTTCGTTAAGAATAAAATTCGCATTAGAGTTTCTCTTTTTCTATCTCTAGTCCCTTTATTTTTAGAAAGGTCCTGTTATGCCCTATCCTTTTAATTATTTCGCAAGTATCTTCAATTTCCGCTCTTCTTTTGCAAACCGCAAAAAACTGAGCTGGTTCCAAATGATTTTTACTTCTTTCTTTCTAATCTCTATCACACTATTACCTGTGGCTCTGCAAAATGCTCAACTCAAAACCTATCCTTTGACAACCTTTGTCAGCGATGTGTTCGATCCTTTATCAACAGACGTCATGAATGATATTCAAAAACACGTCGTGATCAAAGACCAAGAGCTCACCTATACAGGAAATACCCCTGTACACAAAACTTCAAAAGGACAGGTGATCTTAGGCCAAGAAGCAAAGGCTAGCGAAGGCAAGGAGTTAACACTCCATTTTGATCGCAAACAATTGATCATCTCAAAAGAGAATAAAGAACTCGCTACAGTCTCATACCAGGCGATCAATCAAGAGAGCCTTCGGGATAAAAAAAGCTTCACTCAAGCTATCTCTAGCGATTGGTTCCGCGACAATCGACTTCCTGTTAGTCTCTTTCTCGTGATTTTCTCTGGCTTCCTATCTACTGTTAACTATCTGATTCTTATCCTAGGGGCATCTTTCTTCCTCTACTTGACACGAAAATCTCGACTCTTTTCACTTCAAACTTTCAAGGAATGTTTCAATTGTATTCTCAATTGTTTGGGACTGCCTATTCTACTTAGTGTGTTGATCAGTTTGCTCTTCCATCAAGTATTTACCACAACGATTATGATCCAGAATGTCTTATTTGTACTCTATCTTGCCATGGTATTTTATAAGACCCACTTCCGTGATCCAGACTATCGCCGTTAGGAGGTTTTCTTATGCGTGTTACCATCAAAGATGTGGCAAAACTCGCTGGCGTCGCGCCTTCTACTGTCACACGCGTCATCCAAAATAAATCCACGATTAGTGATGAGACAAAAAAACGAGTCCGTAAGGCTATGGTCGAGCTGGACTATCATCCCAATCTTAACGCTCGCAGTCTCGTCAGCCAATCTAGTCAGGTCATTGCTTTAGTACTTCCAATCGATAGTGACGTTTTCTACCAGAATCCTTTCTTTCCAACTGTTTTAAGAGGGATTACCCAGATTGCTTCAGACAATGATTATGCCATCCAAATCTGTACAGGTCAAAATGAAGAGCGACGACTCGACAACCTCAAACAACTCATCTATGGAAATCGTGTAGATGGTTTGATTTTCCTTTATTCCAACCCGAATGATCCTCTTGTTGACTTTGCGATCAAAGATAAGTTCCCTTTCCTCATCCTTGGAAAAGCAACTTCTCCTTTTGTATCGCTAGTCGATAATGATAATATTAAGGCCGCATTTGATGCGACGGATTATTTCATTCGACAAAACTACCGGAAAATTGCTTTTATCGGGGGAAACAAAGAACTGTTTGTATCTCAAGACCGTTACCAAGGGTATAAAGAAGCCCTTGACAAAGCAGGGATCCCTCTGGACAAGAAACTGGTTCATTTTTCATTTGGTTTTATGTTAGAAGATAATTCTTATCAACTGATGGAGAGTCTTCCCCTAGCAGAATTAGATGCGAT
Organism: uncultured Streptococcus sp.; assembly: GCA_963543165.1. Lineage (GTDB taxonomy): Bacteria > Bacillota > Bacilli > Lactobacillales > Streptococcaceae > Streptococcus. The sequence goes on along the minus strand of CAUUAM010000013.1, from coordinate 11,680 downwards.
CATGACAACCGATATTCTTGTTGCCGAAGGTGTTCGCCAGTATTTGCAAGAACACCAGCTGACGATCCCGATTATTTCCTTTGATTCGATCAAACCACGCCTAGATATTGAAGCCTATATTGATATCAATGCGGTGGAACTTGGACGTGAATCTGTTCGAACGATACTTCAAATTATCAAGGATCACAAAGAAGGAAAAACTGTCTGCTACCGTCAATTGATCGACCACACCATTACGAAACTTTAGGAGTCTTTATGTCTACATTTACTGCTTATTTAGACGATCAAGATCTGATTCGTATCCACAAAGGAGAGGAGCATATCCTTCCTTTTTATTTGGAAACAAATCAAGGTCATCTCGCCTTAATCCCTGTGAAAACATCTAGCGATGTATTTGACACAGGAGAATTTTTCTTAAGCCCTATTCCGCTTGAACTTGGAGAAGAGTACACCATCTACGATACGGCTGGAAACTCTTCTATCCTCCACTATCGCCAAATCGTTCGCAAACCTATTTTTGATCAAACCTTCACCTATTCTGGGGATGATCTAGGAAGTTTCTATACACCGAGTCAGACGCAATTTAAATTCTGGGCTCCGATTTCGCAAGACGTGACCCTCCATATCGAGAATCATATTTATCCAATGACCCGTACAGAAAAAGGGGTCTGGGAACTCTTGCTGAAAGGAGACTGGGAAGGAGCTGCCTACCACTACGAATTCCGTGTCAATGGCCTAGAACGTCGCATTCACGATCCCTATGCACTTTCTTCCTTAGCCAACTCTGGAGATAGCTTGGTCATTGACCGTAAGAAGATAACGCACCCTATCACACGCGCTGTTAGTCAAATAGACCCGACAGAAGCGATCATCTACGAAATGAGTGTTCGTGATTTCTCTGTCCAAAAAGAGGCTGGCTTTAAACATCCTGGCAAGTTTACAGCCCTGACAGAATCTCCTCAGCTCAATGGTCAGACATTTGGATTTGATTACCTTCGCCATCTTGGCGTCACTCACGTGCAGCTGCTACCCGTCTATGATTTCGGTAGTGTCGATGAAGAGGATCAATGGAAAGCTTACAACTGGGGCTATGATCCTGTCCAATACAATGTTCCAGAAGGAAGCTACGCGAGTGATCCCAACGATCCTTATGCACGAATCCTGGAGCTCCAAGATGCTATTGCAACCTATCACCAAGCTAATCTTAGTGTTATCATGGATGTGGTCTACAATCACGTCTACCAGGCCGATGAGTATGCATTTGAACAAATCGTACCAGGTTATTTCTACCGCTATAATGCAGAGGGAGAGCGGACCAATGGAACCTTCTGTGGCAATGATGTCGCAAGTGAACGAGCTATGGTTCGGCGTTATATCAAACAGTCCCTCAAACAATGGGTAGAGCTATACGGCTTTGATGGTTTTCGCTTTGACCTGATGGGGATTTTGGATATTCAAACCATGACAGAGATTGCAGAGGAACTCCGAAGCCTCTATCCCAACATCTACCTCTATGGAGAAGGTTGGAAGATGGATACAGGCCTCTCTGAAGACCAGCTGGCTCATCAGTACAAAGCAAAAGCATTGCCAGACTTTGGCTTTTTCAGTGATAATTTCCGGGATACGGTCAAAAGAAGCCTCCTAACCGGTCACCGTCGTTACATTCAGCATCCAGCCAATGATTTCGCGAACATTTTAACGGCAAATGTCGGAAAGGTGGGACCTGCTCATTTCGCCCAACCCCAACAAGCTATTCAGTACGTCGAATGTCATGATAATGCAACTGTTTTTGATTATTTCCAAATTGAAAAGAACACAATTCGTCTAGAGGAAAGAAAAGCCCTCTCACGACTAGCTCTTCATTTAGTGTTACTAGCTCAAGGAGTGCCTTTTATCCATGCTGGTCAAGAATTTTATCGCACAAAAGGGCTCGAAGAAAACTCCTATAACCTGCCAGATACTCTCAACCAACTGGACTGGACTTCCCTTTCAAAATGCCAAGAAGAAATTGCTTTTCTAAAAGAATTGATTGCTTACCGCAAATCGCAGCCACTCCTTCGCTTGAGAACAGGGCAAGAGATTCGAGACTACTGTGATATTAAATGGTTGTCTGATCATCATTTTATCTACACCATTGAAAAAAATCGTGAAAAAATAACGATTCTCATCAATATCGGCGACCAAGAAATAACCTATCAACAGCCGAGCGATAGTCAACTGCTATTTGCCTATCCTCATGCAAATCTCCAAACGCCTATTCCTAAAGGAAAGGAACTTTCTCTTTCAGCCCATAGTTGGATCTTACTCTACGAAGGAGATTAAACAAAACAAGGCCACCACAAAATGTGGGGCCTTGTTTTCATTCTTCTGTTTCCACAAAGCGTCCAATGATATGAACGTTTTCTGAAATGGTGATAAAAGCCTGAGGATCAGCTTTTTTCATAATATATTTGAATTCATTGAACTCTGCACGCGTAATAACTGTCAGTAGAACCGCTTTTTCTTGATGGTTATAGGTTCCTTCTGCATTGTGGATAATGGTCGCTCCTCGATTCAATTTTTTATGAATCTTTTCAATAATAGCATCTGGATGGCTCGTCACAATCATAGCCTGCATGCGTTTTTGCTTGGTAAAGACAGCATCTGTTACACGACTTGATACAAAGATGGTGATCATAGAGTAAAGAGCATACTTCCAACCAAAGGTCAAACCGGCAATCAACATGATGGTCCCATTGACCAAAAAGGAGATGTTGCCGACATTCTTTCCTGTCCGTTTTCGAATCGTCAAACTGACAATATCCGTTCCTCCACTGGAAATGTTATTCCGAAGGGCAAAACCAATCCCTGTCCCCATGACAACTCCACCAAACAAGGCATTCATGATTGGATCGTTGGTTAGAGTAATCACTGGTACGAACTGAATAAAGAGGGAACTCATCGAAACTGTAATAAAGGTAAAGATGGTAAACTTATGGCCAATTTGATACCAAGCTACAATCATCAAAGGGATATTGATGGCATAAAAGGTCAAGGAAACTGGAATCGTAAAGCCAATAAAGCGTTGACTCAAGACAGATAAAATCTGAGCTAGCCCTGTCGCACCGCTGGAGTATACATGGCCTGGTTGAAAGAAGAAGTTGACAGCAATTGCTGATAGAAATCCATACAGCAAGGAAGCTGACACTTTTTCATCGTACTTCTCACGGGAGATGCTCTTCAGCACGCGCAATAATTTAATGTTATAAGCTAGTCGCCGCACATGATAGCGAAATAGCTTATGAAAGCGAGTTTTTTTCATTTTCAATCCATTGATTAGAAGAAAAGGAAAATCTTAGAGCAACTAATTTCAAGACTTTCCTTTTTTAGTCTTGTCCTATTCTTGATCTGCTACTTCTACTTGAAGCTGTAACTCTTCTAATTGTTTTTCAGAAACGACAGAAGGAGCTTGTGTCATTGGATCTGTCGCTTTGTTATTCTTAGGAAAGGCAATGACTTCCCGAATATTGTCTTCACCTGCTAGAAGCATCACGAAGCGGTCCAAGCCAATCGCCAATCCTCCATGTGGTGGGAAACCGTAATCCATAGCTTCCAACAAGAAACCAAATTGTTCATTTGCAGCTTCTTCTGTAAATCCAAGGGCCTTGAACATCCGTTCTTGCAAGTCTTTATGGTTAATCCGAAGGCTTCCTCCACCCAATTCATAACCATTTAAAACGATGTCATAGGCAATGGCACGAACTTTTGAAAGATCGCCTTCCAATTCATGCTCAGTTTCAGCTTGTGGAAGTGTAAAGGGATGGTGGGCAGACATATAACGGCCTTCTTCTTCAGACCATTCAAACATTGGCCAATCCACTACCCATAAGAAGTTGTATTGATTGTTGTCAATCAAGTCAAGTTCTTTAGCCAAACGAACACGTAATGCACCAAGCGTTGCATTAGCTACTTCAAGCGTATCTGCTACAAAGAGAACCAAATCTTTTTCTTGCAATTGTAAAGCAGCTGTCAAGTCACTTGTCAAGTCTGTCAAGAACTTCGCAACAGGACCATTCAAAGCACCCTCAGAATATTTCACCCAAGCAAGACCTTTTGCACCGTATTGCTTCGCGACCTCTGTCAATTTATCAATATCTTTACGAGAATACTGATCCGCCGCACCTTTGACAACAATCGCCTTAACTGCAGGAGCTTCTGAGAAGACTTTAAAGTCCACCCCCTTGACAAGCTCTGTCAAGTCTTGTAGCAACATCTCAAAGCGCGTATCTGGTTTATCCGAACCATACAAGGCCATTGCATCGTCATAATTCATCCGTGGGAATGGAAGTGTTACCTCGATTCCCTTGGTTTCTTTCATCACCCGTGCAATCAAGCCTTCTGTGATATCTTGGATTTCTTGATCACTCAAGAAAGAGGTTTCCAAATCGACCTGTGTAAACTCAGGTTGACGATCTCCCCGTAAATCCTCATCCCGGAAACACTTCACGATTTGATAATAACGGTCAAATCCAGCATTCATTAACAATTGTTTTGTAATCTGAGGACTTTGTGGAAGTGCATAAAAATGCCCCTTGTTGACGCGAGAAGGAACCAAGTAATCTCGCGCTCCTTCCGGAGTGGATTTAGAAAGAAATGGTGTTTCAACATCAATAAACTCTAACTCATCTAAGTAATTGCGGATCGAATGGGTCACTTTTGCACGGAGTTTGAGGTTTTCCAACATCTCAGGACGACGAAGGTCTAAGTAGCGGTAACGAAGACGAGTGTCATCATTAGCTTCAATTCCATCCTTGATTTCAAATGGAGTTGTTTTGGCAGTATTAAGAACCGTAATAGCTTCCACCTTTAGTTCTACTGCACCTGTTGGCAAGTTTGGGTTGGCTTGTTCACGAGCTTCCACAAGACCGGTTACTTCTACAACATATTCACTGCGGATGCTTTCAGCTGTGGCCATCACTTCTGCACTAACTGTTTCTGGATTGATCACCAATTGCATGATCCCTTCGCGGTCGCGTAAATCAATAAAGATCAAACCACCCAAGTCACGACGACGGCTAACCCATCCTTTCAAGGTAATATGAGTTCCAATGTGTTCTTCACGAACACGTCCAGCATACATTGAACGTTTCATTTCTAATTAATCTCCAAACTAATATTCTTCCTTCTATTTTACCATAAAGACCAGCAGAAAGTGGCCTTTAGCTCAACTTTTTCAGTTACCAACTTCTTTAGTTATCGTGGCCAACTTCTTCCTTCTTTTTGGGATCATCGTAGAGAGTGGGGGCTATCACTTTTATTAAAGTCGCTGTCCCAAATCTCAAGACAGCTGCTGCTAGTCCAAAAATAGGGGATAAGTAACGGAAAAAGAAATCTCCCCTAAGTGCGTAGGTCATGCCACCCACAATAAAAAAGATAACAATCCCCTGAACAATTGCGTAAAACCAAATTTTTTTCACACTATTTCTCCTTTTCACATGCTAGCTGACTTATCCACTGTTTTTCATCACTTATCCACAAAAATGTGGATAACTTTTACCTATTTTCCCCTAAAAAGAGGAAGGTTCATCATCATCAGGACTTGTTTTCATCCATTTACAAGCAAGTTTCCCACAACCTGTGGATAACTCTCTTGCTTGTTTGTGACTTTTCGTCACTTTCCTCACAAATCAAGGAGCCAGGATTCGATCCTGCCCCCTTTGATCAAGTATTATTTAAATTCGTCTGGTGTTCCTTTATATTGGGCCCAATCTTTACTGAAGAAGCGATCATTTAGATGGTAAGTTGGTGCTTTTTCAGCCTTTGTGACAAAGGGATTGACCGCTTTATCAAAGGCTAGCCAACCATTCCATCCCATATGAATCGTATCTTCCATAAAGTAGGGCTGATCACCATCTTTAGAAAAGTCTGCAATATTGGTGAATCCTTGGCTTTCCAATTGGTAACGAATCTTTTGAACAGCCTGTTCATACTTTTCTTGGCTCAAGCCCGTGTATTTCATCCATTTGGCATTGACTGGAGGAATCACAAAGATGACATTGGTCCGAGATTTAGCAAACTGGTCTAGAACCAACTGCAAGTCATTGTACTCCGGCGATTGGACATAGGATTCGTTCTTTTGGAAACCTTTTAGTTTATTCAACTTCATTTTTAAGCGGGTATTGTAAAAATGATTGCTGATTCCAAGATCGTTGTTGTTGGTTTTGACTTTTGCTTCAGCCGTTGCAATTTCTTCCAATTTATCATAAGAGAATTGGTCTGGTAAATCTTGTAAACGTTTTTTGACCTTATTTTCGTAATTTCCATTTGTACGCGTTGCAAGATTACTAAACAAAGCATCTTCACGCTGGACAAGATGGGAAACCAGTTGGTTCAATTGCTGATCAAAGCCAGAGATCTTCTCTCCTTGAGAAATTTTAGTCACAACACTTTGAAAAGCGACATTTGGGTACTGTTGCAAAAGGCGTTTGGCAGCATACTGAGATGCAGCATCCTGTTGGTGATTAGCAATAAAGCTATTCAACTGATCACTATTAAAGAATTGTTGAAAAGCAGAAGAGTCATAGCCCTTCTTGGTAAACCATTGCGGAGAGACCACATAGACAGCTGTATTGTCCTTAAGTTCTGGCAAAATCTGTTGCATTCCAAAATACTGGTTCAATGAAGCTGCACCACGTTCTCCTAAAAAGTAAGGTCTGTAATTTCGGTCGTATTTTTCAGCCAAGACAGCCGGATGCACTACATCAAAGCGCAACCATTCACTTGATCCAAAGTAAGGTACAAAACGATGCTGTGGATCAGAAAGTGCTTCTTGCTTCTTCGAGCGACTCTTGAATCCTTCCGCATTGAGACTAACCGCACTTTTTTTCTCTTCGGTATAGTCGTGTTTATGATTGATTGGATAAAAGAATAGTAAGGTTGCTACCATAAGGAGGGCGCAGAAGACCGGACCCAAGATCAGCCATAAACGCTTAAGCATTCTGAAGCTCCGTTACACCTTCTACAATCTTGTTAGCAGTGTTCCAATCATCGCGACCAAACTCAGATACAGGAACACGAATACCAAAGCGATTTTCCAATTCCACAATCAATTCAACTGTTCCCATACTATCAAGGACACCCGCATCAAAGAGGTCTTCATCCATCATGTCTGAGACGTCTTCCATAAACAATTCGTCAATAATTTCAATTACTTGTGATTTTACATCCATTTTTCTATTCTCCTTTTATTTCAATTTTGGAAACCATTGTTGATCCAAGAATCCTGAGAAAATCAGGAAGGACAGCATCACTGTGTTAAAGGTGATAAAGATCCCTAAAGCTTTGGTCCAACGATTGTCTGGTATCGGATCCAAACCTTTTGTTTTTCTTTCTTTATTGATGGTCTTTTTCTTGCGAATCCAAGCATCATTAATGACCAGACCAAGCCCATGGAAGAGTCCATAAGCGATGTAGTACCAGGTCACCCCGTGCCAGAATCCCATGACCAACATATTGATAATGTAGGCAACATTTGAGGTGGTAATTCGGCTCTTGAACACTTTATTGCGCATCAGTACCATTACGAGACGCATAAAGACAAAATCACGGAACCAGAAAGATAAACTCATATGCCAGCGATTCCAGAATTCCTTTAAATCACGTGATTTAAAAGGACGGTCAAAGTTGATAGGGCTTTTTATCCCCATCAGATTGGAAGCCGCTAAAGCAAACATGGAATAACCCGCAAAGTCAAAGAAAAGGTCAAAGCCATAAACATACATGACTCCCAACGTTCCGATATTGAAGAATCCGCCTTGAGATAAGGCATAGGTCTGTACATGACCTAACAATAAGTGGCCAAAAATATGGGCTAGGATAAATTTGTAAAGAAAGCCATACATGATGTACTTAACAGCTTGCTCCAACATATCCAATAATTCTTCGCGCTCAGGGATTACTTGATAATCCTCATTAAAACGCTTGAAACGATCGATCGGCCCACTTGAGAAGGTAGGCATAAAGAGCATGAATCGCAAGAATTCCCAGAGCGTGAATTCTTTCAAAACACCATCACGCATTTCGATAATCATCCCGACTGCTCGGAAGGTTAAATAAGAAATCCCTAAAAATCCAAATAAGGATTGGTGCCCATTCTTAATCGCTGGCTCTACCTTTACAAAGATCAGGGGCAAGACAGATAAGAAGGAATGAAGATAGAAAATCCACTTATTGTCCGCCTTCTGACGATAAAACTTGTAGGAATAAACAATCAAGATTTGCCAGACTACGTAAAAGAGCAAGGCATAAATTTGCTTCAGATTCGAACCTGTCAGCATCAAAATAATAAAGGCGAGACTGACAACGGCTTCATAGACTGGAAATCGCTTCTTAAAGAAGAGGCCCACAAAGATCGGCAAAAAAGCTAGAATGAGGTAGATAAAATAGATCGGTGTTCCATAATGTTCTAAATGAGGGAGCTGTTTCAAAAACTCGATCATCGGTTATTAACCTCGCTAATCAACCCTTTGATGTCGATTTTCCCGTTTGGAGTTAGCGGTAAACTATCACGGTAAAGGAATTTTGAAGGCATCATATAAGACATCATGATGTGTTCCAAATCTTCCTTGATAGCTTTGGTAATATCGATTTCGCGCTCAAATTGTTCTTTGACGCCATCTTTTAAGATAACATAGGCCAAAAGATTTTGGACCTTGTGATCTTTATTATAGCGCGGTACTGCAACAGCCGAATCGATGTACTGAGATTTGTTCAAGTTTTGAGAAACATCTTCTAGCTCAATACGGTAGCCGTTAAACTTGATCTGGAAGTCCATCCGACCACCATAGAGAAGAAGACCTTCGTCTGTCATGGTTCCAACATCTCCCGTATGGTAGGCTGGAAGTCCTTCAAATTCGAAGAAGGCTTCTGCTGTTTTCTCTGGATTATTCATATAACCTTTTGAAACAGCCGGTCCAGACACGATGATTTCTCCTTGCTCTCCATTTGGCAATTTATTTCCTTCTTCATCAATGATGAAGGTTGGAGAATCTTCTTTGGTATAACCAATTGGCAAGCGTTTAAGCGTCGCTAGCATCTCATCTGTTACGGCTACAGCTGAAAGGGCTACAGTTGCTTCAGTTGGGCCATAAGCATTGATGATGCGCGCATTTGGGAAACGCTCGCGCAATTTCTGAGCGGTTTTCACGGTCAACTCTTCCCCATCAAAGTAGAAATGGGTGATCCCTGGCATCTTTTCAGCATTGAAATCTTCAGACAACATGGCCATATCTGCGAAAGATGGTGTTGAAGTCCAGATCGCGATTGGAAGAGAAAAGATCGTCGCAAAGAGTTGTTTGAAGTCTTGAGTAATGGCTGATGGAAGAGCAAAAAGCGTTCCTCCAAGAGCCAAGGTTGGTGCCCAATACATGACAGACAAGTCAAAAGAATAGGGTGGTTGCGCCAACATTTGCGGACGCTCTGGCGTTGCAAATTCCTTGTCCGTAATCATCCAGTTGGTAAAGCTGAGCAAGTTATCGTGCGAAATTTGCACCCCTTTTGGTTTCCCAGTTGTCCCTGAGGTAAAGATGATGTAGTAGTTATCATTCCCTTTGACTGGATGTTGCAAGTCATAGGCATTCTGAGCTGCATAAGCTTCACGTACTTGCTCCAAGTTCAAGATAGGAGCAGCTGGGTTTTCAATTGGAAACTCATTAATGGCGATAATTAGGCTTGGCTCAGCTACTTCAACAATAGCAGACACGCGCTCCAAGGCAGAATGGCTATCAATTGGGATATAAGCATGGCCAGATTTTGTCAAAGCCACAAAGGTTGCTAACATTTCATATTCTTGTCCACCAAAGACAACAACAGGTGACTTTTTTGGAAGTCCCATTTGATCAATGTGGGCCGCTAAGCTATCTGAGTCTGCCTTCAATTGGCCATAGGTATGCTCTTCTCCAAGGACATTGTAGACAGGATAGTCTGGTTGCAGTTGGGCGAAGCGCTCAATCGCCTCAATCATATCAGTAATTGGTTGGTTTGACACGGTAGGGATCTCCTTTTAGAATTCATTGTAGATAAAGCCACCCTGACCTTGACCAAGGTAACTAAAGAAATAGAGTAGGGCTAAGAAAATAGCGAAATACAAGATTGTTTGCCCTATAAATTTATAAAGTGTTTTATGTTTCATCTTTTTCACTCTTCATTTTGATTATCAATGTCTATTTTACCATTTTTTATACCAAGTAAGCAATTTTAAACATAGTGAGAATATCATAGAAAACGTTATCATTTCAAATCATTGAAGTCTTCGAACCAAAGCATTTTTCTTCTTTCCATTTTCTGAAGAGAATTCTGTTTTAGGTTATGTTGCTCTGACGAATCAATTCCAAACACTTGTCTACATCTACATCTCTTTCAACATGAGCTGGAGTCCAGGGAATTTCTATATCCGGTTCAACACCTTGATCCGTCATTCCTTTTCCTTGATCCACGCTTAAACAGCGAGAAGTAGGAAACATCAATCGATAATCACCATAATCAACGGTACAACAATTGGAATAATCTAAAATTCCGAGAGTTGGTCTACCTACTACCGTTACCTTCTTAAACTGCTTCATCATTTGGACAAAATTATCCCCAGATGAAGCACAATAGATATCTGATAAGATAAAGATCCGTTCGGGATATTGGCCTCCTCTAACCTCTGGGAAGAATGCCTCGCTTTCTTGCTGATACAGCACATAGCCTTTCCCCCGATGACGGAGTAAATCCTCTTTCATCTCTTCAAGCAGTTTAACTGTTTCAGGACTAATTTTTTCCTGTTGCATCCAGTCCTCAAAATCTTTCAAGCGTAAGTCGACATTGCGTTCCGTGTAGAGAATCTCCATGCCATCATCGTCCCAGTCAAGCGAATCATAGCCCTGATCCTGCTCTAAGCCTAGATGTAGTAGAGGGAGATATAAAGAATCTGTCCCTCCACCGTTCTGTCGGACATCAATGAGAAGGAACTTGACTTCCGTCATCATCGGTAAACACTCTTTGTATACCCGACTAATAGCTCCTTCATCCATAAAATTATCCAGACGAAGGTAAAGGATCTCATCGTCTAATCGTTTCCAAAATATCTGATCTTGGATCGGCTCTCGACTGGGTGCTACTTCAATGGTCTTTTCTACCCCTTCTCGAAGCAGAGTGACCCTTGTGGACCGAGAGACCAAATCCGCCCATTCTCGGTAGTGTCTTTCAGGAGTCTTACTGATAAAATAGTCCTTATGAAGAGACGCCACCTGCTCCAAATCACTTCCATCCAGACCTAGGATCTGATCCCCTGCCTGGAGACCAGTGTCTGCATTCGCCTTTTCAACATAAAGTTGATGGTCCATTACTCGTAAGAGAAAGCCTTTCTGACCAGCTTTTTTATTCTGAAAGGAGAGGTGCCCGATAATCCCAAAACTGGCCAGGTAGGATCTGACTTGATAAAGGAAGTCATCATCGGTCATATTATCTGTTATTTTTTCCCGAAAAGGCTCTGGATCATATCCTTTTCGATCCTTGATGGTAGATGAATCGTGAGTCATAATGGAGACGACATCTTCAAAAATAGCTCTTTTCCTCATACAAGACTCCTTAAATTTTTTAGAAACAGTATACCACTTTTTCTTAAAAAGTTCTTAAAAGTCTAAAAAGGGAGTGGGACAGA
>CAUUAM010000012.1:0-23569 GCA_963543165.1 uncultured Streptococcus sp. | reverse complement strand
TTACACAACCATTATAATCGCTTATATCTATCATGTATTCGGACATCTTATTCAGACAATTGTCTTTCGAAAATATGTCCCTGGATTGTTAACTGGCATTTTTACGAGTTTATTTTCTCTATACTTTCTTAAAAATAAAATCCCAATCAGGCTGTATGGCTACTCTTTCATCACTTTAGCTCTTATCTTTATAAATCTTGGATTATCATTTGTGGTACTTTCTAAAATGAGTCGTAGGCCTTGATATATAATCCTCATATCCAAAATCTCTTTTTGAAAGGAAACAGTATGTTCTTCTCCATTCTTCTTAGCATTTTCACAGCCCTCTTCACCCTTGCTTTTTCTCTTCTTCATTTATCGGCCAGCCTATTAGAATTAAGAAAGGGCAAGAACACTCTAGGAAATCGGCTTCTTCTTATCGGAAGTAGCCTTGCGACCTTATCTCTCATCCTCTACTTCTTCTTGCCGATGATCGCACTATCTCTTTGGCTGATTGGCTGTGGGTTGATTTGCTACGGAGCCTATTGGAATGGGAAACACAAAGGAAACTTCCACCCAGCCCACCATCTGATTCGAATTGGAATCGCACTGGTACTTACTATCTTGTTAGACTTAGTATAATAAGAGCTCAAGTTTTATCAATGAAAACTTGAGCTCTTTTCTTAATCCAAAATTGCTATACCTTTTACGGTTTATAAAAATGTCAGCCCATTAACATCATGAGAATAGGAATCACCACCATGGTGGCCAGGGTTGTCTCTGTCACCATGACCGCTGCGTAATCACTATCAGCTCCGTAGAGTTTAGCAACCACAGGTGCATTGGTCATAACAGGCATAGCGGACTGGATGATAAAGACTTGCTTCATCAAGCTAGGAAGAGGGGCCCAGTAAACAATGGTCGCCATCAAGAGAGGAGCAACCACGAAGCGACCTAACAGAATTAAGAATTGGTCTTTTTTCAGAGTCAGCTGCTTTAGTCCTGCATTGGACACTGATAAACCAATAAATATCATGGATAAAGGAGTTGTCAAATTACCCAAATACTGTAAATCACTGGCTAAAAAGGTAGGGAGCTTGATATGAAGAATCACCAAGACTAGCCCTAAGAGAAAGCCCATGAGAGGAGGAGAAAAAACTTTTTTCAGACTCGTTTTGAGATCAAACTGAGCTTCTCCCTCGCCATCCCGCTGGATCAGGTAGGTCCCCAAAGTCCAGAAAAAGGTCGTATTACACATGTAATAGATCAAAACATAGGGAATACTGGCATCCCCGAAGAGGGCTTGGTTAATGGGGAGTCCCACAAAAATCGTATTGGAATTAAAAAACATGGAAATAAAGAGGCCACGGCGGTCCTGTCTCACTGCAAAAATTCTGGCTACTGCTGTCGCGATGCCAAGTAAAATGACCATAGACAGGGCAGGAAAACGCAGTTCTGGTAACATTTTAAGCAGATCTCCCGCCGTGAAACGCTGTGTGATGGTATAGAGCATATAGCAGGGAAGAGCAATTTGAGTGACTAGTTTTGCAATTAGTCCTCGTGACTTGTCATCGAACCAGCCTTTTTCACCGATGACAAAGCCTACTAAAATCATGCCTAGGATGACGAGGATACCGGATATACTCCTCAAAAAGATGTCCATGTTTTCTCCTTTTCCTTCTTTGAAATGAAAGCTTTTCTACAAGGTCTCAAAAACTACTCTAGTATATCACAAAAAGAGGTGGAGCAACATGCCCACCTCTTGATTTTATTGATTGTTACTAATAGCCTTTCTTGGCAGCCTTCGTCCATTGGTACCAACCAACCAGACTGTTGATCAAGTAAATAAAGTATTTTCCTTGAATTTGAAGGCTCTTTCCCCACCAAAGATAGATGGAGAATACATTGGTAGCTGCCCAGAAAATCCACTGTTCGCGGTAAACAGCTGTCATCAAGAGCTGACCGACACCATTTGTCGCATCGGTAACGGAATCCCGGAAAGGCCGATTGGCTCCAACTGATTGGTAAATATAGCCAAATACCAGCCACCAAATGGCACTGATCGACAAGTACTTGGTCCAGCCTACCGCATCCAGCTTACGAGCAACAAACTCTTGCTCTTCTTTTTTGAACTGGGCTTGGTAGATCCAAACAAAGAGACCAATAGGTTGCATGACGGTAAAGTATAGTGTCGTTAACACTTCACCATAGAACTTGCTCTGTAAAGCAAGTATCAGATAAATAACGGAATTGACCAAACCGAAGAGATAGTTACTAGCCCGACCTTCCGATACGAAGATCACACAGATAATCCCCGTCAGGCTACAGGTCATTCCGACCCAATCCACTATGTGGTGCTTGAAAATAAGCTCCAGCCACAATGGGAAACTTCCCAAGACTAATAGGCACCTAGGCTACGGTGGGCAAATAGATCGTCCCAGATGGCTTTCAAACTTCCAAACCAACCGAGTTTTTTCATCCCAGCAACCAACCGGTGGTAACCACCTATCATTTGACCAAGGGTCAATTTGATGTTCGAGAGTTTCTTTTGGAAATAAGTATTCATGTTGTCTCCTTTTGTTTTTAAAGAGCCGTGTCTGTTTAGACTTTCGGACGCAACGCTCTATAGATTTTTATGCTTGAACTGCTGTCATTTTAACAGAATCACCTTAGTCGACATCGGATCTTCTCCTTAAAAATACTTGTTCAACAGTTCACAATTAATCATACTCCCTTTCCCTAAAATGTCAACATTTTTCTAGAATTTTCTTGAAAATGTTCGGAAAATGAATTCCAACTACAACCTAAAAACCCCATCATTCGATTAGTTAAGGCCAGAAGAACAAAAACGAGGCTGGGACAAAAGTCCCTGCCTCTTAATTGTTTTTGGATTGTCAAGCAAGACGCAGTGGTTGAGTGGGCTCTACTACGCTGATTTCATCAGCTTTTACAGCCCTACTCAACTGTGCGGAGGTGGGACGACGAAATCGAATTCTAATGCATTACCGATTTCTGTCCCACTCTCGCTTCATTTTAGGCTAGCTTATTTTTTCTTTTTCTTCAAGATATAAGCAGCGATACTTGCCAAGACAAAGGCTAAAACAAGACTAATGATAGAGATCGTCGTACCCGTATTTGGTAAGAATCCTAAAATTTTGCCTGGTTTCTTCGGCTCTGGTTGGCTTGTTTTTTTAGGTTCAGGTTGACCCGGTTTCTTTGGTTCAGATGAACTTGGCGGAGTTGGTTGTTTCGGATTTTCTTTTGGAACATGCTTGTTTGTAATCACCACATTTCCTTTACCATCCTCGTCATTACGAGCTTCATAGCCCTTTGGAACACTGACTTCTCTCACTGTATAAGTGATTGTGTTTCCATTTGCTTTTTCATCCAAATCTGCAAATGTATGGCTCCACTTGTTTTCAGCTGATAATTCTATTTCTTGGCCAACTCTTTGATCATTGGCATAGAGCTGAACGTGAATGTTCTTCGGACGAAGACCATCCTTGTCATTCTCATCATCCCACTTCTTGGTAACAGTGATGCTTGTCTTACCAGGTGCATGGGTGTTGGTAATGGTATAAGCAGCTTGATCGATCGCAGTTGTATATTCAGCTACTTTCTCTTCTTGAATTGTATAGACGATTTCTTTACCATCCTTGAATTTTGGAAGACCTGTGAAGTTCTCTTTCCAATCTGTCGCATTGGTGAGTTCTTTTTGGGCAACTTTTTCAGCATTGGCTAGAAGATTTACCACGATACTTGCTGGGCGAAGACCATCTTGATTGTCTTGGTCATTCCAAATCTTAGTCACTGGAATATCGATCACCGCTGGCGTATGCGTATTGGTCAAGATCGTGTGAGCAGGATCAGAGGTATCAGCAGTTACTTGGTAGTCTTCAGGAACAGCCACTTCTTCCACACGATAGCTGATCGCTTGGCCAGCTTTCTTTTCAGGCAACTTGCTGAAGGTGTGAGTCCATTGATTGTCCGCTGACAATTCAACTGGATCTCCTACTTTTTCATCACCAGCATAGAGTTGAACCTTAATGGATTTTGGACGAAGACCATCTTGGTCATTGGCATCTTCCCACTTCTTAGTGACTTTCACCTCTGTAAGAGCTGGTTCATGCGTGTTGGACAAGACAACATTAGCCTTGTCCTTATCATTTACCGTAACCTTGTAACCGTCTGGGACAGCTACTTCTTTAACCGTATAAGTAATGGCTTTTCCAGCTGCCTTGGCATCAAGGTTTTCAAATGCACCTTTCCAGTCATTCGCGGCTGAAAGCTCTAATACTTGGTCTGTTGGAAGACCATCTTTGTACAATTGAACCTGAATGCTGGCTGGACGCAGACCATCTTGGTCGTCTCCATCTTCCCATTTCTTGCTCACTTCTACTTTGGTCTTTTCTGGTTCGTGCGTATTGGTCACAACCACTTGACCTGGATTCGTTGCTTCGATGGCTTGTGTGTAGCCTTTTGGAACATCGATTTCTTTGACCGTATAGTTGATTACTTGGCCGGCTTTCTTCTCATCTAGGTCTGAGAAGGTATGGGTCCATTTATTGTCCGCTGACAATTCAACAGCTTGACCAACTTTTTCATCCCCAGCATACAATTGAACCTTAATCGTTTTTGGACGGAGGCCATCTTGGTTATTGGCATCTTCCCAGTTTTTGGTAACGGTGAGGCTTGTCTTACCTGGTTTGTAGCTATTGGTGATCGTCGTTCCATCAATCTTAGTGGTGTAATTGTCCACCTTATCTTCTGTCACTGTGTAGACAAGTTTTTGACCATCTTTATAGACTGGTAAGTCTGTGAAGGTATGAGTCCATTCATTTCCTTGACCAGCAAGATCGATTGCTTGCACTTCTTTTCCATTGGCTAAGAGGTGAACCTTGATGGTTGCAGGACGAAGACCATCTTGGTTATCAGCATCATCCCAGACTTTCTTGACGGTGACTGTCGTTGTCTCAGGAGTGCGTTTGTTGGTGATGGTTGCTTTTCCATCTGTGAAGCTGGCTTCTTCTGTATCGACCGTATAATGAGTCGGAACTTTCACTTCTTTGACCGTATAGGTATTGAGCTCGCCATTACTGTCTTTATCTGGAAGGTTGGTAAAGTGGGCTTTCCATTCTGTTGCAGCAGAAACAGCGACTGGTTTTCCTTGCGCTTTTCCATTCTTATAGAGTTGGAATTCGACACTTTCTGGGCGAAGACCTTCTTGATTGTCTTGGTCATCCCAAACTTTTGAAGCTTCAAGATCGATATACTTGATATCCGCTTCATTCGCGATTTCTAGAGGAAGAGCTTTTGAGCCGACAGCTTTTCCATCCACTGTGACGTGGTAGATTTGCTTATCTGCATCATAGGTCACAACCACTGCATGTTCTGTTTCATCCAATTTGTAATTTGCAGGTGCTTGTGTTTCTTTTAAGGTATAGTTTCCTTCTGTCAAGGTACTAAATGAAAGTTCCCCATTTTTATCAGAAGTAGCCGTCGCAACAACTGCACCATTCGCATCTGTCAAGGTGAATGTAGCACCTTCAAGGACTTTCTTCGGATTGTCCTTATCCACTTTCTTGACTTGGAAAGCAGCTGAGAAGATTTGTGCGGATACAGTATTCGACTCACGGTTTCCTTCGTGGCCTTTGGCCTTGTAACCAAATTGGTTATGGGCTTGGACGACACCTGAACGTCCACCGTTGTCTTCGTTATCTTTGGTCCGTTTTTGCATCAAGTCTTTGACGTCTTTTGTCAACTCAGTTGGGTTGACAACTGGGACACCAAAGTTTGCTTCGCTACGTGCTGGGATCGTCGTACCTTTATCAGCCACAAACTTGATACCCGTCACTTGACTGTAATCTGCTACAGCTGTCGTCCAGATATCCTTATCTGCTGCCTGCTCCATGGTGTCGCTTGTGACACTAGGATCTGTCGTGTAGTAGACTGTCCAGCCTTCAGGAGCAGATACAGGTCCACGGAGGCTAACCGTATATTCAGTCAAACGATTCGACCCATCTAGGGTATTGACATCGTGTACTTTTGGTAGAGCATCGTAAACAACTCCGTCTTCGACTGGCTTATCTGTATTATTTTTAATGGTGATCTTGTAGTTAAAGGTTTCACCAGGCTTGAAGGTACGAGTGACAGTCGATGCATCGGATAGATCATCATTTTTAGCGATGTATTTGCGGGCATAGATCCCTTCAGCTGCGACAATTGTATAGTTTGATTGAGCATAAGGAATCTTATCCGTTGTTGAACCATTCCCGTTTAGGTCATAGACGTCTTCGGTAACTCGATCAGGGTTGGCATTTTCAAGATCGTGGATTCCGTCTCCTGCCACATATACTTTATTGGTGAAGGTTCCACCGTCATCTTTTCCTTTTAAATCGGCCACGATAAACGGTAAACGCACACGATTAAGATCCATAAGAGAAGCTTTAATAAACTCTTTTTGGTCCAAATGCATCACAATAGCGGTTCGACCTGAATTGTGGTAATTTTTAATGACCTCGTAGCTCTTAAGGAATTTCATCCCTTTTTCACTAGAGGCAAGGTTTCTCTCAAAATCTTTAAAATCGACTTTAAGGGTATTCGGATCATAAAGATCAATAATCCGTAGGTCTCCATAATCCTTATCAGGATCTAAAACGACTTTCGTTGCCATCAAACCAAAGCGAATATTTTGTCCATCGGTATAGCGAACATCATTGTAGTCAGTCGTTTTTGCAATTTCAAAACTTTCCTTCATAGGGATGAGCTTGAAGGTCCAATCCGCTGACTGATCTTTGGCCACATTTGACTGTGTTTTATAAGTCACACGGCCTGTATTCTTGTAGACATTTTTGGTTACATCATTTTCGTCGTAACGGGTCTTTTCCGGATCCTTGAAGCTTGTATAGGTATTGAGGCGAATTCCCTGACCAGATTGAAGGACAAAATCATCCTTCATTTCCATCCGCCAGCCCACAACGGTTCCATACTTGGTCAAATCAATTAGACCGTTTCCGTCTTTATCTGCTTCTGACTGGATTTCTTTGGTGCTACCATCTTCCATGGTCAGGATGATTCGTTTGACAAGGGTATGGATTTGTTTCCCAATCCCATAGTTTCCTTCCATCAGGCGACTATAATCGATCCTGGTAAACTTCAAGCGAGGGTCCACAGTCTCATCATAAAAGACGAAATTCTTCTGAGATGCAGGGGTGTTATTATGAAATTTTAGAATCCACTTGTAGTTTGCAGCCTTGTATTCTGTTGAGTCATAAACATCCCCATCCGCCTGTTTAGCAAAGCTTCCGGCACCTTCAAGGTCACGCGAAGTCAAACGGAAAATAAGGGAATCTTCCGCAGTAATATCTGGTTCTCCCTCTCCACGATTGGCAGGAATTCCTACTAGACTACCAGTGTTGGTCAAATCCTTGCTAAGGACGTCCTTGAGGGTTTGGTCTTTTTCTAATACCAAATCAGGGAATTTCAAGTAGAGGTAACTAGTATCCTTGATTTTGGTCATAAATTCTTGGTGATAAGCTGCTGGATTGTTGTTTGCATCCGCCTTGAAGGTCTTCGAAACGGTGCCATCTCCATTGTCTACCCAGCCTTCTGACTTGGCTGTATCGAGAACAGCTGTACGAGTCTTCCCGTTCTTATCTGTATAGGTTGGCAACTTATCAGTAATCGTTGCTGATTCTAACTGACGGTATTGACCACCGTATTGACCACGCATTCCGTCCAATTGGAAGGCAAATGGGACAGAAGATGGTGTTTCAATATAGTTCTTTCCATCTTCGCCTTTGACCACACCTGGCATTGCTTCCGCATAGTCCTTAGACATGGCTTCGTTCAAGTTTTGGTTGATGTACTTGGTGAAGCGATAGTCGTTGTACTTAGGTTTCCAAATGATATCATTGAGCGCTGTTTCCTGCCCATTGATGTTCAAGGTTCCTGTGATATCTAGCGAGTAATTCGTCGGTGGATACCCGATTGTAAACTTCCCGATAAAAGGTAAGGTCAACACTTCTGATTTTTGGTAATTTTTAAAGTGAAGGGTGACTTGATAGTCATCACCAACCTTTGTTACCGTTGGTTTATCATGCTCTGAGGCACTATTAAAGTCTGGAATGCTGACTTCTCTGAGGTACTTGCCTGGTACATTCAAGGTAATCGTGACATCGTTAATATCGGTTGTCAAATTTTTAGGGGTAATCTGGATATAACCAGACATGGTATCCCCTGTAGAATAGGACATGCCACCTGGATGGTCTTGTTTGTCCCCGTACAAGAGGGTAACATCCAAGGCTCCATTATCTCCAACTGCTAGCTGATTGGCATAGGCAGTTACAGCCCCTTGACCAATCTGGCCTAGCATCATGAGAATCGTTAAAATGGCAAAACCTTTTTTCAAAAAGTTTTTCCATAATGAACTAAGCTTTTTCATGTTTTATCTCCTTTTGTTGTTGTCCGCCTACTTCATTCGGCCTTCTTATCCATTTTATCATAGGTCTTTTCTTTAAAAAATACATTTTTGAAATACAATTGTAACACGTTTGTAATATAGACATTTTTTGCACAAATGTCTATATTACAAGTTATTTTTCGACTTGATTTCCTCTCATTGCTATTCAAGTGCAAGAAAATAAAACAACGATAAGATGGCAAAATATAAATAGTATAATTAACAAAGAAGGCCACCTTGTAAAAGAAATAGATCGGACAACTTCCTCCTTCAGGCTACCTTTCCAGCTCTATTTTTGGTATACTCAAAGCATGCACAAACAAACGATTATTGATTTTAAAGAACTTGGATTGAGACACCTTTTCACCGAGCCCATAAAGGAATTAAAGACCAGAGACCTCGACCAGATAGAGACTCTTCTAAGAGAGGTAGAAGCCTATCAGGAGGCTGGTTTTTATGCCGTTGGCTATGTCAGCTATGAAGCCGCTCCTGCTTTTGAGAAAAAATTAGCTGTCCATCCTGCACCCCTCATGGGAGAGTATCTCCTCTATTTCACCATTCATGAGGAAGTCGAGACCCTTCCTTTTCCAGAGGACTACGAGGCTGTGGACCTTCCAGCCAATTGGAATGAAGAGGTCGAGGCTCCTGCCTACCAAGAAGCGATCAAGTCCATTCATCACCACATCCGCCAGGGAGACACCTACCAGGTCAACTATACTGTCCAGCTTTCTCAAGAGCTAGAGGCTGATCCTTTGGCCATCTACAACCGACTAGTAGTAGAGCAGAAGGCTCATTACAATGCCTTCATCCAGCACGATGATGTCTCCATCCTCTCCATCAGCCCTGAACTCTTTTTTAAGCAAGACGACCGGCTACTGACCACGCGCCCCATGAAGGGAACCACTCGTCGCGGTCTCACCAACCAAGCTGATCTTGAAGAGGCAGCCTGGCTAGAAGCAGATCCCAAAAATCGGGCGGAAAACATGATGATCGTGGATCTCCTGCGCAATGATATGAATCGGATTTCGGAAATTGGAAGTGAGCAGGTGACCCGTCTCTGCCAAGTGGAGCAATACTCCACTGTTTGGCAGATGACCTCGACCATTGAAAGTCGCTTGCGCCCAGAGATCGACCTGGTCCAAACCTTCCAAGCCCTCTTCCCTTGTGGTTCAATTACAGGAGCACCGAAAATCTCCACCATGGAAATCATCCAAAAGACAGAGGTTGCTCCTCGGGGAGTCTACTGTGGAACGATCGGAATCCTTCTGCCAAAAGGCAAACGGATTTTTAATGTAGCCATCCGGACCCTTCAGATGCAAGGCACCAAAGCTATCTATGGCGTAGGGGGTGGCATTACTTGGGATAGTAAATGGGAAGGCGAATACCAGGAAACCAAACAAAAATCGGCTGTCCTCTACCGACAAGAGCCTCGATTTGATCTCTTGACAACAGGTCGCATCCATCAAGGAAAGCTGACTTTCTTAGAACAACACCTGACCCGTTTGAGAGAGGCCAGCCGCTACTTTGCCTATCCTTATAATGAGCCAAAACTCCTGAAGGACCTTCAAGAAGAGCTCACTCATGTAGATCCTAGCCTTGACTATCGTTGTCGGATAGCCTTGCAGAAAAACGGAAGCTTCCAACTGATGATCACGGAGTTAACAGACTTACCAGCTAGCTATCTGCAGGCCCAACTGACCGAGCAAAAGCTGGATCTAGCGACGCCATTTACCTTTTTCAAGACTAACCAGAGAAATCATCTAGCAGCTAACCATCACGAGCAGATCTTCTATCTGCCTGATGGCAGCTTGTTAGAAACGACGATTGGTAATCTCGTTCTTGAAATCAAGGGCAAGCTCTATACCCCACCAGCTAGCCTCCCTATCCTCGATGGCATCTACCGGTGCCATCTTCTTGAGACCCAGCAGGTGGAAGAAAAACTCTTGACGCTGAACGATTTAAAAAACGCAGATCGTATTTATGCCTGCAATGCTCTTCGTGGTCTCTACGAACTCGATTTTCAAGGAAAGGACTCATAATGAAACTCATTTTTTTACATGGTTTAGGGCAGGACGTTCTCTCTTGGCAAGGGGTTCAATATGCTCTTTCCCCCTTACACTCCAAAACTTTTGATATTTTCTCTCATCCAAAAGAAAGCTACCAGGAAGTCAAAGAAAGACTGATGGAACGCCTCCAGCAGGAGAGCGAACCCTTTATTCTAGTAGGACTCTCCCTAGGTGGTGTTCTCGCCCTTGATCTCTCTAAGCAAGACTTCCCGCAACTCAAGGGCTTGGTGCTTGCAGGGGCACAATACAAACTCACCACCAATCCCCTCTACAGGCTCCAGATTCTCCTCTTTCGTCTGCTTCCCAAGCATTTCTTTGAAAAGCAAGATGCCAATAAACAACAGATGCTTCAAATCTTGACCGAATTAAAAGGACTCAATCTAACCGATACCGCTAAAGCTTGCTCTCTTCCTAGCTTGGTGATTTGTGGCAGCAAAGACTGGGCCAATCGATCTTCTTCTAAGAAGTTGGCAAAACTCCTGCCCAAAGGTCGCTATCAAGAAATCGCAGACGGAGGTCATGTCCTCAATACCGAGAAACCCTATGAACTCGCACAAGCCATCAAAGAGTTTGTTGCCGGTTTTTAAAATGAAGAGGCTGGCTTTAAAAACAGTTGCTCTTAATGTAGATAAAGTATTTTTCATGTTACATAACTTAAAAAATCAAGAAATTTAAAGAAATGTTTATTTTCTAAAGTTACTCATAAATACCTTGAGGCTTCCCGCCGTGAGAAAAGTCCTTGAAATAGTGATATTTCAAGGACTCGGGAGTTTTGAAACTTTAGGTTCAAAACTAAGTCATGGAACTTCTTCGAAGTTCGCTGACGTCCGTCCTCACTTAAGGAAAGCCTCTAGAAAACTTAAACTACAAGTAACGACTAACTTTTAAAAGGTTAGTCGTTTTTTTAGAAATATTTTAGAATTGCTTGATAGTTATTTGAAAAGCTAGCTGTATACTAAGAGTGTAAAGAAAACAACTAGTCATTTGGACGAAGGAGAAAACCATGGAAAAAGTATTAGAAATTTCCCATTTGAGTAAAAAATTTGGTCAACAATACGCCTTAAATGACGTGAGTCTGAGCATTCGCAAAGGCGATGTCTACGGCCTGATCGGTAAGAACGGAGCTGGGAAAACCACCCTCATCAAGGTCATCACCCAGCTGATTCAAGAAACGGACGGAAGCGTCTCCCTCTTTGCTTCTTCCAATCGCTCCCAGTGGACGCAAGCCCTGAAACGTGTCGGATCCGTCATTGAGAGTCCCGTGGCTCACAAGCATATGACCGCCTACCAAAACTTAGTCTACTATTGCAAGGCACGCCATATTCCGAATCCCGACCAGGTCATCAAAGAAACCCTGAACTATGTGGGCCTGAGTAATACTGGGAAAAAGAAATTCCGTGATTTTTCACTGGGGGTGAAACAACGGTTGGGAATTGCCATCGCGCTCATTGCCAAACCCGACTTCCTCATTCTAGATGAACCCATCAATGGCCTTGATCCGGTCGGAATCAAGGAGTTCCGTCAGATGATCAAGCGCCTCAATGATGAACTCGGCATGACCATTCTCATTTCCAGTCACATCCTCTCTGAACTCTATCTGGTTGCTAACCGCTTTGGCATTGTCGACCAAGGCCGCCTGATCAAAGAAATTAGCAAGGCTGAATTCGAAGAACAGGGAGAAGATTACATCATTCTTAAGACCAGCCAGCTAGCCCTTGCGAGTCAACTAATCCAGGATCAACTCCATCATCGCATCAAGGTCATCGATAAGTATGGAGAAATCCATATTTTCGGCCAAACTCACGATATTAAAGTCATTGTCAAAGCTCTCGTTCAAGCAGATATTGATGTGGACGAAATCTACTATGCCCGCCAAGATTTGGAGAAATTCTTCACGGACTTGGTAGACTAGTCAAAGCACCGTCTTGTATTACTTATCCCACACATTTCATTTAGGAGATTTATCATGTTGCATACCATTCAAGCAGATTTTTATAGACTTTTTCGCTCCAAAGGTTTTTGGATTACAGAAGCCATTCTCGTTCTCAACATCCTGTCTGGAGTCATTTTTGGCGCTACTGGTCACGTCGGTGTCAATACGGAATCCAAACTCCCCCAAGCGACAGAAGTTTGGACGGGCTTTAAAGCCTTGACCAACTACTCCGCCAGCATCAGTGTGACCATTCTCTTCACCATTATTGTCATCACCTTGGTCCTGGGAACAGATTTAACACAAAACTT
Source organism: uncultured Streptococcus sp. (assembly GCA_963543165.1). Taxonomy (GTDB): domain Bacteria; phylum Bacillota; class Bacilli; order Lactobacillales; family Streptococcaceae; genus Streptococcus. The sequence goes on along the minus strand of CAUUAM010000012.1, from coordinate 10,822 downwards.
ATACAAGAATAGTCTAGCCTATGGCGTTTCTCGCACCAGCTACTACTTTGCCAAAAGTGCAGTTATTCTGACCATTGCTCTTTTCCAATTTCTTGTTTCTTATGGTCTCGTCTTCTTGATCGCGACCCTCTACAATGGACTTGGCATCATGCCAGAGCACTTCCTCACTCATTTTGGACTGACCGTCCTGATTCAGTTCCTCTCCACCCTGGCTTGGGTCAGCATCATCTCCTTCCTCCTTTACGCTAGCCAATCCATCACCTTGGCCTTCGTTGGTTACTTTATTGGAAATATCCTCTTAAGCCTTCCTGCGCTCTTCTTTAAAGATATTGATATTTTGCACTATCTAAACTTGGAATTCCAATATTCTATGGTCCAAAGTACGACAGCAACCAACAACACCCTCTCGATCGCCCTTGGCTTCATCCTTATTTTCGGCTTCCTAGGACTCGCTACCTTTAAACACAAAGATTTATAAAAATAAGGCTTGACGATTGGTCAAGCCTTAGATTGAAGACAAAGTAATTTTAGAAACTTTCCTTAGGTGAGTACGGACGTCAGCGAACTTCAAAGAAGTTCCATGACTTAGTTTTGAGTCTAAGGTCTCAAAACTCCCGAGTGCCTGAAACTATTGTGTTTCAGGCACTTTTCTCACAGCGGAAAGTTTTAAATTTTCTTAAATGACTATAAATAAAAATCTTTTTTTGAAAAGTATCTAGCTGTTTTAATGTAAAATAATAGTTTGTCTACATCTAAAGGCTTGAGCAGTGCTCAAGCCTTTTTTCTTAATGTAATGGTTAAGAGAAACCAGTCTGCCTCCGTTGCTAGTTGCAAATCTCCCCCTAAGATCTCTACAAAATTTTGAATGATGTAGAGACCCAAACCAGAAGACTCTTCTGTGTCTGATAGATTTTCCGAATAGAAGCGGCTGGCTAGTTGGTCTAGGTGCTGAATCGGTTGTTGCACGATATTACGTAGTTCAACCCGAATCGTGTCCGCATCCGAAGTCAGGGTCAAGCGGGCCTTTTCTTTCCCATGCTTGAGGACATTGCTAAGCATATTTTGCAAGAGGCGCTCCCAAAGCTCCGGATCGGTAGCATAATGGAGATGCTCTTCTAGCTCTACCTCTAAGACAATTCCCGCTCCAGACAAGCTATCATAATACTGGAACAACTGCTGGGTTAGGACTTGGCTGAGATTGACATCTGAAATTCGAGGCTGAATGGCTCCCTCCATCAAGCGTCTGTATTCCAAGAGAGACTCTAGGCGTTTCGAGACGACTTGAAGATTAGCAGCAATTTTCTTCAGCTTTTCCTCTTCTTGCGTCCCACCCTTGATAATTTGTTGGGTATAACCAGATGCAATGGTCAAAGGCGTCCGGATATCGTGAGCAATATTACTGATGGCCATATCTAAGGTCTTCTTCTCTTGAAAGGCAATCCGATTGGTCCGCTCAATCTGCTCAAAGAGATCACTGACCTGCTTGGTCAAGGCGACCAATTCTTTTTTTGAGACCTGAGAGGTCAACCGTACCCCACTCCCATTTTGGAGCTTCTTTTGGATTTGCTCCTGCAAATCCTTTAAGGCAGAAAGCAAGCGAAGGTAGCCCAGTCCTAATAGAAGGACTAGGATGACTAGAACTAGAACGACTCCCCACATTACTGGTCTCCTTTCAAGCGAACACCCAAGCCCCAGACGGTTTCAATATAATCCTCATTCGAATCGAGCTGAGCAATTTTCTTTCGGAGATTGCTCAGTTGGGCATTGAGCGTATTATCTCCAGGCAGATAGACTTCTTCCCAGACCGCTTCATATAATTCTTCTTTGGTGAAAATCTTCTTAGGATGTGCCAGTAAGGTTTCGAAAATTTGAAATTCTTTTTTTCCCAAGCGAAGCGTTTTTGCTCCAGACTCCAGTTCAAAAGTTTCTGGATTTAGGACCAGATTTTTAACAGTCAGCTTTTTCGATGATGGTGCTTCCTGTGCCAGAGTGATGTTATTTCGCAGTTGCACCGTCACCCGAGCCGCCACCTCATCCAAATTAAAGGGTTTGACAATATAATCATTGGCGCCTGCAAGGAGATACTGGCTAATGAGGTGTTTGTCTCCAAGAGCTGTCATCATGATGACCGGCACCTGACTCTGCAAACGGATCTCCTCAAGGACCTGATCCCCATTTTTCCCTGGAAGCATGATATCAAGAAGGACCAAATCAATGCTTTCTTGCTGGAAGAGCCGCAGCCCTTCTGTACCTGAAAAAGCCTGAAGCACCTCATGGTCTTCACTTAAGAGACTATACAAAATTTCTTGGATATCATTATTATCCTCAATTAATAAAACGCGTGCCACTTACCCAGCTCCTTTTTTCTTTGATTGACAACTCATTCCTATTTCTCTAGCCTATCAAATAAAGGGTCCTTCGTCAATGAAAATCTGATAAAATCCTATAGTACCCAGGTAGATCTGCATGTTAGATCATCACAAGATGAACTTGACGATCCTTTCTTTCAAAGGGTATAATAGGACCAATGACAGAATAGGGAGACTCATCTATGAAAAATCATGCTAAAACTAAAATCAGTCTTGTATCCATCCTTGTCATCCTGGGCGTTGCTGCAAGAATGATGCGAGTCATCCACCGCCAGCAAATCAGGGAGCAAAACAAACAAACCATCCAAACGACTAAAAAGGTTGCAGAGTTTCAGAAAACACTAGACGAGGAAGAAACGAAGAAACGGAACGAAACCTTCAACAAGCTGTATCATGAATCCCTTGTTCGGAATAAGTTTGAGCAGTGGCAAAAAGTCGATGAACTTCATGGTTTGGGACAAAGAACTGGGCAATTTTATATCTATAACTTTGAAAAAAAAGAAGAGATTCTCTTAGAGAATACAGATCAAGCATTTGTTCTACCCATTCGAGACAAGAGTGAAAACGTCACATTTCAGGCTATCTTTGCTCACAAGGACGGTCAGTGGCACATCCTGAAACCAGATGGCAGTTCGCAGTTGCAACTAGGAGAAGCTAGCATTACCGCTGAATCTAAGTTTGTCATCGAAAACAACGCCTTAGACTACGACCAGTAAATCAGTAAAACTTGGCTTAACTACATACAAAAAGCTTAGGACCCCAGCTTGCAGTTGGGATTCTAAGCTTTTTAGTTTGCTGTCAGAGAGGTATCCAGAAGATGATGAAGGCTGTACAGGAGACGTTTATTTAACAGATGCCCCATTGGTCGCAATGACTTCCTTGTACCAATAGAAGGATTTCTTGCGCGAACGGGCTAAGGTTCCTTTTCCTTCATTGTCCCGATCGACATAGATAAAGCCGTAGCGCTTCTTCATTTCTCCTGTTCCGGCAGAGACGAGATCAATACATCCCCAAGTCGTATAGCCCCAGAGGACGACGCCGTCTTCATGGATAGCATCCCGCATGGCCTTGATGTGGGCAGCCAAGTAGTCAATCCGGTAATCATCCTCGATCTCGCCCTCTTCATTAGGCGTATCGACTGCTCCAAGCCCATTTTCCACGATAAACATAGGCTTTTGATAACGATCCCAGATGGTATTGAGGGTAATGCGGAGACCAAGAGGATCAATCTGCCAACCCCATTCCGAGCTTTCTAGGTAGGGATTCTTGAGAGAAGCGAAGATATTGCCCGCTGTTTTCTCCCTTTCAGCTGGATCGCCTGAAGCGACTCGACTGGCATAGTAGGAGAAGGAAATAAAGTCCACTGTATAGTCTTTCAACAATTGCAGGTCCTGCTCAGTCATCTCAACCGTGATTCCCTGACGCTCCCACTCTTTCTTAGCATAGTTAGGGTATTCCCCACGCGCCTGCACATCGATGAAGAAATAGTTCTTGCGGTCTTCTTCTAGACCAGCCCAGACATCTCGCGGAGCACAGGTATGCGGGTAATGTTGCCCTGCTGCCAGCATACAGCCGACCTTGTTGTTCGGATCAATCTCATGGGCAAGCTTGGTGGCAATGGCGGAAGCGACCAATTCATGGTGAGCCGCCTGGTATTTGACTTGCTCCTCATTCTCCCCTTCTTCGAAGCAGAGACCTGCTCCCATAAAAGGTGCATGAAGGATCATATTGATTTCATTAAAGGTCAGCCAGTAGTTGACCAAGCCCTTATAGCGAGTGAAGAGGGTTCGGCAGAGACGTTCGTAGTATTCCAACATCTTGCGACTGCGCCATCCTCCATACTCAGTAATCAAATGCATGGGACAGTCAAAGTGGGTAATGGTCACCAAGGGTTCAATACCATACTTGTGACACTCCTTAAAGAGGTCTTCATAGAACTGTAGACCCGCTTCGTTTGGCTCCAGTTCATCCCCTTTTGGGAAGATCCGAGACCAAGCAATGGACAAACGATAGGTTTTAAAGCCCATTTCCCCAAAAAGGGCAATGTCTTCCTTGTAGCGATGGTACATATCAATTCCATCCTGAGCAGGATAGAAATAACCTTCCTCAAAGTCAAACATCTTTTTCTGCCCCGTAATAATCGCGTGACGATCAGGCCCAATCGGTACCACATCCACATTGGCCAAACCACGGCCATCTTCATTATAAGCTCCCTCACACTGGTTAGCAGCCGTTGCCCCACCCCAAAGGAAACCATCTGGAAAAGTCAGTTTTTTGGTCATATCTCTACCTCACTTGATTTGATAGTTCTATTATACCCTTCTCTTTCCAAAAAATCCTACAAGATCCTATGAAAAACTGATACTATTCTAAGAGAACTACCATTCATGCGCAACGCAAAAAGACCGAATGACTCCGATTTTCTAGAATGGATACAAATTGTTTTTTCGCCTCATTCAATAGCAGCTTTTCTAAAAAAATAAGAATGATTTCTATTTTTAAATTATTCAATCATCTACCGAAACTTTCCGCCGTGAGAAAAGTACCTGAAACATATTTGTTTCAGGTACACGGAATTATTGAGACCTTAGGCTCAATAATTAGTCATGGAACTTCTTTGAAGTTCGCTGACGTCCGTACTCACCTAAGGAAAGTTTCAAAGAAGACTTTGTCTACGATAAAAAAGACCGGATTGCTCCGATCTGTTTGATTCCTAAAATGTAAAAATGAATTGCTTTTATCAATTAATGGATTGATTAATCGTCATCAAACCGTGGTCAATTAATGCAGCAATATCTTCAAGACCGTGCAAAATAAAACTTCCTACAATCAAACCAATAATAATTGAACAGATAATCATGGTCACACAGATTAGATAAATATCCTTTTTTTGCATATAAGACACCTACTTTCTTAACTAAAAATAAAAAAATTAATAAGACAACTCATATAGGATAATAAACTATATTGTAACTTGAGATTTTTTTACCTTTAGAATTATATGCTAAAACTTTTATATCAAATATTTCTCTTTCCTATATTATTTAAAAAATTCTATCGTTACTATCTTATATTTATAATAGCAAAAAAAGAAAGCGAATTCAACTATATATATGCAATTTATTCAACTTAAAAAGACCGGATGACTCCGATCTTTTTATTTTTCTCTCTAAGAAAATCAAAGAATAAACAAGACATCGAACTGCAGGCTGTACTGGAGTACGGCAAGGTGAAGATAAGGCCGTTTACATTTGATTTTCGACGGGAAATATTATTTGATTGCGCGTGATTGCAACCCTTCTTCTTCCAAGAAGAGGCGGAATGGTACGAGTTCTTCTGCTTCGTATTTTTCCTTGAAGGCTTTGATTGCTTCTTCTGAGTGAAGTTTTGGATCCAATTCAAGTACTTCTACTGGAAGTGGACGGTGTTGAGTGATGTGAGCATCGATAACAACAGTTTTACCTTCTTTGTTGAGTTTCACAGCTTCGGCAACAACTGCATCGATATCTTCGATACGGTTTACAGTGAACCCTACAGCACCTTGAGCTTCAGCGATTTTCGCATAGTCAGCATTAGGGAAGTCACAACCAAACAAGTGTTTGTTTGTGTCTTCGTATTTGTCCTTGATGAAGGCATATTTACCATTTGAGAAGACAACGTTGATAACTGGAAGGTCGTATTGAACGTTGGTAATCACGTCTGGGTAGCACATGTTGAAGGCTCCGTCACCCATGATGTTCCATACTTGGCGATCTGGATTGTCTTTCTTAGCAGCGATACCACCAGGAAGGGCAATACCCATTGTCGCAAAGAGTGGAGAGGTACGCCACATGTTCTTAGGTGTCATGTGAAGGTGACGAGTAGATGTTTGAGTAGTGTCACCTACGTCGATTGAGTAGATAGCGTCTTGATCAGCGTATTTGTTGATGGCATTGTAGACTTGGTACAATTGCAATTCACCCTCAGTTTTACCTTCGAGTTTGTTCATGTAATCACGCCAGTTTTGGTTGTTCTTCACGTTTGCACGCCACCATGGAGTAGACTCAACTGGGTTTACTTTGTCAAGGATCGCTTTGGCTGCTTGACCTGCATCACCAAGAATAGAAGCGTCAAGAGCATGACGTTTACCAAGTTTGTAAGGGTCGATATCGACTTGGATGAATTTTTCAGTGTTCTTGAAGGCTTCATAAACTTCAGCAAATGGGAAGTTTGAACCAAGGAAAAGAACTGTGTCTGCTTCAAAGACCACTTCGTTGGCTGGTTTCCAACCAACACGGTAAGCAGAACCTGTCAAACCTTCGTAGTTCCATTCGAACGCTTCGAAGTTTTTACCAGTTGTGATGATTGGTGCTTTGATTTTACGTGACAATTCAGTAATCACTTCACCAGCTTTCACACCACCGTAACCAGCGTAGATCACTGGGCGTTCAGCATTGTTCAAGATTTCAACCGCTTTATCGATTTCAACTTCGTTCAATGCAGGAGCGATAAATGAACGCTCGTATGAACCTGAACCGTAGTATGAGTTTTCGTCGATTTCTTGGAAACCAAAGTTTACTGGAATTTCAACAACAGCTGGACCTTTTTTAGAAACGGCAGCACGGCAAGCTTCGTCAATGACTTTTGGCAATTGTTCTGCGTAAGCTACACGTTTGTTGTATACAGCGATACCGTTGTACATTGGGTTTTGGTTGAGTTCTTGGAAAGCATCCATGTTGAGTTCGTTAACAGGACGTGATCCAAGGATCGCAAGGAATGGAGTGTTATCCATAGCTGCATCGTAAACACCGTTAATCAAGTGAGTCGCACCTGGACCACCTGAACCAACTGCAACCCCGATTGAGCCGCCAAATTTAGCTTGCATAACCGCTGCAAGAGCACCTGTTTCTTCGTGGCGAACTTGCAAGAAACGGATATCTTTGTCTTCAGCCAAAGCGTCCATCAATGAGCTGAGTGTTCCTGATGGGATACCGTAGATGGTGTCTACGCCCCATGTTTTCAATACGTTAAGCATTGCTGCAGATGCAGTAATTTTCCCTTGAGTCATTCTAACTCTCCTTTAAATCTATTTTGATCCTGAAAAATGCAGCATAGCGCTTCTACTTCATCTTTGCGATCAGATATCGTTTTGAAAATGAGTTTATTCTGACTATTCTCATGAAAACGATTTACAAAACGATTACAGTATTAATTTATCACAAAGAGATTCACATGTATAAGGATCTGCTCAGAGATGCTCAATCCCTATTCCATAACAGATGCACTTTTTGAGAAATTTTCACAAACTATCCTACAATAGGGTATTATACTATATTTCCATACCCTCTCTTTTCCCTCGTCGCTCTAAGGAAAAGAGAAAAAGAGTGATACAGAATTCTGTACCACTTCTTATTTTCTTTAATCAATCTTTGCGACATTGAGGAGCAGCGAGCTGGTCAAAACAGACACGGAACTGAAGGCCATGGCCAGACCTGCTAGTTCTGGATTGAGGGTCAACCCCAGGCCTGCAAAGACTCCCGCAGCAATTGGAATCCCAATGACATTGTAGATAAAGGCCCAGAAGAGATTGAGCAAGATCCGGTGGAAGGTCTTTTGACTCATATCAAAGGCGCGCACAACGCCAAGCAAATCATTTTGCGTGAGCACGATACCACCGGACTCTATCGCAATATCCGTTCCAGATCCCATGGCGATCCCCACATCTGCGATCGAGAGAGCTGGAGCATCATTAATGCCATCTCCGACAAAGGCGACCTTACTATTTTCTTGCAGTTTTTGGATGACGCTAGCTTTTTCTTGTGGGAGAACATCAGCGATGACGGTGTCTATCCCCACTTGACTAGCAATAGCCTGGGCCACCCGTTCATTATCTCCTGTTAGCATGACCGTTTTCAAGCCCCGTTCTTTGAGCTTTTTGATTGCTTCTTTTGAGCTTGCCTTTGGAGCATCCTGAATGGCAATCAAGCCAATCACTTGACCGTCCACAGCCAAACTGATAACGGTTTTGGCCTGTTTTTGCAACTCTACCATCCGTTTTTCAAGCTCCGGATCCATCGCTGTTCCGTCATGAAGTTTGCCATTTCCCAAGGTCACCAACTGCTGATCGATCTGACCTTGGACTCCTTTTCCTTCAATTGCTTGGAAGTTTTCCACAGGGGATAACACCAGACCTTTTTCTTCCGCTTTTGATAACACCGCTTGGGCTAGTGGATGTTCTGAAAAAGTTTCAAGACTAGCTGCCAGTGTCAAGACACGCGCTTCCTCTCCTACAACATCGGTTACAAGTGGTTGGCCAATGGTAATGGTCCCTGTCTTATCAAATACAACAGTTTGAATCTTTTGAACTTCTTGAAGAACCGTTCCATTTTTAATCAGAACCCCCATCTTGGCACTGCGACCAGTTCCGACCATAAGGGCTGTTGGGGTTGCCAAACCAAGGGCACAAGGACAGGCAATAATGAGAACAGAGACTGCATAGAGCATAGCCTCTTGAATCGATGCCCCCAGAAGCACGGACCAAACCCAGAAAGTCGCAATGGCCAAAATCGTCACCGCTGGAACAAAGATGCCCGAAATCTTGTCCGTCAAATCTTGAATGGGAGCACGACTGGATTGAGCCATTTTAACAAAGGCTACAATTTGCGACAAGAGGGTCTCACTACCGACTTTTTCAGCCTTAAAGAGAATGGTCCCATTGCTGTTGATAGTGGAGCCAATAACTGCATCACCAACTGACTTTTCCACAGGCAGGCTTTCACCTGTCACCATCGACTCATCAATGGTCGTACTTCCTTCTACAATCGTCCCATCCACCGCAATCTTTTCCCCAGGACGGACCCGAATCAAGTCACCAATGTGGATATCTTCCGCCGCCACTTCGACATACTCTCCATCACGGAGAACTTGAGCCGTTTTTGCCTGCAAATCCAACAACTTTTCCACAGCCTTGGAGGCATTTTTACGCATGCGTTCCTCAAAGACTTGCCCTAAGAGGACAAAGAAGAGGATAAAGCCCGCACTTTCAAAGTATACCGGTTGACCAGCAAAGAGGGCAAACACGCTATAGACGTAGGCTACCAGGGTTCCAAGTGCTACCAAGGTATCCATATTGGCATGGTGCTTCTTAAATGAGGCCCAGGCACTTTTGATAAACGGCACTCCTGCCACCAACATGATCGGCGTTGTCGCTAGAAAGGTCCCCCAGTGACTGACTGGATGCGATATAACCCCTGCCATCATCCCGATCATCAAGATCAATAAAGGGAGGGTAAAGATGCTGGTAATCCAAAAGCGATCCAGCAAACTTAAGACACGACGGCGTTTTTCCACAACCGTGTAGGAACCTTTTTGCATCTTCATTCCACATGAAAACTCAAAGTCCCCTGTTTCTGTAGGTGTAAAGGAGATCACCTTATCCACACCAACTTCCAAAGGCTCTAAAATCCCCTGATCTTCAAATAAAATCTCCTTGTAACAGCCGGATGGATTGAGCCGATGGAAGGTGATTTCAGCAGGAATTCCTTTTTGAAGTTGAAATTCTTTGGGGCTATAGCCTTTTTCTGCTGTAATGCGGATCTTTTGCACTCCGTTTTCCACAACTGCTTTTTGTTTTTCTGCCATACCTACTCCTTTATTCCACAATCATGTGACCATGCATCATGTTCATTCCACATGAATACCCATATTCGCCCGCTTTTTCTGGCGTAATTTCAATGACATGTTTTTCACCCAAAGGCAAATCTTCATGAACGCCAAAGTCTGGAAAGACCACTTGGTCGAGACACGAGGAGGGGTCCTTGCGGTTAAAAATGATGCGGGCTGGAACATTCTTTTTCAGGACAATGGTTTCAGGCGAATAGCCACCCATGACTTCGACTTCAATTTCTTGATAACCTGATTTTTGACGAGCATGGTCGCTCACCTTTTCATGGTCTGCAAAAAACCACCAGGCAATAAAGACAACCAAAAGTAAACAAATGATACTAATCAACAATCCAAACATGGAATTTCCTTCTTTCTATTACATACAATTGCAGCGGACTGTTTCGACAGCCTCTGCTTTCTTTTCTTCAAGGACCTGCTGCAAGTGATTCAGATCTACTAGCCTAAAGTCACTCTCCTCAATTAAGTTCTCGATCACCTGGACAATTCTTTTTGAGCAAACCTTGTCTTTCACATCCTCAACCACCAAGTCTAAACTCTGGTCCTGCGTCAACAGTGCCGAGTAGACAAAGGATTTACCAGATTTTTCTCTCGTCAAACATCCTTTCTCCACCAAGCGGGTCAAGAGGGTTTTGATGGTCGACTTCGACCAATCAAAGCGCTCGGACAATACTGCGATTAAATCTGTGCTGGTCTGCTGGCCTTCCATCCAGATAATCTTCATGATGCGCCACTCCGCATTGGAAATTTGCATAGCCTCTCCTTTCAAAATCTACATTTGTAAATCTTAT